>NZ_FOMM01000014.1:0-191673 GCF_900112625.1 Methylobacterium sp. 13MFTsu3.1M2
GCTCAGGCGGACGTGGAATTCCAGAACTCCGGCAGCCAGACGGCGCTCGGCTTCACCGCCTCGGCCACCACCGCCTCGACCTACGGCACCGCCGCCAGCACCGTGGTGTCCAGCGACCTGTCGATCTCGGGCGTGACGCAGCGCGCCTCGCTGGCCAACCAGTACAACAACCTGCTCAACCAGATCACGCAGCTCGCCAGCGACGCCAGCTACAACGGCGTCAACCTCATTGCCGGCAAGGGCAATGACATGAACATCAAGTTCAACGACACCGGCAGCTCGAACCTGAACGTCGCCTCGGTCGACGCGACCTCCAGCGGCCTGGGCCTGTCGTCGATCACCAACTCGAACAGCTCGACCAGCCAGAACGGCCTCGGCAACTTCCTGCTGAACGCCGACGTCAACAAGACCCTGGCGGTCCTGACCACGGCCGGCGCGGCCCTGAACTCCGCGGCGAGCACGCTGGGCTCGAACCTGTCGGTGGTTCAGAACCGCCAGGACTTCTCCAAGCAGCTGATCAACGTGCTGCAGACGGGCTCGGCCAACCTGACGAACGCCGACCTGAACCAGGAGGCGGCCAACTCGCAGGCGCTGTCGACCCGCCAGTCGATGGGCATCTCGGCCCTGTCGCTGGCCAACTCCGCCCAGCAGGGCGTCCTCCAGCTCCTGCGGTAAGCGACACGCACCGCGTCGACCGAGCGGCCGGAGTTGAACTCCGGCCGTTCGCGTTCGCGGGGTCCCGAGGCCGCATCCGGCCGGAACGCGAGAGACCGGTCCCGGCGGCACGACCGCCCGCAGCCCGCCGCTGTCTCCGGACTCCCGTGGAGTCAGCGCCGGTCATCGCGGGTCGGGAACCGGCGGACCCGCCCCCTTCCGGCATCGCAGGATCCGAACGTCCGGTGGCCGACGCCGGCACTGTCGGGACCAGAGGTCACACCCCCTTCTCGCATCCGCGTGCCGGTTGCGGTTGGACGCGGCGGCGGCTCCGGATAAGACCGGGCCATGAGCATCGAAGATCTTCGGGGGGAGGTCGAGCGGCTGCGTCGGCGCGAGCGCGCGCTGGTTGAGGAGAACGCGCGCCTGCGCGCGTCACAGGCCCCGGTCACCGCCCCGACAACCACTCTGGCCGGAGTCGGCACCGCCCGCTCCGATCTTCTGTTCACCGCCGCCGACAAGACCCGGATGGCGATGATCGTCACCGATCCGAATCTGCCCGACAACCCGATCGTCTTCGCCAACCGCGCCTTCCTGGAACTCTCCGGCTATTCGGCGGGGGAGCTGATCGGGCGCAATTGCCGCTTCCTCCAGGGGCCCGCGACGGATCCGGCCGATGTCGCCCGCATCCGCGATGCCATCGCCGCGCGGCGCGACGTGGTGGTCGAGCTGCTGAACTATCGGCGCGACGGCAGCACCTTCGTCAACGAACTCTACATCAGCCCCGTCTTCGGACCGCTCGGCGAGTTGCTGTTCTTCTTCGGCAGTCAGCTCGACCTCACGCGCTTCCGGCAGCGCGAGGCGCAGGCCGTCGAGCGGACCATCGCGCCGCGGCATGCCCGGGCGGACGACGCGGTGGGCTTCTGCATCGTCGAGCTGCGCTTCGACGGGGATGGCAGGGCCGCGGATTACCGCGTCGTGGAGACCAACGCCGCCTTCGAGGATCAGTCCGGCCTCGGCGCCGCAGCGGGACGCTGGATGAGCGCGCTCGAGCCGGACCACGCCCGACGCTGGTTCGACACCCTCGGTGACGTGGCGCGATCCGGGCACAGCGCCCGGTTCAAGGGAGCCCTGTCGCGAACGGGACCCATCCTCGATGTCCGCGCGATGCGGACCGGTAGCGGGACGCAGAACCGCGTCGCGATCCTTCTCGAGGATCCGGCGGCCCGGCAGGCGGACGAGGAGCGGCGGGAGGTCCGGACGCGCGACCGGAAGATCGAGCATGACCTGGTCTGGCGGACGAGCCGCGACCTTCTCGTGGTCTGCGCCCTCGACGGAACCTGCCAGGCGGTCAACCCGGCCTGGACGGAGCTGCTCGGGTGGCCGGCCGGCAGCTTGGTCGGCATCCGCATCGATACCCTGATCCATCCGGACGACGGCGAGACCGCGGCCAGCGCGTTCGAGACGTTGCGGACCGGCCACACGCTGTCGGACCTCGACGTCCGGTTCCGGACCGCCGACGGCGCGTATCGCTGGATCGCCTGGAACGCCATCGCGCGCGAAGACCGGTTCCACGCGACAGGGCGCGACGTCACGGAGCGCCGCGCCCTCGAGGAGCAGCTGCGTCAGTCGCAGAAGATGGAGGCCGTCGGGCAGCTCACCGGCGGCGTGGCGCACGACTTCAACAACCTGCTGACCGTCATCAAGTCGTCGACCGATCTGTTGAAGCGACCGGGCCTCAGCGAGGATCGGCGGGGCCGCTACGTCGACGCCATCGCCGACACGGTCGACCGTGCCGCCAGATTGACCAGCCAGTTGCTGGCCTTCGCGCGCCGGCAGGCGCTCCGGCCGTCGATCTTCGACGTGGTGCAGTCGGTGGCCGCCATCGCCGACATGGTCGGCACGCTGACCGGCGCGCGCATCCACGTCGCGACCGACACGGATGCCGGCACGGACGCGGACGGCCGCAGGCTGCGCTGCCACGTCGATGCCGACCCCAGCCAGTTCGACACGGCCCTCGTCAACCTCGTGGTGAACGCCCGCGATGCCATGCAGGGCGAGTGCCGCCTCGTGATCAAGGTGCGGCGCGCGGACCGCATCCCGGCGCTGCGGGCGCATCCGGCCGTGCCCGGCGATTTCGTGGCCGTGTCGGTCTCGGATACCGGCTCGGGCATCGAAGCCGACCTCCTCGAACGCATCTTCGAGCCGTTCTTCACGACGAAGGGCGTCGGCCACGGCACCGGCCTCGGCCTCAGCCAGGTGTTCGGCTTCGCCAAGCAATCGGGCGGTGACGTCGCGGTCGACAGCGTCGTCGGCGTCGGGACCACCTTCACGCTGTTCCTGCCCCGGTCCCAGCAGGCGGAGGTCCAGGAGGGCGTGCCGGACGAGCCGGAGCCGCTCGCCGAGGGTCACGGCACACCCGTCCTCGTGGTGGAGGACAACGAGGAGGTCGGCGCCTTCGCCCGGCAAGCCCTCGTGGAACTCGGCTACAGGGCTGTCTGGGTGAAGGACGCGCAGGCGGCTATCGCCACGATCGAGGCGAACGGCCAGGAGATCGAGATCGTCTTCTCCGACGTGGTGATGCCGGGCATGAACGGCGTCGATCTGGCCCGGGAGATCAGGCGCCGTCGTCCCTACCTGCCCGTCGTCCTCACCTCCGGCTACAGCCACGTGCTGGCGTCGGAGGGCACCGACGGCTTCGAGCTCCTGCACAAGCCCTACTCGGTGGCCGACCTCAGCCGGGCCCTGCGCAGGGCGCTCCGGGAACGGTCGGCGCTGACCTTCGGCTGACGAGGCCGCATCCGACCGGACCGACGCGCGTTACGTCCCCGACCGCCCAAAGATTCGGACAGGACACCGCACCATGTCGTCGGATACGCCGCGTCCCGGGGACGACCCGCTGCCTCCCATCGACGATCCGCTGCCGGAGCCCGCACCGCCCGACGGGGACCCGCCGGCCGAGCCGCCGGCGCCGCGTCCTCCCGGTCCCATCGAAGCGGGGTGAGATCGGGCGCCGGACGGCCGCCCGTCCGCAAGCGGACGAGGACTGCATCGGGGCCGGGGGAGCTTCCGGCGGAACCGAAGTGTTCACCGGTTCGCGACGGGCCCCAGGCGATGCCGCGCCGCTTCTCAATGCAGCGGGTAGCGGCTCAGCAAGTCGTCCGTCCTCTGGACGGTCTTGTCGTAGAGGCAGGCGGGCAGCGCCGCGTTCGCGCCGCTCCCGTTGGCCCACTCGCTGTCGGTCAGGTCGCCGCAATCCGCGTCCCGGAAGGCGATCCAGGCCCGCTGCGCCCGCTCGAGCCGCGTCTTCCAGAGCGCCCTGGCGTCGGGGTCCGGCGTGCGGTCGTCGTGATCGATCACCGACATCGCCTTCCTGTAGGCCGCGTTGAGCTTCGCGTCGGCCTCCTGCAGGGCGCGGGTCATGCACGCCGTCGTGCCCGGCGTGGAGGTCTCGGTCAGGCAGAGTTTCGCGGACGGCTGGTCGGCTCCGGCGGTCGTCGGCACGGCGAGGCAGGCGAGCAGCCCGGCAAGGACGGGGGCCGAGGCCTGCAGCAGGCGTGGGCGCTTGTGATTCATGGCTCTGAGATCCGGTTCGCACGTCGCATCGACCCGGCTGAGGGGTCCTGCGCGCGGCGGGTGACGGCGGGTCGGAGCGGAACGCGGCCCGGGCCGCGACCTCAGCGTGCCTCGACGACCACGGCGGTGCCGTAGGCGACGACGCCCATCATCGACTGGTCGGTGTCCGCGGTATCGAAACGCATCATGACGACGGCGTTGGCGCCGAGTTGCGCCGCGTTCTGCGCCATGCGGTCGATCGCCTGCGACCGCGCCTGCTCGATCAGCTGGCTGTACTCGCTGATCTCGCCGCCCATGATGCTGCGCAGTCCGGCGGTGAAATTGCCCACCGCACCGCGACTGTGCACCACGGCGCCGAAGCAGGGGCCGCGGACCTCGCGCACGTGGTAGTTCGGAATGTTCTCGGTCGTGACGATGATCATGGCAGCTCGCTCAGGCCGGTGGTTGGGAAAGACGGGAGGTAGTCAGGGCGAGCACGACAGGTCGCCGCCCGGGCACTTGATCTGGGCTGCCAGGTCCTGGATCCGCTGGCGCGTCAGCGTGATCTTGCACGCGCCCAGCAGCATCGGGGCGATGCTTCCGTTGTCGTCGGGCGTCAGCGTGTTGAAGCCTGTCCGCAGGTTGCACTCGGAATCGCGGAAGGCGATCCAGGCGCGCTCGGCGGCGACCAGATTGCGTCGGCCGTTCTCGTCGAGCTTGCTGCGCAGGGTCGCGTAGCGGCGGTTCAGCTCCGCATCGGCCCGGTCGAATTCCTGGGCCGTGCAGATGTTGGCGTCCATCTGGTTCGCGGAGGCGCCGCAATCGACCTCCGCCGCGTATCCGGCGGTCGGGACGAGGATCACGGCAGTGAGAAAGGCGTTGCGCAGCATGGCGGACTCGGTGCGGGAGAAGGCGGACGACACGGCGGCCGATGCGCAGATCACGGGTCGTCGGACGCCGACTGTGCGTCGCGGGCTTGGAAGCCGTAATAGCCGCGGTCGGCGTCGTAGAGGACGTCGAAGCCGTTCAGGACGTGCAGTCCCGTGTTGATGAAGGGCTGCGGGCGCACCGTGTTGAGGACGATGCGTTCGGGAGCGAGCGGCGCGGCTCGGTCTCCGACATCGATCGCGTAGCCGGCCGCGTCGCCGAACTGGAAGCCGAGACGCGTTCCCGGGCGGAGCACGGCGTGATCGCCCGCATCGGCCCGGAGGCTGTCGGCGACCTGGGACGGCGGCAGCGTCAGGAACATGCCGGTGACACCGGTATCGAGGAGCCCCCGGCCGCAGGCGGCGGGCTCACGGCCGTCGACGGTGATGCAGACGGAAACGCCGAGCCAGTCGCCCGGCACGTGCGGGTGCGGGTCGAGCTTCACGAAGCGATAGCGGCCGCGCGTGTTGGCGCGCGTCAAGCCGACATGCACGCCGCGTCGGGTCAGCACGTAGCCGCGGTGCACCGAACCGGGTCCCGGCGGCTCCGCGTTGAGGAGCGGATTGGTGTCCGGCGTGCTCTGCGTCTGGCTGTCGTCCTCGCGGCCGAAACCGATCCCCATCATCGCCACGTGGGCCGGCGCCACCTCGGGCGTGCAGCTGCGAGCGCGCGCGGTGCAGTCGATCCGGTCGACGGCGAGGACCCGGATGGGCTGCGTGACCACGCTCGCTCCATCGCGGCCGACGATGGAAACCGGGACGCGCACCCAGCGTCCGACCATGATCCGGCCGGAACTCGAGTAGGTCAGCCGTCCGGGCTCGCTCGGCAGGCTCTCGTTGTCGGGAATCCGAGCGGCTGAGACCACGATGCCGGTCGAACCGGTATCAACGAGCACCGGACGAGGCTCGCGGCCGAACGACAGGCCGAGGCGCGGGGACTTCGTGATGGCGTCGCCGGGTCGCGGCGCGTTGAGGAAGGGCAGGAAGATGCCGCGTCGGTCATCGCCGTAGCTCGGCCCATCGTCGGCCCGCGCCGACATCGCCGGGCCGAGCAAGGCCGCGCTCACGATCCCGACGCCGAGGAGAGCCGAGACCGATCGGGTGTGAGGGTCCCCAGGACGGACGGTCAGGCAAGCTGAGCGCGGAGGATGCTGAAACACCTGGCACATGTCGGCCCCGGGAGATGTCGTTTCCGAGTCGACACCGCGCGCGATCCGCACCGGCGTCGAGAACAGGTCTGCAGTCCGCGCACGGTTGCGCAGGCGTGGTGGACCGGATCCGGGCGGTCGGCGGCGAGAGCCTGTCCACCCTCAGGCGGTCGGGAGCACGATCCGGTCCGCCACGCGCGCAGCCGGAGCCACCACGAGAGATTTCATGAATACCTCTCAAATGAAGAGAAGCCCTTAACAGTATTCGCCGTCCATCGCATAGGCTCTCAACGATCAGTGGACGCTGTATTGACCCCTCTCCGATCCCGGGTCAACGAATCGTGAGAAATAGTGTTACCGGTTCAGTAAGCCGGGATGGCTTGCGGCGGATGATGAGCATTCGACGCCGTCGCGTCGCGTGTTCTGGACAGAACGCAGTGCCCGCGTCGCTCTCGATCGGAGCGCGCTGACGGTCCTGTGGGTCAAGGCTGATCGTGGTGACCCTGCCGTCGATGGCGACGGACACCGCCGCCGTCGGGCGGTTACCGGACGACCGACGCCATCTCGGCCGCGCCTGTCGGAAAAAATTTTTCGCGTCACACCGCGCCGGCCGCACGAAACCGCGTCTGGCCGACCCATGCCCCTGTCGAGGCGGACGATCCACCGCCCGACCAGGGAGACCCGAGATGACCAAGACCAAGATCCTCGTCCTCTCCGCCAGCCTTCTCTGCGTCGCGGGTCCCGCTCTCGCCCAGGAGGCTGCGCCGCAGCACGGGAACCAGGAGTTCCTCGGCGTCGATCTCGACAACGGCGGCGTCTACTACAACGGTCGCAACTCCGGCCGTTACTGCGTCTACCGCACGGTCGAGGTCTACAACCGCTACACCGGCTACTTCGAGGCGCGGCGCGCCCGCCGCTGCGGCCGCGGTCTCTACCTGCCGTGAGGAGCGAGACCATGCTGACCGCCCTCTCGCCGCTCCACCTCGCCGCCCTCAGCCTGATCGTCGCGTATCTCGGCTGGGGCTGAGATGCCCGCTCCCCGCACCGGCACCTGCGCCCCCGATGTCATCCGCATCGTCGCGGAGCCCGCCTCGACCGGTCGCGCTCGCACCGTGAGATTGTTTCCCGATCCTCCAGCGGATAACCCTGTCGCGCGTGCCGACCGGGCGCGCCCCGTTCCGAGGACGATGAAACCGGGCCGCGACCCGGACAGGAGGACGCGCTTGCCGAGAGCCAACCCGGTATCCGCGCTGCGGCGGGCCACCCGCACCGCGCTCATCCTGCTCGGGATGAGCTGCCTCGCCCCGCTCGCGCCGGCCAGGGCCGCCCCGGATCCGGCAGCCTTCGCCGACAATGCCGATGCCGTGGCGGTGGTGATCGGGAACCGCAGCTACAAGCAGACCGTGCCTGTCGACTACGCGCACAACGATGCCGAGGCGATCCGCGCCTACCTGATCGAGCGCCTGGGCTACCGCGAGAGCAACGTCTTCCTCCTGAAGGACGCGACCCTCAACGAGTTCAACCAGGTCTTCGGCACCGAGCGGAACCCGCAATCCGGCCGCCTCTGGCGCAGCGTGCGCGAGGGCCACTCGAACGTCTTCGTGTACTATTCCGGCCACGGCGTCCCGGATCTCGCCACCAAGCAGCCGTTCCTGCTGCCCGAGGACGGCAACCCGAACCAGGGCGAGAGCGGGTACGCGCTGGAGACCCTGTACCGCAACCTCGAGCTCGTGAAGCGCAAGATCGGCGCCGACCACCAGCTCGTCGTGATGGTCGATGCCTGCTTCACCGGCGAGACCGGCCGCAAGGGCGAGAGCCTGCTGGCGGTGTCCGCGCCCGGCTTCGCCCCCGCCCGGCCGAAGACGGAGGGCGGCATCGTCCGGCTGGTGGCGACATCGGGCGCGACACCGGCCAACTGGGACGAGGCGAACAAGCTCGGCCTGCTGACCAGCCGGTTCCTGATGGGCGTGTCGGGCCTCGCCGACGCGCGCGACCATCAGGGCGACGGCGACGGGCTCGTGCAGTGGACGGAGCTGAAGCGCTACCTCCGCCGCGAGGTGGAGGACGCGGCCCGCCGCGCGTCGGGCCGCGAACAGGTGCCCGAGATCGACGAGGCCCCGATCGTCCTCAAGGCCTCCCTGCCGGTGGCGGCCGTCGCGAAGGGGGTCGAGGCCATCCGGGACGAGGCGGCATGGCGGCGGGCCGAAGCGCTCGGCAACCGGGAGGGCTTCGAGGCCTATATCGGCGCCTGCGGCGAGATCTGCCTGTACCGGCCTCAGGCCATGGACAGGCTCCTGGCCGGGCGGCGCCGGGACGCGGCGGCGATCGATCAGGAGAACTGGGCCAAGTTCGGGACCCAGCGGCAATATCAGGCCTATCTCGATTCCTGCGGCGAGGTCTGCGCCTATCGCAGCCTCGCCGAGGGCTATCTCGGCGGCAAGAACCCGAGCGCCGATCCGCGCGTCAAGCGCTGCGACGAGCTCGCCGCCGGCACGGACGATCCCGACCGTCCGAGCGGGGTCGCGGGCGTGAAGCTCGGCCGGATCGAGCCCGCGGCCGCCATCGAAGCCTGCCGCGGGGCCGCGGCCGCCTATCCGGACCTGCGCCGGCTCTCCTACCAGCTCGGCCGCGCCTACGACCGGGCCGACCGCTACAAGGAGGCCCTCGCCGCCTACGACCGCGCCGCCAAGGCCGGGAGCATCTCGGCGCTGAACAACCTTGCCGCCCTCTACGAGAACGGCCAGGGTGTGAAGCGCCAGCAGGCCGAGGCGTTCCGCCTCTACCGGCAGGCGGGCGAAGGCGGGAACGTCGTGGCGCTGGCCAACGCTGCCCGGATGCTGGAGTACGGCAACGGCATCCCGAAGGACGAGGCGCAGGCGGTCGCCCTGTATCGCCGCGCCGTGGCCGGGGGCGACGTCGCGTCGATCAGCAAGCTCGTGCCGCACTACGCGACGGGCGCCTACGGCTTCCCGAAGGACCTGCGCCAGGGCTTCGACCTCTTCCGGCAGGCGGCGGACCGGGGCGACCCGGTGGCGATGGCCACGATGGCGACGCTGATCGACAACGGCTTCGGGCGGTATTTCCCCGGCGTGCGCTCGGCCGACATGGTCCTGCGCGCGCTGAAGCACGGGGAACTCGGCGCCGCCTCCGTCTCGGCGACCGACACCGCCGCTCAGAAGCTCAAGCCCGAGACGATCCGCTCGGTGCAGCGCGCCATCAAGGACGCGGATTACTACACCGGTGCCCTGGACGGGCGGTTCAATCCGGTCTTCGTCCGCGCCCTCGATCAGTACGCCCGGGCGAACGAGACCGAATGAGGCGCCTCCTCCTCGCCGCGCTGCTGCTCGCCCCGGCGGCTGCGCGCGCCGACCCCGCGACGCAGGCGCTGGCACCGTTCCTCGATGCGGTGGCGGCCTGTGCCGGCCGGCCGGACCTGACGCTCGCGGTCGTCGGCGTCGAGCCCGGCCAGACGGCCCTGTCGCGCGAGCAGTCCGAGGAAGTGCGCCTCGCCGTCGAGACGCGGCTCCAGGCGACCGGCCGGGTCAGGCTGGCGGCGGCGGCCGACGTCGTGCGGATCAAGGCCCTGCGCGAGGGCACGACGGGCCTCTCGGGCGCGGAGGCCGAGGCGCAGATCCGGTCCGCCTTCGCGGGGGACGCGGCCGTGTTCCTGGTCGAGCCCCGCCGGGCCGGCGAGACCGCCTCCCTCCGGCTCCAGGCCGTGACGCAGAGCGCCGCCTGCAAGGCGACGAGCGACCCTCTGGTCGTACCGATCCATGTCGGCGCCGGCGTCGCCGACGTCGACGCGGTCATGGACGGTGCGGTGAAGGCGTTCGCGCAGGCCGCACCGAATGCCGGCGCCGTCGAGGTCTGCCCGTTCGTGGCGGAAGGCGGCCATTCCACCTGCGCCGGCGCCCTCACGGACCGCCTCGTCATCGCCCTCGACGCGGAGGCCCGCTCGGCCAATCGGGTGCTCCGCGGCGCGCGCCTCGACGTGCGCCGCCGGCCGCCCGGCAGCGCCTGCGCCGGCACCGTCACCGCGCGCGGCCGCTTCCGCACGGACCACGACCGGCAATCCTGGATGGAGGTCGAGTTCCAGCGCGACGGCGCTGTCCTGGCCCCGACGGGGCGACGCCGGATCGCGACGGAGGGGCTCGGCTGCGATCCCGTCCCGCGGCCGTTCCTGGACCACCTCGCCGCCACCGCGCGCACGGATGCCGGCCGCCTCTCGGTGGCGGCCGCCGCCACGCCGTTCGCGGCCGGTCAGCGCCTGGAGATGCGCATCGAGTCCCGCGTCGCGCAGAACCTGTACTGCTGGGTGGTCGCGGCCGACGAGACCGCCTTCGTCGCCCTGCCGGTGCGCGACAACCCGGCCTCGCAGCTGGCCCTCAAGCCGGGAGACTCGCGGCGCTATCCACGGGGCTACGGCCTCGACGAGATCGTCGCGGGGGAGCCCTTCGAGAACCTGTTCGCCTGCTTCGGTGTGCCGGGCGGCCTGCCGCCGGAGCTCGCCGCGCGGTGGCTGGCGGCGGCGCCGGGCGCCGACGGCGAGGCGCGTCTCCTGCAGCCCCCGGACGTGCTGGACCTCCTCGACCGGATCCGGGCGACGCCCGGGGTCACGGAGGCCGCCGCGCGCGTCGTGGTGCGCTGAGCCGGAGCGCGACGGGATCAGAACCGCGTCTGGACCGCCCAGAGCAGACGGGTGGCGCCCGGATGGCCGCCGGAGGTCGACGGATGGCCGGTCGCGAGGTAACCATAAGGCGAATCGAACGATCACAAGGGGTTGCGTGGCAGCCCGCGACCGGGAGGCGCATGACGGGCGGATACGATGAGCGCTGCGCGGCCGACCTCGCCAATATCGGCGACGGCCGCGATCTCTCCCGCGCCGACCGTGCCTGGCTCGCCCGCGTGGTCACGGGTGCCGTGCGCCCGAACCGCGACAAGCCCCTGTGGGACCTCGCCCACGCCCTCGCCGCGCTGGCCGAGGCGGCCGGGGCCCGCGACGGGCGCGATCTCATCACCCTCGCCCTGGACCCGGGCCTCGCGCGACCGGCCGCCCTCTCGGCGCGCTTCGGCGGCGGCCCGGCCGTCGACGACCGCGGCCCCGTGCTCGGCACCGCCTGGTCCACCGGCTGGGCCGGGCTCGCCCGGCTCCTCGCGCTGGCCGAGTTCGTGCTCACCGCGGAGGACTTGGCCCAGTTCGCGACCGTCGCGGGCTGGCTCGACGAGCTCGCCGCCGCGCCCGACCCGGAAAGCGCGGCGATCCTGGCCAAGCGGCTGGCCCGGCATCTCGCCGCCTACCGGAACGCCCATCTGCCGCTGGCGCCGCTGGAGCGGCGCTTCCGGGCGCTCCTGACCTTCCTGGGCGGCCGCCGGTCGGTCGCGGACGACGACATCCTCGATTTCTGGCGCGCCGAGATGGCGACGGGCGAGCGGCCGGGCTTCCGCATCGTCGCGGAGCATTTCGTGACCTTCGAGGCGGCCGGCCGCCTCCTCGAAGGCCTCGACGCCCTCGCGGCCCCCGCCGCCCTCGACGCCCACGCGGGCTGGGAGGAGCGGCTGGACGCGGCCCTGGGCGATCTCGCGGCCGCCGAACCCGCCGCGGCGCTGGCGACCCTGCTGGCGGACTGGCCGGAGGGCCCGAAGATCCTCACCGGCGCCGAGCGCGAGGACCTGGCCGACTTCCTGCGCCTCGAGCCCTACCACCGGACCCGCCCGCTGACGACGCTCCGGGCCGTGAGCTTCGGCCGGGTCCAGTCGGGCATCGCCAACCGCCTGCGCCGCGGCGGCGGCGGCGCCGCCATCGCCGAGCGGACGACCTGCCTGGAGGCCGAGAGCTACGCCGAACTCCGGACGCGCGCGGGACTGCTCGCGGCCCATCTCGGCCGGATGCTGCGCATCGCGGCGGCCCTCCGGATCGCCGATCGCGACGCGCTGCCCGAGGCGGTGCGGGGCGCGCTGGAGGCCGCCGAGGCCGACCTGCGCCGCGTGCGCCGCGCCGGATTCGACGATCGGGAGGGCCTCGCGGCCGGGTTCGCGGCCGCCGAACCGGCGCTGCTGCGCCTCGCCGAGGCGGCGGCCGAGCTGGAGCGGTCGCTCGAAGGCCTCGCCCGGCACCGGCCGCTGGACGCGCTGTTCCCGGCGGATCGGGACATCTTCGCGGTCGCGTTCGCGGCGGCCTATGCCGGGGAGGCCGCGGCGTGAGCGACGCGGCACGGCTCCTCGCCGAGATCCACGCGGCCCGCGCCCTCGTGCGCGATGCGGCGACGACCGCCCGGCCGGACCACGCGGGGCTCTGGGCCCACGCGACCCGTGCGCCCGACGGCCCGGTCGACCTCGCGACGGTGCGGGCGATCCGCGGCGACCCCGCGACGGCCCGGCGCTACCGGACGATGCTCGGCGCCCTGGCGCTCGCCCACGCGCCGCTCGCCGCGGCCGCCTCGGACGGCGCGATTCTCCGGCGCCGGGTCGGCGCCTACGCGCTGGAGATCCTCGAGGCCGCGGACGGCGCGCCGCCGCTCCTCGTCCTGCGCGGCGAGTCGGGGCAGATGCCGCGGGTGATCGAGGCGTGGCTCGGCGACGAGACGGTCCGGCTCGACCTCGGTCCGGCGATCGAGGGCGCGGCGGTGCTCGCCCTCGACCCGGCCGTGCCGGACGCGGCCCTCATGGGCCGGATGCTCCGCGACCCGGCCTGCGCGGTGTTCCTGCTTTGACGAGCCGTCGGACGAGCCGTCGGACGAGCCGGCAGGCCGGTCTCGGCCCGTCCGGGAGACCGGCCCGCGCATGACGCGTCCGGCCATCCTCGTCGTGGTGCCCACAACCCGCGGACCGCTGGTGCTGCGCGGGCTCAGGCCGCGCCCCGGCCTTCCGGCCCCGGCCGCCTTCGCGGACGGCGATTATCGCCCGCTGCCGTGGTCGGCCGATTACGCCCGGCTCTGCGGGGCCGCCGGCCCGCTCGCCCGGTGGACGGGCCGGATGCCCGAGCCCCACGAGCTGCGGCTGTCGGGCTCCTTCGATGCCGGACGCTCCTGGGAGGTTCCGGTCTGCCTGGCGCACGGCCTCGCCGAGGGCGGCCACCCGCTCGCCGCGGCACCGGAGGAGGCCGACCTCATCCTCTGGGCGACCGGCGCGGTCGATCTCGACCTCGCGGTGCTGCCCGGCGACTACGCGCTCCTCGACAAGATCGAACGCTCCACCGCGACGATCGCCGGAGCTCCGAACGCCGCGCTGGCGGTCCTCCTGCCGGACGGGCCGGAGCGCGCGCAGGCCGAAGCCGTCTTCCGCGGCATGGGCCGGAACGTGCGGATCCTGCCGTCGCACAGCGTGCCCGGAGCCCTGGCCGCATTGACCGCGCTGCGGCCTCCGGAGAGGGCCGAGACGCCGCCGGCGCGGCGATGGTGGCGTCTCGCGTTGCCGGTCGGCGCCGTCGCGGCAGCCGGACTCGCCGGTGTGCTCGCTCTCGGGGCCACGCGGCCCGATCCCGTCAGCGAGCCGCGCCCCGACGCGCCGGCCGTTCCCGCCGCCCCTCCCCCCAGCATCGAAGTCCGGATCGCGTCGCCGATCCACGTCTCCGAGCTGCGCGCCCCGGCGGGCTCCTCCTGCCGCCGCGTCGCCTTCGGAGCCGACCCGCCCGAGCGGCGCCCGGTACCGGCGGAGTCGGGCGATCACCTGGCCGCGAGCCGCCTCACGCCGGACCTGTGCGGGCTCGCCATCGGAGCGGAGCCGGGCCTGCGCGTGCAGGTCGGGCCGGAACTGCGCGACGCCGCCCTCCCGGCCGTCCGGCTGGCGGACGGCGCGCTCGGCTATTTCCTGCGCGAGGGCGCGCGGCAGAACCTCGTCTACACGGTCCAGGCCGTTCCGGAGGCCGGAACCGGCGCGCTTGCCGGCCGCCTGGTCCACACCCTGGCGCGCTGATGAGAATCCGGCGTGTTGCGAATGCTGTCGATCGACCCCGCGAGCGCGGGCCCGATTCGCGGACCGAGAGGAGGGAGAGGATGATCGCGATGCGCCGGAGAGGCCCACTCCTTCTGGGAACGGCCTGCGCGCTGATCGTGCTCGGCCGCGGCGATGCCGCGCGGGCGCAGAGCGTCGGCTTCGATCCCGCCGATTACGGCCGGGCGCAGCTGCCCCTGCGCCAGACGACCGGCGACGCGGCCGCCTATGTCGACCAGAACAAGGGCGCCTTCGAGCCCGTGAGCGAGCTCGACCCGAAGGACGGCCTCGCGGCCCTCGCCCGACCGATCGGCCGCGTCGACATCGTGCTCCAGAACGGCCGCACCGGGCAGCAGGTCGGTGCCTCCTGCACGGGGACGCTCCTGACCGGCGACTACGTGCTGACCAACCACCATTGCCTGCCGCAATCGGGCGACCTGCGCCCGATCAAGGCGTCGATCCTGATGGATTACCTGACCCTCGACGGGAAAGGCTCCCGCCGGTTCGAGATCGACCCGAAGCCCGTCGAGTTCGACGCCCGCCTCGACTTCGCCCTCGCCCGCGTGGCGGGCAATCCGACCGCGACCTACGGCGCCGCGCGGCTCTCGGGCGAGCCGGTGACGGCCAACCGCTCGATGCTGGTCATCCACCATCCCCTCGGACGACCGAAGGTGATGAGCCGCTTCCGCTGCTTCGCCGTGAAGGACCAGGCCGAAGGCCCGGACCTGCGCCACCGCTGCGACACGCTCGGCGGCTCGTCCGGTTCGCTCATGTTCGACGCCTCCGTGGCCGGCATCGCGCTCCACAAGGAGGGCGGCCTCGATCCGAAGGATCCGACGAGCTTCAACAGCGCGACCCGCCTCTCGGCGATCCTGGGCCGGAGCCCGACCCTGACGCGGATCGCGGCGGCCCAGGGGCGCCCGGTCGCCGCCGCGGATCCGGGGACCAGGCCGGTCGGGCCCGGCCCGGCACCCCAACCCAGGCCGGCGACCGACGGACCCCTCGACCCGGCCGGGATGAACGCCATCCTGCGGGGACGCTGAGCGCCGTCGCGAAGATCGCGAGGCCGGGCGACGAAAATCGCTCTGGGCCGCCCATGGACGGGGTGAGAGGGGCCGAAGCAAGGCCCGGGACACTGGAAGGGTAAGCGATGCGGACCCACGATCTGCCGCGCGCCGCGCGGGCGCGCCTCGGCCGCTCCGGACTGTTGCTCGCCGTCGGCCTCGCCCTCGCGCTGGCCGCGCCCGCGCGGGCGAACCCGCTCACCGAGGTGCCGGGTGCCCGGGCAGCGCAGCCGGACGAAGCGCCTCCGCCGCGGGACCCGGCCGCGGAGCGGGCGGAGGCCGAGGAGGCGCGGGCCGCGAACCCGGGTCCGACCGCGATCATCCGGTCGCTCGCGCCGTTCGCCGACGGCAATCCGGGAGCGCCCGCGCGGCCGCTGGCGGTCAGCCCCGACGACGGCGGCCCGGCGGTCCGCGTCGTTCCCGCCCGGTCGATCGATCTCACCGTGTTCTTCGCCTACGACAGCGCGCGCCTGACCCCCGAAGCGCGCATCCAGCTCGAACCGCTCGGCGAGGCCCTGCGCGCCGAGCCGCTCGCGGGCCACGGATTCCTGATCGCCGGCCACACCGACGCCGCCGGCGGCCGCGCCTACAACCGCCGCCTCTCCCTGGCCCGGGCCCGGGCCGTGAAGGCGCATCTCGTCGAGACCTACGGCATCGCCCCGGAGCGCCTGCGCGTCCACGGCTGGGGACCCGCGCGGCCGAAGGATCCCGACGCACCCCTGTCACGGGTGAACCGCAGGGTGGAGGTCAGCCTGATCGCGCCGGCCCGCAGCGGTGCCCTCCGCTTCGTCCTGCCGGTCGCGGATGGTCCGTGCAGCGACCTGGCCGATCCGCGCCTGCGGACGGATCTCGACCTCGACGATTTCCGCGCGGCGCCGACCCCACGTCCCTGCACCGAATGACGCCAACTCGCCTCACCGACGGTCCGAAGACGGAGAGACCCGCGATGTCCTGGAGGATCCCGATGCCCCTCGTCCGCACCACCGCGTTCCGCACCACCGCGTTCCGCGCCGCCTGCCTCGCCGTCCTGGCCCTCGGTTCCGCCTACGCGGCACCGGCCCGGGCGCAGACCAAGCCCAACGTCGTCGTGATGGGCGAGGACGCCGACGAGGACGCGGTGCCCCGCGGCAACCGCATCTTCCAGCGGGTGATCCACGAGCTGTCTGAGACCATGAACCTGCGCGGCTACAACGTCTACGACGAGACCGCCGTCGCGATGGGGTTCACCCAGGCCAACCGGGTGCGCCGGCGGGATGCCGAGCTGATCGAGGTCGCCCGCGCGGTCCAGAATCCGCCGCTCGACGTGGTGGCGGTGTTCCAGATCTACGCGTCGGCGTCGAAATCCGCCTACTCGGATATCGTCCGTCCGGAGATCCGTATCCCCGGACGCCTCCTCAACGTCCGCACCGGTCAGTCGCTCGGCTCGTTCGAGGTGGCCGGGCTCCAGCTGCCGCCCCTGCCCCAGGGGTGCGACCGCGAGTGCCTGCTCGAGCGGGTCGGCGCCGAGGCGAAGACGGTGGCCGCCGACCTCGCGGCCGCCCTCACCGCGAAGCTCGACGGCGTCATCGCGCCTCGCCGCGGTGCCGATGCCGGCGCTGCGCCCCCTGACGCCGCTCCGGTCGGCGGCGCCGTGGCGGCGGCGCCCGGCGGCGAGGGCTGTGGGGGTTTGCCCAGCGCCTACGTCGTCCGTCTGAGCGGCTTCTCGGCCCAGGAGGTCCAGGCGGCCGAGGAGTACATGGCGGCCTTCCGCTGCTACGAGCACCACCGTCCGGTGCGCGCGAGCGGGGCCAGCACCGAGTACTGGTACGAGACCCGCTCGGATTCCGCCCGGCTCGGCCGGAACCTCCGCCTGATGCTGGAGCACATGAGCGCGCCGGGTCAGGTCCAGTTCTCGGGCAACACCTTCGTCATCAGCCGCGTGGCGACGCGGTAGCCGAACCTTCGCCTTCCCCGCCTCGTCGTCCCACCGTTCCCTGAAGGTTGACCATGTCGGTTCGCGAGCGCCTGCGCGGCGCCCTCTCCCATCTTGTCCCGCAACGCCCGGCGCGGCGCGTCATCCTGGCCGGACTGGTCTTCGCGCCCCTGGCGATCGCGGCCCGCGAGGCCCGGGCCGACCCGGTCTTTCCGGGCGCCGGCGCCCTCGGCCTGACGCCGCCGGCCGGGATGAGCGTGAGCCGGCGCTTCGCCGGTTTCGAGCATCCGGCCGGCGCGTCGATCATCCTGGTGGAGATGCCGCCGGAGGCCTGGGACCAGATCAACGGCCGGTTCACCCCCGAGGCGCTGGCCGCCACGGGCTTCCGGGTGAAGGGCGGGGCCGAGCCCCTGCCGGTCGCGGGCGGTGAGGGCTTCGTTTTGCGCGGCACCCAGCCGGCCAACGGTCTCACCTACGCGAAATGGGTCGCCGTCGTGCGCGGCGCCCCCGGGACCGGGCTCGTCACCGTGCAGGTCCCCGAGAAGGCGGCCCGGCAGGTGCCCGCCGCTTCCGTCGAGGCGGCCCTCCGCACGATCGCGTTCCGCGCGAAGGCGAGCCTGACCGATCAGGTCGCGGCGCTGCCCTACACGGTCGGCGACATGGCGGGCTACCGGCCGACCGCGGTCTTCGCGGGCAACAGCCTCCTCCTCACCGAGGGACCCAAGGACGTCGATCCCGAGCGCGAGCAGCCGGTGATCGTCGTCGCGCCCTCGCTCGGTCAGGCGCCGGTCCCGGCGGGTGCGGAGGTCGCGGTCGCCCGCCGGCTGTTCGCGGCGCAGAAGGACTTCGCCGACGTGAACGTCACGGACGAGGCGCGGTCCAGTCGCGGCGAGGCGGTCGTCGTGCGGCTGCGCGGCACCGGGACCGACACCAAGAGCGGCCGTGCCCTCGGCGTGACGCAGACGATGGTCTTCGACGGCCAGCGCTACCTGCGGGTGCTGGGCTTCGCCGATGCCGGTCGCCCCGACGCCCTGGACAGGGCCGACCGTGTCGCCGCTTCGGTGGCGATGCGCTGACCGACCTCTGCACCCACAACGAGAGCCTTCCCGATGCGCCCGCCGCTCCTCGCCCCGCTGCTCCTGGTCTCCGCC
Organism: Methylobacterium sp. 13MFTsu3.1M2; assembly: GCF_900112625.1. Lineage (NCBI taxonomy): Bacteria > Pseudomonadati > Pseudomonadota > Alphaproteobacteria > Hyphomicrobiales > Methylobacteriaceae > Methylobacterium > Methylobacterium sp. 13MFTsu3.1M2. The sequence goes on from NZ_FOMM01000014.1 coordinate 18,340, forward strand.
CTCGCCCTGCTCGCTGGTCCGGCGCGCGCGGAGGAGAACGAGTGCCGGCGGTCCCCCTCGCTCGCGTCCGGCGCGCCCCCAACCTTCGGGCGCATCAGCGCGCCGGGGCGCACGGCCTTCGTCAAGGACGGGCTCGCCCGCGCCGGCTGCCCGGACCCGAGCGCCACGTGCCGCGAGCGCGCCTACCTGGTGAGCGCCGATCCCGTCATCCTCGGCGAGCGTCGCGGCGCCTATGTCTGCGCCCACTATCGGGGCGCGGGCGACGATATGGGCCGGACCGGCTGGCTCCCGGGCGAGGCCGTCGCCGTCGAGCCGCCCGGTGCCGTCGCGCCTGGGGACTGGCTCGGCACCTGGACCCGTGCGGAGGCGCGCATCCGCATCACCCAGGCCGACAAGCCGGGGCTGCTCACCTTCGGGGGCGACGCCACCTGGGGCGCCGGGGATCCGGAGCGGGCGCGCCGCGGCGGCGTCCATATCGGCGAATTCGCCGGCACGGTCGCCCCGCAGGGCGCCGCGGTGAGCTTCGCCGTCGGCGAGAACGGGGCGCTGCCGGTCGAGGCCGGTGACGCGTCCGATTGCAAGGTCTGGCTGCGGCGGGTCGGCCCCTGGCTGGTCGTCGACGACAACCTCGCCTGCGGAGGCGTCAACGTCACCTTCCGCGGCCTCTACCGCCGCCAGCCATGAGCGGCGCAGCGCGACGCGGCCGCCCCGGCTCCGCTTAGGGGTTGTGACCGATGGCCATCCCCACGATGGCGCGGCCGAGCCCGTCCCGGCGACGCCTGCGCGTGATCCTCATCCTGCTGCTCATCACGTGGCTGCCGGTCGTACCCTTCGCGCTCGGCCTCGCGCTGACGAACCTGACCGGCTGCACCGTCAACGAGGCGGGGACGCACCCCTGCCCGGTGGCCGGACACGATATCGGCGGCCTGCTCTACACGCTGACGATGACGGGCTGGCTGCTGATCCCGTTCCTGCCCTTCATGGCCCTGACACTGCTGCTCACCGTCGTGCAGGGCCTGCTGATGATCCTTCGAGCGTGGTTGCGGCGATGATGCGGTTCACCTTCCGGCGCGCGGCCGCGCTGCTCGGCCTCGGCGTGACAGCCGTCCCGCTGTGGAGCCTGGCGATCCCGGTAACGGCGACCCCGGCACGGGCGCAGGCGACCGAGGTGGAGGGACCGGCCCTCCCCTACGCCTCGACGCCCGACCTGCGGGCCGCCACGGTCGCGCGGGCGGTGCGCGACCAGCGCGCCACGAACCCGATCGCCGCGGCCGAGACGGCGCGAGAGCTGGCCCAGCACGATTACGACACCATCTTCCGCGGCTTCCTCGACGGGACGCCGCTGCGGCCGGACGATGCGGGCGACGTGCTCACCGCCTTCATCGCCCTGCAATGGATGGTCGCCAACGACGCGACGGTCGAGCCGAGCGCGGCGGCGCTGCGGGCGATCCGGACCCGGTTCGTGGCGCCGATGGCGGAACGGCCGCCCCTGTCCCAGCCGGCCACGCGGGCGGCCTTCGCCGAGCAGGTCAAGCTGCGCGCCGTTCTCCACCATGCCGGCTGGCAGGCGGCCAAGCGGCTCGGCGTGCTGCCGCGTTTCCTGGCGGGCCTGTCCAACGAGTTCATCCCGGTCGCCACGCTGCGGAATCTGGCGCTGACCGAGGACGGGCTGGTGCCGAAGGGCCGGGCCGGACGCGCGGCCCCGAAGCCGCCGCCGGTCGCGGAGAGCCCGCCCGTGCCGGACGCGCGGCCGGCTCCCTCCCCGGCTCCCTCCGCCCCGGACGCGGCCGGTCCCCCGCGCCACGCCGCCAATTGGGATCAGGTCGAGGGCGTGTACTTCCGTTCGACCACCGGATTCGGCGTCGGCGGTCTCATGACGATCGATTTCGAGCCGCTGATCTTCCTGCGCGACGGAACCTACTACGAGATCGCCGACACCGCGCTCGAAGACGTGGACCTCGCCGCCGAGCGGGCCGCACGGCCCAAGCGATTTGGGCGGTGGAGCGCCAAGGGCGCCGGCTTCGTCCTGACGGACGCGCGCGGCCGCGCGAACGATTACGCCCTCGGCGACGGCAGCTTCTTCCGGGCCTTCCCGGCCGTCGCCAATGAGCGGGTGGCGCGGGCGTACCGGCGGCTGTCGGGCGGCGGCAACACCGCCCTGGGCGGCGACGTCGCGATCGCCGTCGAGAGCCGCTACGACTTCCACGCGGACGGGAGTTACGGTCGCGGCGGCTCGGTCGGCGCGACGAATTCGGGGGCGAGCACCGGCGTCGGCACGGCGATCGCCCGTCGGCGCGCGCCGGAGGGCGGGCGCTACGCCCTCGATCGCCACACGCTCACGCTGACCGCGGCGGATGGCCGGACCCGGCGCCTGTTCTTCGCCTACGGCTCGCAGAAGGATCCCCCCGAGATCGACCGCGAGATGATCTTCGTGGGCGACGACGTCTTCAGCCCGGCGGACTGATCGGGATGCCGAGGGCGGCCCCTCGATCGGCGCGGATCTCAGGACGCGGGGCATCGGCGGATTCCGGGCCGAGCAGACCGCCGCCGAACCGCGCCCAGTCCTCCAGCGAGCGTCCGGAGGCGGCCTGCGGGCCCTGCTTGACTGGTCGCGGCGTCCGCGGCGCGCCGAGGCGCCCGTAGCGCCGGTACCAGGATCGCGCCCTCTGCACCGGCCGTCCCAACGCCTTCCGCATGCCGTCCCCCTGTGCAGCGCGCGCGAATGTCCACGGCCAAGCTAATCCAGGCCGGTCGCCCGGGCATGTCGGGCCGACCCTGACACGATTGCCGATCTCTCCGACTGCGGATCGGCGCCAGGCAACACAGATGAGCCTGCGGGACAGCGACCGGCGGTCTCCCGCCGTCCGCGCGTCCCGGGGAATGCGCGGTGGCCCGCGATGGCGGCCGGCATCGCCGTCCCGACAGACCGCGCCGCGCGGTCGGATCCGGCATCGGGTCCGATCCGTGCGGACGTCCTTCACCGTCTCTGGAGCTCAGCCCATGAAACGTCTCGCGATCGCCCTCACGGCGCTGTCGAGCCTCGTCCTGTTCGCCCCGTCGAGCGAGGCGCGGCCCCACGGCCGCGGCTTCCATCATGGGCCCCACCATCTGGGTCACGGCGTCTGGAGGGGGCGGCGCCACGGCCTCCATCGGTACCGCCATCACCGTCTGCACCGGCACTACCGGCGGCACCGGGGCTACCGCGGATATCGCGGCGTCCACTTCCGCCCCGCCGGCTACGGCTTCCGGCCCCACGCGTATCGCTCGGGTGGCTGGGGCGGCTATCGCGGGGTCGGCTTCGCGACCGGCGCCGGCCTGGGCCTCGCGGCCGCTGCACGGCCCAATCTCTACGGCGCGGCCTACGGGCGGCCCTACGGGTACGGCTACGCGCCGATCGGCTACGGCTGCGCCTACTAGGCGGCGCATCCGGACCGGGAGGCCGGGCCGTCACGGCCTCCCGGTCGGCGTCCCACGCCACGCCCACGCCGGCGGGGCACGCGTGATCCTCGCGTCCGACGACGCGAGGATCTCGTGTCTCTCCGCGCATCATTCGGACGGATCGGGGCGATCTCCGAAAGACCCGGTGCCGCTTTCGTGCAATGGTCAATCGATCATCGCACGCACGGCCTGTCGGGATATTCCCGACAGGCGTCGGTGTGAGCGGTATCCCGGCTCGAAACAGCTTGCTTGGCCGTTCGAACTCGGCGCTTCTGACCCGGCGGGACAGGCTCCCGAGCGGCCGGAGAGATCAGCGCCCATGCTCATGGACATCGTCAAACAGGGCGCCCGCGCGCGCGCCGTCGGTCGGCCCCGCGACGCCTGCCCCTATCCCGGCGAGTCGCGCGAGCGTCGGGCCTGGTACGAGGGCTACGACGGCTCCTCATGGGCGGTCGCGACGCGGATGCCGCACCCCGCCCGGATGCTGCCCGGATCGGCCCTTTCCGACGCCGGTGCCGCGTCCGACCCCGCCTCTCCGGCCTGACGGCGGCCCGACTTTCCCGTAGGAGAGCTGTGAGCTTACGGGCCGATGCGGGGATACGGGAGGCGGGCGAGGGTGCGCGCGGGACGGCGAGACAGGGGCGTCGGGCCGTCCGAGCGATGGGCGCCGGGTCCGGACCGACGCGCAGCGTGTCCGCGCACGGCCGCATGAATGTTCGCGCCCGCGACACCGGGATCCGGAGGCCCGAGCTCCAGCTGAGCCGCGGCAGCCGCCGCACCTTCGTCGCCCTCGCCCTCGCGGCCGCGATCCCGGTCCTGCTGCTCAGCGGCTGGGTCGCGACGCTGATGGCGCAGCAGCAGCGCGACCTCGCCCGGAGCGCCGCCGTCGCCAGCGCGACCCGGGTGGCCGAGCGCGTCGCCTCGGACATCGCCGCCCAGATCGCCGTCCTCGAGGCCGAGGCCGCCTCCGCGACCCTCGACAGGCCCGACCTCGCGGCCTTCTACGCCGAGGCCGTGCGCCTCCGGCAGGCGCACCCGCTCTGGGAGACGGTGGAACTCGCGCGACCGGACGGCGCCCAGATCGTGAATCTTCTCCGGTCCCTCGAGGAGGAACTCGGACCGACCTCGGACCGGACGAGCTTCGACGCGGTGGTGCGCACGCGGCAGCCGGTGATCGGCGGCATCGGCCCGGCCGGCTCGATCTCGGGCAAGCGCCTCGTCGCGCTGCGCGTGCCGGTCATCCGGGACGGCACGCTGCGCTACGTCCTCTCGATCCGGCTCGCCACGAACGCGGTGAGCTCGATCCTGCGCGACGCCGGCGCCCCCGAGGGCTGGGTCGGCACCATCGTGGACGCGGAGGGCAACACGATCGCCCGGACCCGGGCCGAGGTGGAGGAGCTCGGCCACCCGGCGAACCCGGCGCTCCAGGCGGCGATCCGGAACGCCCCGAACGGCTTCTACACCGGACCGACGCTGGAAGGCGCCGATGTCGAGGTGGTCTACCGGACCCTGCAGCATACGGGCGGCTGGTCGGTGCATTTCGGGATGCCGGTCGCGACGCTCAACGCGCCGGTCTCGCGGTCCTACGCCGTCCTGGGTGGCGGCAGCTTCGTCAGCATCGGGCTCGCCCTGGCGCTGGTCGGTCTCGTCGGCCGCGACATGGCGCAGCGCCGGGCGGGCGAGCAGGCCCGGTTCTCCCTCGCGCTCCGCTCCAGCGAGGAACAGGGCGCCGTCGCCGCCGAGGCCGCGGAACTCGGCACGCTGCGCTGGGACACCGTCGCGCACCGGGTCACCGGCTCGCCCCGCGCGGCCGATCTCCTCGGTTGGACGGCCGCCGCCGAAGGGCGCGACAGCGCCGTGGACGCCGACACGGTCCTGCAGGCGGTCGATCCCGAGGATCGCGGGCGCCTGAGCGAGGCCCTGCGCCGGAGCCTCGCCGAGGGCACGCCGCTCGACGTCGAGTTCCGCGTGATCCAGGAGGGTCGGGAGCCGCGCTGGGTCCGGGTCGCCGGCCGCGTGCCGCAGCTCCACGAGCATACCCCGGCCGGACTGATCTACGGCGTGGTGTCGGACATCGAGCCGCGCAAGCGCGCGGAGGCCGAGCGCTTCGCGCTGCTGCGCCGCCTCGGCGAGGCTCAGGAGAACGAGCAGCGCCGGATCGCCCGCGAACTCCACGACCAGGTCGGCCAGACGGTGACGGGTCTGTCGCTGGGCCTCAAGAGCATGGAGCGGCTCCTGGCACGCGGCGCGACGGCCGAGGCCGGCCGGCAGGTGGAGTGGCTGCAATCGCTCGCCGGGGAGATCGGCCGCGACATCCACCGGGCCGCCGTCGACCTCCGGCCGACCGCCCTCGACGATCTCGGGCTGCGCGAGGCCCTGGCCACCCTGCTGCGCGACTGGAGCCAGCGGCACGGGATCCGCGCCGACCTGGAGTTCCTGAGCGAGGCGACCCGGCTGCCGGCCGCGATCGAGACGGCCGTCTACCGGATCGTGCAGGAGGCCCTGACCAACGTTCTCAAGCACGCCCGGGCCGCGAGCGTCAGCGTCTCGGTGGAGAAGCGCGCGGGCGAGATGCGGGTCGTCATCGAGGACGACGGCGCCGGCTTCAACGCCGACGAGCAGCGTGAGCGCGCCGGCGGCGAGGCGCCGGCCAAGCTGCGGCTCGGCCTGTCGGGCATCCGCGAGCGGCTGTCGCTCCTGAGCGGGACTCTCACGCTGGAATCGTCCCCGGGCATCGGTACGACGCTGTTCGTCACCATCCCGATTCCGGAACATCCCGAGACCTGAGGAGAAGCGCATGACGGACCGCATCCGCGTCGCCCTGGCCGACGACCATCCCATCGTCCTCGCGGGGATCCGGACGCTCCTGAACGCCGACCCGGAGATCGAGCTGGTCGGCGAGGCCACCAGCGGCAGCGAGGCGCTGCCGATGATCCACGCCGCCGACCCGGACGTCGCCGTCGTCGACGTCTCGATGCCGGGCCTCAACGGCCTGGAGCTGACCGAGCGCGTCGCCGGGTCGTGCCCGCGGACGCGGGTGCTGGTGCTGACGGTTCACGAGGACGCGGCCTACGTTCAGCCGCTGCTCAAGGCGGGCGCCCGGGGCTACCTCCTCAAGCGCTCGGCCGCGGAGGACCTGCTCCGCGCGGTCCGCGCCGTCGCGGCGGGCGGGATCTACCTCGACCCCTCGGTGGCGAGCCACGCCATGGCGCATCCGGGGGCCCCGACGCAGGGCGCGGAGTCCGAGCCGTCGGCCGAGGCGCTGAGCCCGCGCGAGACCGACGTGCTCCGGCTGATCGCGCAGGGCTTCAGCAACAAGGAGATCGCGCGGCGCTTCGATCTCAGCGTGAAGTCCATCGAGACCTACAAGGCGCGGGCCGCCGAGAAGCTGGGCCTGCGCACGCGCGCGGAGATCATCCGCTACGCCGCCGCGCACGGATGGCTCGACGCCCTGGCGCTGCGCTAGGCGCGAGCGAGCGGGGGCAGCCAGTCCCGGGCGACGGCCGGGTCCGCCGATTTTTCGCCGGTCAGGGATCAAATCCTGCCGCGGATCGTCTGTCTGGCGGACCGGTCAGGGACGAGGGGGGACGGGTGAGCGTCGGATTGATCGCCCTGTTGGACGATGTCGCCTTCATGGTGAGGGCCGCGGCGGCCTCGCTCGACGACGTGGCCGGCCAGGCGGCGCGCGCCGGCACCAAGGCCGCCGGCGTCGTCATCGACGACGCGGCCGTGACGCCGCGCTACGTCGTCGGCTTCGCCGCGGAGCGCGAATTGCCGATCGTCGGCAGGATCGCCCTCGGATCGCTGCGCAACAAGATCCTTTTCCTGCTGCCGGGTGCCCTGGCGCTGAGCGCCTTCGCCCCCTGGGCGATCACGCCACTCCTCATGCTGGGCGGCGCGTACCTGTGCTTCGAGGGCGCCGAGAAGGTCTACGAAGCCGTGTTCGCCCATCACGGCCACGGCGACGAGGCGGACCAGGAGGGTGGAGCCGGCGGCGATCAGGCCCGGGAAGACCGGCGCGTGGCGAGCGCCATCAAGACGGACTTCATCCTGTCGGCCGAGATCATGGCCATCACGCTGGCGGCGCTGCCGGAGGGCAGCTTCTGGATGCGGGCGGCGGTGCTGGCCATCGTCGCGGTCGGCATCACCGCGGGCGTCTACGGCGTGGTCGCGCTGATCGTGAAGGCCGACGATGCCGGTCTGGCCCTCGCCCGCAGCACCGCGGGCCCGCCGCTCGGAAGCCTGATCCGCGGGCTCGGCCGCGGCGTCGTCAAGGGCATGCCGATCCTGCTCAAGATCCTGGCCGTCATCGGGACGGCGGCGATGATCTGGGTCGGCGGCGGGATCCTGATGCACGGTCTGGAGACCTACGGGTTCTCGGCCCCGGCGCACGCCGCCCACGCGATGGCGGAGGCCGCGGCGGCGCGCGTGCCGTTCGCCGCGGGCCTCGTCGAGTGGCTCGTCACCGCGACCGTGTCGGGCCTCATCGGGCTGGTCGTCGGCGGGGCGCTGATCCCGCTGACGAACGTCGTGCTGGCGCCGGCGTGGCGCGCCCTGTCAGGCCTGTGGCAGCGGCGCGGCTGACGGGATCCCGTGATCGGCCGGGGCGGAGCCCGGCACAGCTACTGGCGCCGGGACCGGCGCTGCGGCGCCGTGATGCTTCAGGGGCCTGTTGCCGCTCAGGCGACGCAGCAGCACGTAGAAGACCGGGGTCAGGAACAGGCCGAAGGCGGTCACGCCGATCATGCCCGAGAACACCGCGACGCCCATCGCGCGGCGCATCTCCGATCCGGCGCCGGTCGCTGTCACCAGCGGCAGCACGCCCATGATGAAGGCCATCGACGTCATCAGGATCGGCCGCAGCCTGAGGCGGCTCGCCTCGATCGCCGCCTGGAGCGGGGTCCGACCGGCGAATTCGAGCTCACGGGCGAATTCGACGATCAGGATGGCGTTCTTGGCCGAGAGCCCGACGAGCACGATCAGGCCGATCTGCGTGAAGACGTTGTTGTCGCCGGCCGACAGCCACACGCCGAACATCGCGGCGAGCAGCCCCATCGGCACGATCAGCAGGATCGCCAGCGGCAGGGCGAGGCTCTCGTACTGCGCGGCGAGCACGAGGAAGACCAGGAGCAGCGCGAGGGGAAAGACCCAGATCCCGGAATTGCCCGCGATGAACTCTTGGTACGTCAGGTCCGTCCACTCGAAGGCGAAGCCCCGCGGCAGCGTCTCCGCCGCGATCCGCGCCGCCGCCGCCTGGGCCTGCCCCGACGAGTAGCCGGGCGCCGCGCCGGCGTTGATGTCGGCCGACAGGAAGCCGTTGTAGCGCATGGCCCGCTCCGGTCCGGCGGTCTGGCGGACGCGCAGCAGAGCGGAGAGTGGGACCATCTCGCCGGAACCGGCCCGGACCTTCAGCAGACCGACATCGTCCGACCGCGCCCGGAACGGGGCGTCGGCCTGGACGCGCACCGAGTAGGTGCGGCCGAACTTGTTGAAGTCGTTGACGTAGAGCGAGCCGAGATAGATCTGCAGCGTGTCGAAGACGTCCGTCACCGGGATGTTGAGCTGACGGGCCTTCGTCCGGTCGATGTCCGCGAAGAGCTGCGGCACGTTCATCTGGAAGCTCGAGAACAGCCCGACGAGTTCCGGCGCCTGGGCGGCCTTCGCCATGAACGCCTTCGTGGCGTCGTTCAGCGCCTCGTAGCCGAGGCCGGCGCGATCCTCGATCTGCAGCTTGAAGCCGCCGATCGTCCCCAGTCCGTTCACCGGCGGCGGCGGGAACATCGCGATGAAGGCCTCCGGGATCGCGGCGTACTTCCTGTTCAGCGACTGCGCGATCGCCGCCCCGTTGAGGGACGGATCCCTCCGCTCGTCGAACGGCTTGAGCGTCGAGAACACGATCCCCGAGTTGGAGCTGTTGGTGAAGCCGTTGATCGAGAGGCCCGGGAAGGCGACGGCGCTCTCGACGCCGGGCTCCCTGAGGGCGATCTCGCTCATGCGGCGGATGACCTCCTCCGTCCGGTCGAGGGTCGCGCCGTCGGGCAGCTGCGCGAAGCCCACGAGGTACTGCTTGTCCTGGCCCGGCACGAAGCCGCCCGGGATCTGGCGGAACAGGCCGACGGTCAGCCCGACGAGCAGGACGTAGAGGGTCATCATCGCGGCCTTGCGCGACACCGCGAAGCCGACGCCGCGGCCATAGCCGTTCGAGGCCCGCCCGAAGGCGCGGTTGAAGCGGCGGAAGAACCAGCCGAGCAGCCGGTCGAGGATGCGGGTGAGACGATCCTTCGGCGCGTGGTGATCCTTCAGCAGCAGCGCCGAGAGGGCCGGCGAGAGGGTCAGCGAGTTGATCGCCGAGATCACCGTCGAGATCGCGATGGTGAGGGCGAACTGCTTGTAGAACTGGCCCGTCAGGCCGCTGATGAAGGCCAGGGGCACGAAGACCGCGACCAGCACGAGGGCGATGGCGATGATCGGGCCCGAGACCTCGCGCATGGCCTGGTAGCTGGCGTCCCGCGGGGACAGGCCGCTCTCGATGTTGCGCTCGACGTTCTCGACGACCACGATCGCGTCGTCGACGACGATGCCGATGGCCAGCACGAGGCCGAACAGGCTCAGCGCGTTGATCGAGAATCCGAAGACGTGCATCACCGCGAAAGTGCCGACGATGGAGACCGGCACGGCGAGCAGCGGGATGATCGAGGCCCGCCACGTCTGCAGGAACAGGATCACCACGAGCACGACGAGGGCGATGGCCTCCAGCAGCGTGTGGATCACGGCCTCGATGGAGGCGCGCACGAACTGCGTCGGGTCGTAGACGATCTGGTAGTCGACGCCCTCCGGCATGGTCCGCTTGATCTCCGCCATGGTGCGGCGGACCTCGTCGGAGATCTGGATCGCGTTCGAGCCCGGCGACTGCGAGATCGGGATCGCCACCGCCGACTTGTTGTCGAGGAGCGAGCGCAGGGCGTAGTCGGAAGCGCCGAGCTCGATGCGCGCGACGTCGCGCAGGCGCGTGATCGCGCCGTCGGCGCCGGTCTTGACCACGATGTCGCCGAACTGCTCCTCGCTGCTCAGGCGCCCCTCGGCGTTGAGCGAGAGCTGCAGGTCGAGGCCCGGAACGGCCGGCGACGCACCGATCACGCCGGCCGCGGCCTCGACGTTCTGGGCCTGGATCTCCCGCACGACGTCGCCCGCGGACAGGCCATGCTCGGCCACCTTCTGCGGGTCGAGCCAGATCCGCATCGCGTAGTCGCCGGAACCGAAGAGCTGGACCTGGCCGACGCCGTCGAGTCGCGCCAGGCGGTCCTTGATGTTCAGCACCGCGTAGTTGCGCAGGTAGGTCATGTCGTAGCGCCCGTTGGGCGAGACGAGATGCACGACCATGGTGAGGTCGGGGGAGCTCTTCACCGTGACGATGCCGAGCTGGCGCACCACCGCCGGCAGCCGCGGCTCGGCCTGCGAGACCCGATTCTGGACGAGCTGCTGCGCCTTGTCAGGGTCGGTGCCCAGCCGGAAGGTGACGGTCAGCGTCATGATGCCGTCCGTCGTGGCCTGGCTCGACATGTAGAGCATGCCCTCGACGCCGTTGATCTGCTCCTCGATCGGCGTCGCCACGGTCTCGACGATGACCTTGGGGTTGGCGCCCGGGAAGGTCGCGCGGACGACGACGGAGGGGGGCACCACGTCCGGGTACTCGGAGATCGGCATCGCGAAGAGCGACAGCAGGCCGCCGATGAAGATGAGCATCGAGAGCACGCCCGCGAAGATCGGGCGGTCGATGAAGAACTTGGAGAGATTCATGCCGCCCTCCGAGGGCGTGAGGCAGGGGCGTCCGGGCGGCCGCGCGCGGCCGCCGTCACCATCGCGTCGGGGATCTGGGTCGGGGGAAGGGGAGCGGCGCCCGGGCGCCGGCCGTCAGCGCTGGGCGAGTCTGCGCGCTCCGGACGCGGCATCCTGCGGGCGCGCACCCATCGCCACGGGTTCGGGGCGCAGGAGCGTGCCGGGACGGACGCGCTGCAGGCCGTTGACCACGATGCGCTCGCCGCCCGTCAGGCCGGAGGTGACCACGCGGAGGCCGTCGACGGCCCGGCCGAGGGTGACGGCGCGGAACTCGGCCCGGTTGTCCGACCCCACGAGGAGCACGAACTTCTTGTCCTGATCGGTGCCGACGGCCCGCTCGTCGACGAGGACGAGGCGTTCCGGCGCGGCCTGACCGAGGCGCATCCGGGCGAACTGGCCCGGGATCAGGCGGCCGTCGCCGTTGGAGAAGGTCGCGCGCACCCGGACCGTGCCGCTGCGCGCGTCGACCTTGTTGTCGATGAACTGGAGATGCCCGGCCGCGCGGGCGCCGTCGGCGGTCGCCATCTCCACGGGGATGCGGTCGAGCTTGCCGCGCCGGCCGCCCGGCTCGGCGACCGAGGCCAGCGCCTTCAGGACCACGCCCTCGTCGGCATCGAAGCTGGCGTAGACCGGATCGACCGAGACGAGCGTGGTCAGTACGGCGGCCCCGGCGCCCGTGGCCACGAGGTTGCCCGGCGTGATCTCGCGGCGGCCGACGCGGCCGCCGACGGCCGCCCGGACCTGCGTGTAGCCGAGGTTCAGGCGCGCCGCCTCCAGGGCCGCCTTCGCCGCGTAGAGGCTCGCCTTGGCCTCCTTGAACGCATTGGCGCGGACGTCGAGGTCGCGCGCCGTGACGATGCGCTGGTCCGACAGCTTCTGCCCGCGCTCGAGGTCGCTCGCCGTCATGCCGACCCGCGCCTCGGCGCCCGCGACCTGGGCTTCCAGCCGCTGGACCTCGGCCGCGTAGGGCGCGGGATCGATGGTCACCAGCAGGTCGCCGGCCTTGACCACCTCGCCTTCCGCGAAATGCGTGGCCAGGATCGCGCCGCCCACCCGGGCACGGACGTCGATGCGGTCGACGGCTTCCAGACGACCCGAGAACTCGTCCCAGAGGATGACGTCGCGCGGCTCGACGGTCGCGACCGAGGCCGGCATCGCCACCTCGGTCGGCGGCGTCGCGGCGACGGCCACGGTTCCCCGGACCAGGGCGCCGGGTATGAAGGTGTAGGAGACGCCTGCGAGAAGGGCGACCGCGAGGCTTCCGGCCGCGAGGCGCCGGGCACGGAGAGGATTGCGCGAGGGATGACGCTGAGGTTCCACGAGCGACTCCAACATCTGTATAGGTCGCTACACATGTCGGCATGGACGCGGGGCGTCAAGTGACTTATCTACCACTCGATATAAAAGTTGGAGTCCGCAGGCAATGGTGATGGGGCGCCCCCGGTCCTTCGACACGGACAAGGCCCTCGACGAGGCGATGGAGGTGTTCTGGCGCCACGGCTACGACGGCGCGAGCCTCGCGATGCTCACGAAGGCGATGGGCATCAAGCCGCCGAGTCTCTACGCGGCCTTCGGCAGCAAGGAGGGGCTGCTCAAGGCCGCCCTCGACCGGTACGCGCAGCGGCGCTCCGAGCACATGCGCTTCGTCCTGGCGGGCGAGACCGCGCGCGACGTGGCCGAGCGCTTCCTGAGCAGCATCGCCGAGAGCCACACGGATCCGGCGAACCCGCCCGGCTGCCTCCTCGTTCAGGGCGGTCTCGCCTGCGGCGCGGGCTCGGAGAACATCCCGTTCGAGCTGGCGTCCCGGCGGGCGCAGGGCGAGATGGAGCTCCGCGAGCGCTTCATCCAGGCCCAACAGGACGGTGACCTGCCGGCGGATTCCGACCCGGTCGCGCTGGCGCGATTCCTGTCCACCGTCGCCTCCGGCATGGGCGTGCTGGCCTCCTCGGGCGCCGACCGGGAGGCGCTGCGGGAGGTCGCCCGGGTCTCGCTGCGGGCCTTCGCGAGGGAACACGACGCCTGAGCTGGGCTGACCGGGCGCGATCCCGCGCCTCGGTCCACCCGGACGCCGTTCGCCTTTCCGCGACCGGCGGTTCGCCGAGGTCCAGAAACGACAAAGGCCGCAGAGCTGCGGCCTTGTAAGTCGATCGTATGGTTGGGAAAACTGGAGCGGGCGAAGGGATTCGAACCCTCGACCCCAACCTTGGCAAGGTTGTGCTCTACCCCTGAGCTACACCCGCTCACTGTGCCGCGCCGCCCGGACTTTCGTGCCGGCGGCCCCCGGCGCGGCTCTCTAAACACCATTCCGCCGGGCGACGCAAGCGCCCTTTTCGCGAACCGTCACGATTTACCAGTTCGGCTCCGGCGGGAGGCCGTCGCGGATCTCCCGGAGCCGGGCGCGGGTCCCGCGCGTGGTCCCCTCGGGGAGCGCGTCCATCGGGAAGAAGGCGCACTCGGCGACCTCCCGGTCCGGCGCCTTCGGGCGCAGGACCGTGAAGGCCGGCAGGACGAACAGGGCGACGTGGTCGCGGGGCGCGGCGACCACGTTCCGATAGAGGCCGTGCAGGCGCGGCTCTCCCTCGGCGACGATTTCCGCCTCCTCGCGGAACTCCCGCACGATCGCGTCGCGCGCGGTCTCGCCGCGCTCGACGCCGCCGCCGGGGAGGTGCCAGCCACTCACGTAGGTGTGGCGCACCAGGGCGACGCGCCCGGCCCCGTCGAGGGCGACGCCGCGCACGCCGAGGGTCATGCCCCGGGACGCGAGCGCCCCGAGGTGGAACAAGCGCCGCAGCAGCGGCCGATCGAGGAGCATGCGGCCGCGCGGCTCAGACGACGTCGAGGGTGATGGCGCCGAGACCGTCGATCGCCGCGACCATGCGCTGGCCGCGCTGGACCGGGCCGACGCCGGAGGGCGTGCCGGTGAAGATCAGGTCGCCGGGCTGCAGGGCGAAGTAGCCCGACAGGTAGGCGATCTGCTCGGCGACGGACCAGATCATGTCGCCGAGGTCGCCCTTCTGGCGGATCTCGCCGTCGACCGACAGGGTGATGGCGCCCTTGGCCGGGTGGCCGATGGCGGAGACCGGGTGGAGCGCGCCGATCGGCCCCGACCCGTCGGCCGCCTTGGCGGTGTCCCAGGGCCGCGACATCTTCTTGGCCTCGTCCTGGACGTCGCGCCGGGTCATGTCGAGGCCGATGGCGTAGCCGTAGACGTGCTCCAGGGCGGTCTCGGCCGGGATGTCGCTGCCGCCGCTCGCGAGGGCCGCGACCATCTCCACCTCGAAATGGTAGTTGGCGGTCTTCGGCGGGTAGGCGTGGGCCGTCGGCTCCGGCCCGACGATCTGCAGGGCGTCGGCGGGCTTCATGAAGAAGAACGGCGGCTCGCGGTCCGGGTCCGCGCCCATCTCGCGGGCATGGGCGGCGTAGTTGCGCCCGACGCAGTAGACGCGGCGGACGGGATAGAAGTCGCTGCTGCCGACGATGGGGAGCGCGATGCGGGGCGGGTTCTGGATGACGGAGAGCATCTCTGCCTCTGCGGTGGATCGTCCGGGTGGACCGGCGCGACGACGCCCGGGCCCTACATCATCGTTGTAAGGTCCGCATCGGCGCGCGCCATACCGGCGCTTGCGTCCGGCCTGCTCCGGCCTACAGAATCCGCACGATGACGCCGACAGCCGCCCTCGACACCCTGCTGACCGCGCTCCGGGACGGGCTCGGCGCGCGGCACGTGCTGACGGATCCCGACGCCCTCGCGCCCTACCTGACGGAGAGCCGCCGCCTGTTCACGGGGTCGGCCCTGGCCGTGCTTCGGCCGGGTAGCACCGAGGAGGTCGCCTTCGCGGTCCGCGCCTGCACGCAGGCCGGGATCGCCGTCGTGCCGCTCGGCGGCAATACTGGCCTCACCGGCGCCGGCGTGCCGCAAGGCGGCGTCGTCCTGTCCCTGGAACGCATGAACCGCCTGCGCGCGGTCGACCCGGTGGACGCCACCATCACGGTCGAGGCCGGGATGATCCTGCAGGAGGTGCATGAGGCGGCCGAGGCCGCCGGCATGCTGTTCCCCCTCTCCTACGCGTCGCGCGGCTCCGCCCGGATCGGCGGCGGCGTCAGCACCAATGCCGGCGGGATCGCGGTCCTCGCCTACGGCAACGCCCGCGATCTCGTCCTCGGGCTCGAGGTCGTGCTCGCCGACGGGCGCGTCTGGAACGGGCTCAGGGCCCTGCGCAAGGACAATGCCGGCTACGACCTGAAGCAGCTCTTCATCGGCTCGGAGGGCACGCTTGGCATCGTCACGGCGGCGGTGCTGAAGCTGTTCCCGCGGCCGCGCTCGACGAGCGTCGCCTTCGTCGGCTTCGACTCGGCGAAGGCGGCTCTGGACCTGTTCGTCTTCCTGCGGACGCGGATGGACCGCGACCTCACGGCGTTCGAGTACCTGCCGCCCTTCGCCCTGGAGATCGTGCTGCGCCACGTCCCGGGGACGGTGCGGCCGCTGGACGGCGCGCACGGCGCCTACGCGCTGATCGAGGTCGCGTCCGCGCGACCGGACGCCGACACGGGGGCCGAACTGGAATCGGCCCTCGGGCAGGCCCTGGAGGACGGGCTGATCGCCGACGCCACCATCGCGACCAGCGGGGCCCAGAACGCCGCGCTCTGGCGCCTGCGCGAGGGCGTTCCCGAAGCGCAAACCCGCGAGGGCGCCTCGATCAAGCACGACGTGTCGGTGCCGCTCTCCCGCCTGCCCGAGTTCCTGGAGCGGGCGGGGGCGGCCTGCCTCGCCGAGATGCCGGGCCTGAGGCCCTGCGGCTTCGGCCATTTCGGCGATGGCAACATCCATTTCAACCTGTCACAGCCGCCCGGCATGGAGCCCGCGGCGTTCCTGTCCGCCTGGGGCCAGTTCAACCGGATCGTTCACGACCTCGTGCACGCCCTGGGCGGCTCCATCGCGGCCGAGCACGGCGTCGGCCTCATCAAGCGCGAGGAACTCGTGCGCTACGGCGACCCGGTCGGGCTCGACCTCATGCGGCGCCTGAAGGCCGCGCTCGATCCGGACGACCTGCTCAACCCCGGCAAGGTGCTCGTCCCGACCGATCGCGGCCCGCCGCCGGCCTGAGCGAATTTGTGCATCGCGCCATAATTCGGCGCGGAGACGGGTGCAGGACAGCCACGCCGCGCCGCGAACCGCCGGGGCGGCCCGTCGCGTTAAGCCGCTGCTAACGCTTCGGACACACGCTCAACACAGACGGCGGAGACGGATCCGTCGGCGCCAGGCATGGCAATTGCTCTGAGGCCTCCCTATCTCGCACGTGCGAGATCGAACGACGAACCGTCACCGACAGGCTGTTTTCACATCCATCTGGAGACCGACGGAATGCCCACCTCCCAGGCCCGCGTGCAGACCACCGAGGCGAGCCGCTACCTGCAGCAGCTCTGCCGGCACTGGAGCCACAAGTTCAAGGTCGAGGCGACCCCCGTTCACGGCACCGTGCCCTTCGGCGAGGACCGCGTCTGCACCTTCGATGCCGAGCCCGACGCGCTGGTGATGCGCATCGACAGCTCCGACCCGGTCAACCTCACCCGGCTGGAGAACGTCGTGGCCGACCATCTCGCCCGCTTCGCCTTCCGCGAGAGCCTCGGCGACATCCGCTGGTCGCGCGCCGCCTGAGGGCCCGCGCAGCGCGATCACGGGCGACCCGTCCGGCTACCGGCCCGGGCGGGTTCTGAGATCCCGATCTAAGCGCGGCAGTGGCGCACCACTTGCACGCGAACCCGGCTTGCGGCCAGATCGGACGCCGCCGTGACCGGGATCGATTCATGAAGCGACGCACCCTGCTGACCGGCGCCGGAGCCCTGATGGCCGGGGCTCTCGCCCGGCCGGCCCTGGTCCGGGCGGCCTCCGCGACGACCCTGCGGTTCGTCCCCTACGCGGACCTCGCGCTCCTCGACCCGATCATCACCACCAATTACGTCACGCGCACCCACGCGCTGATGGTGTTCGACACGCTCTACAGCCTCGACACCGCCTACCGCGCTCAGCCGCAGATGGTGGCGGCCCACGAGGTCGCGTCCGACGGCCTCACGTGGCGCCTGACCCTGCGGGACGGCCTGCGCTTCCACGACGGGACGCCCGTCCTCGGCCGCGACGTGGTGGCGAGCCTGAAGCGCTGGGCGCAGCGCGATGCCTACGGCGGGGCCCTGTTCGCGACGGTGGACGAACTCTCGGCGCCCTCCGACACGGTGGTGCAGTTCCGCCTGAAGCGGCCCTTCCCGCTCCTGCCCGACGCCCTGGCCAAGCCGACCTCCTACGTCCCGGTGATCATGCCGGAGCGCCTGAGCGCGACGCCCGCGACGCAGGCGGTGCCGGAGATCGTCGGCAGCGGTCCGTTCCGCTTCGCCGCCGACGAGCGTGTTCCGGGCTCGCTCAACGTCTACCGCCGGTTCGAGGCCTATCGACCGCGCCCCGACGGCACGCCGAGCTTCACGGCGGGGCCGCGGATCGCGCATTTCGACCGCGTCGAGTGGCGCACGATCCCCGACGGCGCGACCGCGGCCGGCGCCCTGCGCTCGGGCGAGATCGACTGGTGGGAGCAGCCCCTCGTCGATCTCGTGCCGGACCTGAACCGCCAGCCCGCCGTGCGGGTGGATCTGGTGGAGACCGCCGGGCTGATCGGCCAGATCCGCCTCAACCACACCCTGCCGCCCTTCGACAATCCCGCGATCAGCCATGCGCTGCTCGCGGCCGTCGACCAGACCGAGATGATGGACGCCGTCGCCGGCAGCGACCCGGCGATCCGGCGCGGGCCCGTCGGCATCTTCACGGCCGGCGGGCCGATGGCGTCCTCGGCCGGCATGGAGGCGCTGACCGCCCCCCGCGACCTCGCCGCCGCGAAGCGGGCGCTGGCGGCGGCGGGCTACAAGGGCGAGCGCGTCGTGCTGCTCTCCGGGACCGACGTGCCGCGGATCAACGCGATCTGCGAGGTGATGGCCGATGCCTGCCGCAAGATCGGGATGAACCTCGACGTCGTCGCCACCGACTGGGGGACGGTCAACCAGCGGATCCTGAACGCCAAGCCCCTGGACCAGGGTGGCTGGTCGATGTTCGGCATCTTCTCCGGCGGGCTCGACCACCTCTCGCCGGCCTACCATCTGGCCGCCCGCGGGAACGGCCGGGCCGGCGTGCCGAGCTGGCTGACCGACGCGCCCCTGGAGGAGCTGCGCGGCGCATGGTTCGACGCGCCGGACCTCGACGCCCAGAAGGCGCTGGCGGCGCGGATCCAGGCGCGGGCGCTGGAGGTCGGCGCCTACCTGCCCTGCGGCCAGTATTTCCAGCCGACCGCCTACCGGCGGGACCTCGAAGGCATGCTGACCGGGCTGCCGCTGTTCTGGAACCTGCGCCGGTCGGCCTGACCGGGCAGTTCCGGGCTCACCCGACGCTCATCAGGCTGGCATTGCCGCCGGCCGCCGCGGTGTTGATCGTGGTGGTGACCTCCTCCACGAGGCCGGCCGGATCGTAGAGGTCGCCGGCCGCCAGCGCCTCCGGGCAGCGGGCCTGGATCGGCAGGATCGCGCCGTCGCGGGCCGCGACGGCCCTGTTCAGGGCCAGCAGGTCGTCGGCGTCGCCCGCGAACAGGATTCCGGCGATCGCGCCTGCGCGCCCGAGATCCGGCGCCCGGGCAACCCGCGCCGCGCACGCTTCCGGCAGACCGTCCAGGACCGGATCGCGCCCGTCCGGCCCGATGACGACGGACGCGTTGCCCGTGCCGAGGATCGCGCCGATCTGGAGCAGGAGCGCCGTCTCGGTGGCCGCGACGGCCGCGACGCGCCCACGGGGATGCAGCGCGTAGAGGTTGCGCTCACCGACGGGACCGGCCAGCGCGATCGCGGCGCGGCTGGGATAGCGGACGGATTCGAGCCTGTCCGCGAGGTCGTGCCGGTGCCGCGAGCGCAGCCACGCCGTGTAGGGACGCAGTGCCGAATCGTCGGCGGCCAGCCCGTCGCGGGCGGCGGCGGGTGCGCGTCGCAGCAGGCGGCCGAGGGCCAGCGGGCCGCCGGCCTTCGGGCCCGTCCCCGACAGCCCGGAGCCGCCGAAGGGCTGCACGCCGACAACCGCGCCGATGATGTTGCGATTGACGTAGCGGTTGCCGGCCCGCACGCGGTCGAGGACGCGGTCGATGGTCTCGTCGATGCGGCTGTGCAGCCCGAAGGTGAGCCCGTAGCCGGTCGCGTCGATCGCCGCGAGGAGCGCGTCGAGGCCGTCGCGGCGGTAGCGCAGCACGTGGAGCACGGGACCGAACACCTCCTGCTCGACATCGGCGACGGCCCCGATCTCGATCAGGGTCGGCGGCACGAAGGTCCCGGCGCCGGCCTCGGGCGGCAGGGGAAACTGCTCCACCGGGAAGCCCCGCGCGCGCATCCGCGTCACGTGTCCGACGACCCGGTCGGCGGCCTCGGCGGTGATGACCGGCCCGACATCGACGGGCAGGCGCCGCGGGTCGCCCACCCGCAGCTCCCGCAGGGCGCCCTTCAGCATGTGCAGCGTCCGGTCGGCGATCTCCTCCTGCAGGCACAGGATGCGGAGCGCCGAGCAGCGCTGCCCGGCGGAATCGAAGGCCGAGGCGATGACATCGGCCACCACCTGCTCGGCGAGCGCGGAGGAATCGACCACGAGGGCGTTCTGGCCGCCGGTCTCGGCCACGAACGGCACCGGCTCGCCGAAACGGTTCAGCCGCTCCGCCAGAGCCCGCTGGATGCCCTTGGCCACCGCCGTCGATCCGGTGAACATCACGCCCTGCACGCGCGGATCCTCGACCAGGGCGGCGCCGACCCGGCCGTCGCCCGGCAGGAGGTGCAGCGCCTCGACGGGAATCCCGGCCGCGTGCAGCGCGCGGACGGCAGCGGCCGCGATCAGCGGGGTCTCCTCGGCGGGTTTCGCCAGGACCGTGTTGCCCGCCGCCAGGGCGGCCGCGACCTGACCGACGAAGATCGCCAGCGGGAAATTCCACGGCGCGATGCAGGCGACCGGACCGAGCGGCGCGTGCGTCTCCCCGAGGGTCCGCTCGGCCTCGGCGGCGGCGTAGCGGAGGAAGTCGACCGCCTCGCGGATCTCCGCGACGGCGCTCGCGCTGGTCTTGCCCGCCTCCCGCACGACGAGCCCGATCAGCGGCGGCATCTGCGCCTCGAGGGCGTCGGCGGCCCGCCGCAGGCAGGCGGCGCGCGCCGTCGCTGGCGTCGCCGCCCAGCCGGCCGCGCCCACTTGCGCGCGCGCCACGGCGACCGCCACGGTCTCGGCCGTCGCCGCCCGGTAGAAGCCGACGATGTCCCGGCGGTCGGCGGGATTGTGGACGGGTTCGTCGGCCGCCGCGTCGTCCGCGCCCGAGGGTGCCGCCCGCCACGCGGTGCGGCCGCTCGCCGCCAACCCGTCCGACAGCCGGGCGAGCTCCGCCTCGTCGGCGAGGTCGAGCCCGGCCGCGTTGGCGCGGGCCGGGCCGTAGAGCGCCCGGGGGGCCGCGATCCGCGGGTGCGGCGCGCCGGGATCCGGCGCAGCCTCGACGGCGGCGACCGGGTCGGCGATCAGGTCCGCCACCGGCACGGCCGCGTCGGCGACCCGGTTGACGAAGGACGTGTTGGCTCCGTTCTCCAGGAGGCGCCGCACCAGGTAGGCGAGCAGGGTCTCGTGCGTGCCCACCGGCGCGTAGATGCGGCAGGGCCGCTGCAGGACGGCGTCGGCCATCACGGCCTCGTAGAGTGGCTGGCCCATGCCGTGCAGGCACTGGAATTCGTACTGACCGAGCCGGAAATCCGGGCCTGCCATCGCGACGATGCTCGCCAGTGTCTGCGCGTTGTGGGTGGCGAATTGCGGGAAGACCGCGTCGGGCGCCGCGAGCAGCCGGCGCGCGCAGGCGAGGTACGAGACGTCGGTGTGGACCTTCCGGGTGAAGACGGGGAAGTCAGCGAGGCCGTCGACCTGCGCCCGCTTGATCTCGCTGTCCCAGTAGGCGCCCTTCACGAGGCGCACCATCAGCCGCCGGCGGCACCGCCGCGCGAGGTCGATCAGCACGTCGATGACGAAGGGGCAGCGCTTGCCGTAGGCCTGGACTACGAAGCCGAGCCCGTCCCAGCCGCCGAGATCCGGGTCGGCGGCGAGACGTTCCAGGATGTCGAGCGACAGGTCGAGGCGGTCGGCCTCCTCGGCGTCGATGTTGAGGCCGATGCCGTGCTCCCGCGCGAGGCGGGCGAGGTCCCGCACGCGGGGATAGAGCTCGGCCAGGACCCGGTCGCGCTGCGCGCGGGCGTAGCGGGGATGGAGCGCCGAGAGCTTGATCGAGATTCCGGGGCCGCGGAGCACGCCGCGCCCGGCCGAGGCCGCGCCGATCGCCGCGATCGCGTCCGCGTAGGCGCGCCGGTAGCGCTCGGCGTCCTCGGCGGTCACGGCGGCCTCGCCGAGCATGTCGTACGAGTAGGTGAAGCCCTTCGCCTCGAGCCGCGCCGCGTGCCGCAGGGCCTCGGCGATGGTCCGCCCCGCCACGAACTGTTCGCCCATCATCCGCATGGCGAGATCGACGCCGGTGCGGATCACGGGCTCGCCGCCGCGGGCGATCAGCCGGGTGAGCGCGGCGGACAGGCCGGTTTCGTCCCGGGTCGCCGCCAGCTTGCCGGTCACGAGCAGGCCCCAGGTCGCCGCGTTGACGAAGGGCGACGGGCTGTGCCCCAGATGGGCGGCCCAGTCGCCGCCGGCGATCTTGTCGCGGATCAGCGCGTCCCGTGTCGCCGCGTCGGGGATGCGCAGAAGCGCCTCGGCGAGGCACATCAGCGCCACGCCTTCCTGGCTGGACAGCGCGTACTCGTGGATCAGCCCCTCGACGCCGCCGCGGGTGCCCTGGCGCCGCAGGGTCTCGACGAGGCGCCGCGCGTCCTCGGCGACGCGCCGAGCCGCCTCGGGCGGTAGGCGCGCTTCTTCGAGGAGCGGGAGCACGCAGTCCCGCTCGGGCCGCCGGCAGGCCGCGACCACCGCCCGCCGCAGGGGCGACAGGTCCGCAAGGCCGGCCGCGAACGCGCCGAAAGTCTCGCTCGCCGCCGCGGCCGCCTCGTCGACAACGCCGGATCCGGACATGGGCCGCCCCTCGGACACGGCGCGCTGGCATCGCGCCGTCGCGGACTCACGCTACACCGTCGGGGGCCCGCGTCGAGGCCGAACACGCTGTGGCCGATCGCGTCACTTCGAGGCCTGCGCGTGGGCGGATTCCAGCGCGACGGCCAGGAGCGGCTGCGCACCCTCCCGACGCAGCGTCGCTACGGGAATCTCCACCGGGTCGGCACAGGCCTGGACGACGTGCGCGAGGTCGAACTGCACCGCGAGGCCGCCGGCCTTGGCGTCGAGCCACGCCATCATGGCCGGGGGCTGTCCGTCATAGGTTTCGGCAACGGCCTCGCGGCACTCCTTGTCGGCGTCGTCCGCCTTCGGATCGCCCGTCTTCGGACGATAGCCCGCGAGGTAGAGGGCGTGCAGCCTCTTCGACGCGAGCGTCACCATCTTGGTCCCGCCCGGGCCCTCCGCCAGGGCAAGCTTCCCGGTCAGCGAGGGGGGCAGCAGGGTCGTCCAGTCGACCGGGGCGCCGGTGGTGAGATCGTAGACAATCGACATCGTGCCGCTGTTCGGGTGCGCGCCGCCGCAGAACCCGCTGTCGAAGATGACGAAGCTCAGGAAGCGCGGGCCGCGCATCGGGGCCTGGACGGTGCGCTCCCAGGAGCTGTTCTTCCCGCCCTGATCCTTGCACGCCTGCTCGGCCTTGAGGGCCCGCGCGTCGAGGCGCTTCAGCGCCGCGTTGATCCGACGCTCGGCCTCATCGGCCGGCGCGGCGATCTGCGGCATGGCGGCGATGCCGGGGCTCGCGTCGGACGGCGCCTTCAGGACCACCGGCCCGTCACCGGCCTGGGCGGGCGCGGCCAGGCCCAGGAGGACGGCGCCAAGGCAGCCGATCCTGCGGCTGGCGCGGCGCGCGCGCGGCGGGAGGTTACGCTCGTACATCGTGCCTCGGCTCCTGTTCGGGCGGGGACGGAGGGTGTCAGATCCCCGCCACGGGACGATCGGATCGGCGCAGCCCTAGCATCCGGGACGGCGACGCGGCGCGCGCTTTGACACCGGCGGAAGCGGTGTCAGAACGCCGGGATGACCGCGATCCTGATCTACGGCGCCACCGGCTATACCGGGCAGCTCCTGGCCGCGCACGCCGTCGGGCAGGGATTGCGCCCGATCCTGGCAGGGCGCGATCCCGAGAAGCTGCGGCCGCTGGCGGCCCGGCTGAACCTCGAGATGCGGGCCGCGCGGCTCGACGATGCCGCGGGCCTGCGGTCCGCCCTCGCGGGCGTGGCGGCGGTGATCCACGCGGCCGGCCCGTTCTCGCAGACGGCGCGGCCGATGGCCGAGGCCTGCCTCGCGGCCGGCGCGCACTACGTCGACATCACCGGCGAGATCGCCGTGCTGGAGGCCCTCGCGGCCAAGGATGCCGAGGCGAAGGCGGCCGGCATCGTCCTCCTGCCGGCGGCGGGCTTCGACGTGGTGCCGAGCGACTGCCTCGCCGCCCACGTGGCCGGCCGCGTTCCCGGCGCGACGCATCTGCGCATCTCCATCGGCGGGTTCGGCGGCTTCAGCCGCGGCACGGCCCGCACCATGGTGGAGGGCATCGCCTGGGGCACGCGGGTGCGCCGGAACGGGCGCATCGTCGAATTGCCGAGCCCTCCGCGCGCCACCGCGGATTTCGGAACGGGACCGCGCCGGACCGTCGGGCTCGGCTGGGGCGACGTGTCGAGCGCGTGGTACTCGACCGGTGTCCCGAACATCGACGTCTACTTCGAGGCCTTCCCCGCCATGGCTGCGGCGGCCGGCCTGCCCGCCGGCATTCGGCGGATCATCGCGGGCGGCACCGCCCAGCGCCTGATCAACCGCGGCATCGACCGGCTGCCGGAGGGCCCTTCGGCCGCCGCGCGCGAGAAGGCCCGCAGCACCTTCCTGGCGGAGGCCTGGGACGGCGCCGGCCGCCGCGCGGCGAGCCGGATGGAGACGCCTGAGGGCTACACGCTCACCGTCTGGACCGCCTTGGAGGCGGCCCGCCGCGTCGCCGCCGGCACCGTCGCGCCCGGCTTCCACACGCCGGTCACGGCCTTCGGCGCCGACTTCATCCTGAGCTTCCCGCACGTGGTCCGGACCGACCTCTGAGACGAGGCCTGCACGGCGGTCGGAATGGCCGTCTCTGCGAGCGCAGCGAAGCAATCCAGGGCTGCGCCACGCTCACCGAAGTTTCGCCTCCCCGGATCGCCGCGCTGCGCCCGCGATGACGGCGGAGCGCGCGCGCCGCTCCCTCACACCGTCGCGCCGATCTGCCAGGGGGCGAATTCCGACGCGCCGAAATCGAACTGCTCGCTCTTCGTCCGCTCGCCGCCGGCGACCCGCAGGATGAGGTCGAAGATCCGGTGGCCGGCCTGCTCCACGCTCTCCGCGCCGTCGAGGATCGTGCCGCAATTGACGTCCATGTCCTCCTCGAGTCGACGGTACATGGCCGAGTTGGTGGCGATCTTGATCGAGGGCGACGGCTTGCAGCCGAACACGCTACCGCGGCCGGTGGTGAAGCAGACGAGGTTCGCGCCGCCCGCGACCTGACCGGTCGCCGAGACCGGGTCGTAGCCGGGCGTGTCCATGAAGACGAAGCCCTTGGCGGTGACGGGGTCGGCATAGCGCAGCACGTCGACCAAGTTGGTGCTGCCGGCCTTCGCCATGGCGCCGAGGGACTTCTCCAGGATCGTGGTCAGGCCGCCGGCCTTGTTGCCCGGCGACGGGTTGGCGTCGATCTCCGAGCCCTCCTTGCGGGTGTACTCCTCCCACCAGTGCATCAGGTCGACGAGCTTCTGGCCGACCTCCGGGCTGATAGCGCGGCGGGTGAACAGGTGCTCGGCGCCGTAGGTCTCGGTGGTCTCCGACAGGATCACCGTGCCGCCGTTCCGCACCACGAGGTCGCTGGCGATCCCCAGCGCTGGGTTGGCCGACACGCCGGAATACCCGTCCGAGCCGCCGCACTGCAGGGCGACGATCAGCTCGCTCGCCGGCACCGGCTCGCGGTGGACCACGTTCGCCTCGGCCAGGATGCCGGTCACGAACTCGATCCCGGCCTCGACGGTCTTCCGGGTGCCGCCGAGGCTCTGGATGTTCATGCTGCGGATCCGGCCGCCGAGCCCCTGCTCCTCCAGGAAGGCGCCGATCTGGTTCACCTCGCAGCCGAGCCCGATCATGACGATGTGGGAGAAGTTGACGTGCCGCGCGTAGCCCGCGAGCGTCCGCCGCAGGAGCCGGAGCGGCTCGCCCATCGCCATGCCGCAGCCGGTCTTGTGGGTCAGCGCCACGACACCGTCGACGTTGGGATAGGGGGCGAGCGGGTCGAGGCCGAGGATCGGGTGCCGCCGGAACGCGTCGGCGATCAGGTCGGCGACGTGCGCGCTGCAATTCACCGAGGTGAGGATGCCGACGTAGTTGCGCGTCGCCACGCGCCCGTCGGGGCGGCGGATGCCCTGGAAGGTCGCGGGCGGCGTCACCAGCTGGGTCGGCCTCGCATCGACCCCGAACGCGTAGTCCCGGGCGAACTCGCCCATCCCGAGATTGTGGACGTGGACGTGGCGACCGGCCGCGATGTCCGCCTTGGCGAAGCCGATGATCTGCCCGTACTTGGTCACCGGCTCGCCGCTCCGGTGGGCTCGGACCGCGACCTTGTGGCCGGCCGGGATCCGCTCCGCCGCCGCGACGCCGTCGGCGACCGGCGTTCCCGGCTCGATGGCGCCGCGGGCCACGGCCACGCCGTCGGCGGGGCGGAGGGTGATCACGGGATACGTGGACATCGGTCTCTCCTCGGATGCCGTCGCGCCGGTCGCCGTCACCGCGCCGTCACCGCGCCGCTTCGGGGCGCAGGGCCGGGGCGCGAGCGTCGCGGACCGGCAGCGGCGCGATCTCGCCGACCACGAACAGGTAGATGAAGGCGCCTAGCAGGCAGAACCCGCCGGCCACGATCAGGGGGATCACGAACGAGCCCTGGGTGACCGTCAGCATGACGCCCGTGAAGGTCGTCGTCACGATCCCGGCGACGTTCGATGCGAAGTTCTGGATGCCGCCGATCGAGGCCACGTGGGCCGGGGTCGGCGCCACGTCGCCGGGTAGCGCCCAGATCGAGGCCGCCGTGAAGGCGAGGCTGCCGTAGGCGACCGCGAAGCACAGCAGCGCCACGTAGATGTTCGGGGAGATGATCGACAGGGTGATCACCGACGACATCAGCATGCCGCCGACGAGGCAGGTCTTGCGGGCCGCGGTGAGGCTCCAGCCGCGGCGGTAGAGCGCGTCCGACGCGAAGCCGCCGAGCCAGCCCGCGGGGATCGACGCCAGGGCGGGCAGGCTGCCGAGCGTGCCGAGCTCCGCAAGGGAGAAGCCCCGCGCCTTGACCAAGTAGGTCGGGAACCACGTGATGAAGAAGTAGATCACGAAGTTGAGGCAGAAGAACCCGGCCATCATGCCCCAGATCGTGCGGTAGCGGAACAGCGACAGCCACGGCACCTGGTTCCGGGCGTCCGCCGCGTCGACGGTCTTCGGCCGCTCCTGCGCGGCCCGCAGTCGGGCGAGCTCCTCCGGCGACACCTTCGGGTGGTTCTCGGGCTCGCGGTAGAGCCACATCCAGAACACCGCCCAGACGAAGCCCAGCACGCCGGTGATGACGAAGGATTCCCGCCAGCCCAGCGTCGCGATGACCCAGGAGACCAGCGGGATCGCCAGGGCCGAGCCCACCCGGGAGCCGCTGTCGAAGATGCTGCTGGCGAAGCTGCGCTCGCTGCGCGGGAACCACGAGGCCGCGACCTTGGCGAAGGACGGGTAGGCCCCGGCCTCGCCGATACCGAGCAGCATGCGCAGGCCGAGCAGGGACAGGAACCCCCGTCCGACCGCGGTCAGCGCCGTGCAGGCCGACCACCAGACCACCGCGACGACGAGGGAGAGCCGCGCGCCGACCCGGTCGGCCACGTAGCCGAAGGGCAGCTGCATGATCGCGTAGGTCCAGAAGAAGCCCGACAGGATCAGGCCCATGTCGGTGGCGTCGAGCCCGAGTTCCTTGGTCATGGAGGGCGCGGCGACCGCGAGGTTGGCGCGGTCGATGTAGTTGATGGCGTTGGCGGCCATGCAGAGGCCGATCATGAGCCAGCGCAAGCGAGGCATCGTGGGCTCCTCCCGTCTTCCGGGTATGGCGTCCCCGGTCCGTGCGGCGCCCCCGTTGAGGCCGGGGGTCGCCGCCGAGCGTGGTGTCGTGCCGGATCGTTCCCGGCTCAGGTGCGATAGGCGTTGCCGTCGAGGCCGTGTGGCCGGCCGGCGGCGAGCAGGGTCTCCCAGACGGGCTCGGGCAGCGGCACGCCCTCGGCGAGGCGCTCGGCGCGCATCCGCCGCTCCGGCTCGCCGGGCAGCAGGACCTCGGCGCCCGGCATCGGCTTGGCGCTCTTGAAGAAGTCGAGATAGGCCCGCGTCTCGGCCGCGAGGGCGTCCTCGGTGCCGAGGGCCGACGGTGTGACGTAGATCGACAGCATGCCGTTGCAGATCCGCCGCTGCCCGGGCCCGGCCGTGCCGGAGCCGGTGAGCGCGCCGGCCAATAGCTCGCACATCAGCGCGAGGCCGGAACCCTTGTGCTCGCCGAAGGCCCGGATCGCACCCGCCCCGCGCTGGTTGTCGCGCTCGACGCCCTCCAGCGGGCCGAACAGGGTCGCCGGGTCGGCGCTGAGGCGGCCGTCGGGCTCGATCAGCGCCCCCTCGGGCAGCGGCTTGCCGCCCCTCGAGGCGACGAGCACCTTGCCCTCGGCGACCAGCGAGGTGGCGAAGTCGAGGATGATCGGGTCGCCGCCCGGAACCGGGAAGCCGGCCGCGAAGGGCGCCGTCGAGAAGCGGCGCTCCACGGAGCCGAACGGCGCCACGAGGAGGCTGCCCGCCACGTTGACGAAATGGACCGAGACGAGCCCCGCCGCCGCCGCCCGCTCGGCCCACTCGCCGATCCGGCCGATATGCCCGGCATGCCGCAGGGCGATGATCGCGACGCCGTTCGCCCGCGCCTTGGCGATCCCGAGATCGACGGCGACGGGGCCGGCCGTCTGCCCGAACCCGTAATGGGCGTCGACGAGTGCGAAGTTCGGCGCGTCGGTCACGATCTCGGGCGTGCGGCCGGCCTCGACCTCGCCGGCGCGCAGCCACTCGACGTAGCGGGTGACGCGGACCACGCCGTGGCTGTCGTGGCCGGTGAGGTTCGCCGCCACCAGGAAGCGGCCGATGCGCTCGGCCTCCGGCTCGGCGCATCCCTCGCGCACGAAGATGTCCCGCACGTAGGCGGTCAGCCTGTTGGCCGGAATCCGCATCCCGTCTCTCCCTCGCCGCGCCTCACCGAGCGCGTGCGGGATGGACCTAGCGCCCTCGCACGTGCGGGGCGAGCACCGGCGGGTGACGGCGGCCGCCGCCTGTCGTCCCCGCCGGACCGGTCACGGGTCGGACGGGACGGGCCCGGGCGGGTCGCCGTAGGGGAAGAAGTCGGCGGCCCGCATCTGCGCGTAGGCGAGGTGATCGAGGCGCACCGTGCCGAGGAACGGCTCCGGCGGCTCCACCAGCAGGATCGTGCGGGCGTAGCCGCTGTCATCGAAGCCGCGCCGGAAATGCACCCGCGACTTGATCGCCACGACGTCGAAATCCGCCGGGTCCAGGCCGAGCCGCCACAGCTCGTCGGGCTCGACGATCTGCGCGAGCTGCGGGCTCAGCACGAGGACGTTGCCGGCCCCGAACGCGACGCAGATCCAGGTGCCTCCGCCGCCGCTGCCGGCGACGCCGGGCTCCGGCGCGGCGACGACGCGCAGCACGGTCCCGGTGACGCGCACCGGGTCGCCCGCGGACGGGTCGCCGCCACCGCCGACCGGCGCGTCGAACGGGTCGCCGGCCGCGAGGGGCCCCGCCACGATGTCGGTGGACGCCACCGTGGCGACCAGGGTGCGGGCGAGGCCCTGCCGGAGGATCTCGCCCAGCAGCCAGGTCGCCCGGCCCGACCGGTCGCTGTGGTCGGCGAGGACGACCGGGGCGGCCCCCTCCGCCACCGCCGCCCGGGCGAGGCGCACGCCGTCGGCGATCGTGTGGATCCGCGTCGTCTCGAGCAGCGCGCGCCGCTGCCGCCACGCGAAATCCGCGACGTCCCGCGCCACCCGCTCGGCGAGGGCCGGGTCGTCGTCGGTGATCGCCTGCACGGTCATCCCGCCGTCCGGGGCGTCGCCCCACGGGAAGCCGAAGAAGACGTTGACGTACACGTCCGGCTCGCGCGCCTCCCAGACGAGGGCCCGCTGCACGAGGTCGGACCACGGTGCGGCGCCGGTCCACTGCACGACGGTCGGCGAGAGGATCGGCACCTTGAGGGTCCGATGCGCCGGCCGGTAGTCGCCGCGCACGGCGCGCACCAGCATCCGGGCAGCCCGCTGCCCCTGCAGGTGGCCGTCGTAATGCGGGAAGTACTTCACCGCGAAAGCCATGTCGGCGTGGTCGAGGAAGGCGGCGTCCTCGTTGCCGTGCAGGTCGAAGGTCCCGACCAGGATCGCCCCCTCGCCCACCGCGGCGCGCACCTGCCGGGCGATGTCGGCCTCCGGCCTGGGGACGCCGCGCACCGCCATCGCGCCGTGCAGGGCGAGATAGACCCCGTCGAACGGGCCCTGCGCCCGCAGCTCCGCCACCATCTGCCCGAGGAAATGCGCGTAGGCGTCGGCGGTGATCCAGCCCGAGGCGGTGCCGGTGCGCGGCCAGAGCGGCGAGGTGATCCCCACGAGCTCGACGCCGTCGTACTCCCGCGCCACCTGCACGAAGCCGCCCATGTAGCCCTTGGGATCGGTGGCGAGCAGCGCGGCTCCGGCAGCCGGTGAGCCGGGATAGATGAAGTCGTCCCGGGTCGTGTCGTTCGGCAGGAACGTGACGGTCTCGTGCGTGAACTGGAGGACGGCAAGGCGCATCGATGGTCGGTCCTCTGGGATCCGGGTGACGGTCAGGAGATCTCGCGCACGAGCTTCGCGATGAGCGAGCGGCCGAAGGCCGCGAAGCTCTCGGCGGTCATCACGAAGGCGCCCTCCCCGCCGATCACGACGCTCCGGTAATAAGCGGCCAGGCCGCCCGCCGGATTGGTATGCTCTTTCAGGAAAGCCGGCATCCCCTCGGGTTCGGTGAGGATCACGATGCCGTTGACCGTGATGCCGGCCGCGACGGCGGCGTCCCGGGCCTCGGCGATGGGACGCCCGGCATTGCCGGTGCCGTCACCGGAGATGTCGATCACCCGGCGCTCGGCGCGGAACGGCGCCCGGGCCAGCAGGTCGGCGGCGAAACCGATCGCCGAGCCGATGGCGGTGCGGCCGTAGAACGGCCGCGGCACGGCGCCCAGACGCGCCGCGAAGGCGGCCGCGTCCTGCGCGGAGGCGATCACCATCCAGTCGACCGCCACCTGCTGCTCGCCGGGCCCGGCCCAGTCGAACAGGGCGACGCCGATGCGCCCGGTGGGGCCGTCGCCGATGGCTTGCAGCACGCGCGGGTCGCCGAAGGCCTCGACGTAGCCGCGGCGCTCGAGGTCGAACCGGGCCTCGCTGATGCTGAGCGACACGTCCACCGCGAGGACGAGGAGGAGGTCGACGCCCGTATCCGCCGCGCGCGCGGGGCGTCCGGCCAGCGACAGGGCGGCGAACATCCCGGACAGGAACGGGCGTCGCCGCATGGCCGACCCTCGATCTCGGGCGCCCGCGTGGGACGGCGGGCCGCTCACCCATGCAACGAGCCTGCCGACCCGCCGGTTCGAGCGCTCCGGCCGCGCCGCGCGAAGGTTCCGCTCCCGCGGCGCGGACCCGCGCCGCTTTCGGCCGCATCACGGGCCTGGGCGGCCGCCCTACCTGCGGCGGATCGGGGCGCCGCCGGCGCCGCCCACCCAGAGACAGTCGTCATGCAGCGTGTTCGCCGAATCGGTCGTGCCATCGAGAACGGGATCGTCGGGGCCGTGACCGGGACGGTCGCAGGCGTCAGCCGGATGATCGACGGGCTGATCGGGCTAGTGGGCCGCCTGTCCGAGCGCCTCGACGCTCGCCTGTCGTCGCTCGCCGACGCGTCCCGGGCGCGCCACCGGCGCGAGGGCCGCCGGCAGATCGACCCGATCTCGCTGGAGTAGCAGCGCGCGACCCCGCGCCTAGAGCCCCGGTCCCTTGGCGGCCCCGAAGATGCGGCCCGGCTTGCCGTCGGCCGCGCCCTGGAGCAGGACGACCCAGCTGTCCGCGTCGGCGACGCGGGCCTGGGTGTCGGGCACCTCGAAGCGAGTCGGCTGGCCCGTCCAGGGACCGAGCCGCTGCATGCCGCGGACGATGTTGACGTAGGTCGCCGTCCGGCCGCCGTTCTCCCCGGACTGGATCGCGATGGCGCGGCTGCGGAGCACGGGCACCAGCCAGACGTCGCCGCGGATCTCGGTCTTGGCCTCCGGGGCCGCCCCGACCTCCACCAGGATCCGGTCGCCGTTGGTCTCCCCGCGCACCGGCACCGGCAGCCCGCCGTGCTGGCAGGCATCGCGGATCAGGCGCTCCAGGGCCGGCCGGTCGGACCCGACGGCGAAGCCGTTGCCGTCGACCACGACCTGGGGCGTGAAGACCTGTCGGGCCCCGCGGCCCCGCGCGTAGGCGCGCTGGCGCTCGGTCAGCGGCCGCAGCGCGAGCGTGTCCTTCCAGCCGAGATAGTCCCAGTAGGTCACCGGCAGGGTCAGGGCGATGACGCCGGGCTTGTGGGCGAGGTCGCGCAGGACCGGGTCGGCGGAGCGGCAGGCGCCGCAGCCCTGGCTGGTGAAGAGCTCGACCACGGCGCGGACGGGCTCGGCCCGCGCCGGCATCGCGGCCAGCGCCGCGCAGGCAAGCAGCGCGGCGCGCAGCGCGCGGCGGTCGCGGGTCGGGGCGCGGTGCCGGGGCGTCATCGATCCATCAGACCGTCTGCGAGGCCGAAGGTGAAATCACGTTGGCTTGAGAGATCTCTACTGTCGGTTGAAGTGGCGCCGGCGCCACTCTCGGCTTGGGCAGCATGTCGGGCCGCCAGCGGCGATGCATCCACAGCCACTGGCCGGGATTCTCCCGCACCCAGTTCTCGACCACGGCCGTCATCGCCTGCATGGCGCCGGCGACGTCGATGGTCCCGTCGGCCGCCCTGGGCAGGTCCAGGGGTGGCGTCAGCTCGAGGCGGAAGCGGCCCTCCGGCAGGCGCACGACGCGCACGCCGTGCACCGGGCAGTCGTAGTGGCGGGCGAGCTTGGCCAAGAGGGGGTTGGCGAGGCATGGCCGGCCGAGGAACTCCACCACGACGCCACGGGTGAAGTGCTGGTCGATCAGCTGACCCAGGTGGCCGCCGGTCTCGACCACGTCGCGCATGGCGAAGACGGCGCCCGGCGTGGAGGCGGCGAGCCCGCCCATCGTCCGGCGGCGGACCTCCTGGACGAGGCGCGCGGCGGCGGGGTTGTTCGGCGGCCGGAACACCGCGGTGGCCTCGAGGCCGAACTTGGCCGCGCAGATCGCCGGCAATTCCCAGTTCGCCAGATGCGCCGAGAAGATCAGACCGGGCCGGCCGTCGTCCCGCAGGGCGTAGAAGTGCTCGATCCCGGCGACCTCCGTCCGCAAGTCGCCGGTGGCGGCGGGATCGTAATCGAATAGGCTATCGAGATGGGCGTACTCGGCCCCCGTCCGGCCGAGATTGTCCCAGGCCTCCAGGGCGATCCGCTTCCGCTCCGCCTCCGACATTTCGGGGAAGGCCGCCCGGAGGTTCGCCATCGCCGTGCGGTGCGCCGGCAGGAGCGGTCCCAGGGTTCGCAGGAGCGCGGCGCCGAGTACCGTGGACCGGACCGGCCCGAGGATCCGGGCCAGCAGCACCAGGGCGCGGATCACCGGGATCATCGCGAAGCCCGCGAGGCGCGGGTACGACCGTTTGAGCAGGAGGGCGAGACGCAGCACAGTCGATTCCAGGATACGGTCCGGGCGGCCCCCCAGCGCACCCGTACAGCGACGTTTACGACAAGTCTCCCGCAGCGCGAAATGCGGATCGCCGCACCCGGTGACGGTGCGGCGCCGGGCGGGTGCGCCGCTGCCGGCGCTAGAGGCTGACGAGGATCTTGCCGAACACCCGGCGCGATTCGAGGCGCTCCAGACCCTGCGCGAAATCCGCCAGCGGGTACACGGTATCCACCACTGGTCGAATGCCCGCTTCCATCTTGGCGAGGGCCTGCCCGATATTCGCGAGCGAGCAGCCGAACGAGCCGGTGATGCGGTACTGCTGCTGGAACAGCTGCATCAGGTTCATGGTCGCCGAGACGCCCGAGGTCGATCCGCAGGTCACGAGTCGGCCGCCGCGCTTCAGGCAGAGCAGGGAGCCGTTCCAGGTATCGGCGCCGACATGCTCGAACACCACGTCGACGCCCTTGCGCTTCGTGAGCCGGCGGACCTCGCCCTCGAAGCGCTCGGTGCGGTAGTTGATGACGTGGTCGGCGCCGAGCTCGGCGGCCTTGCGACCCTTCTCGTCGTCGCCGACCGTCGTGTAGACGGTGCAGCCGATCGCCTTGGCCATGCGGATCGCCGCGGTCCCGATCCCGGAGCCGCCGGCATGGACCAACACGCTCTCGCCGGGCTCAAGGCGCGCGTTGTCGAACAGCATGTGCTGGACCGTGCCGAAGGCGATGCCCGCACAGGCGGCGTCGGTGTCGCTGACGCCGTCCGGCACCTTCACGACGAGGCGGGCCGGCATGGTCACCAACTCCCGGGCGAAGCCGTCGAGATGGAAGCCCATCACGCCGGACACGTCCTCGCAGAGGTTGTCGCGCCCCTCGCGGCAGGCCTTGCACTTGCCGCAGGTCATGGCGCCGTACGGCACGACCCGGTCGCCCGCGACGAGGCCGGTGACGCCCGCCCCGACCGACTCGACGGTCCCGGCCGCCTCCGCGCCGACGATCAGCGGCATCTTCCGCTTGGCGAAGGCCATGCCGCGGAAACCCCAGACGTCGATGAAGTTGAGGCCGACCGCGCGGATGCGGATCCGGACCTCGCCGGCGCCGGGCGCGGGCGGCGGCTCGATCTCGGTGAGGCGCAGGTCGCGGTCGCCGAACAGTTGGAGGGCTCGCATCGTGTCTCTCGTCACTCCGGCGCCAGGTAGCGCCGCCGCGCCCATCCGAGGGCGCGTCCGGCCTTCACCCGGCACCACGTGGTGCGGCTCGGCGTGTCGTTGGTGCAGCCGAAGACCAGGGCGCGGCTGCGGATCTCGCCGATCTGCTCAGCGGACGGGTCCGGCTCGGCGCGGATGCTGAGCGGCTCGCCCGGCGGCAGGCCAGAGATCCGGTAGACCTGCGGCTCCGCCCGGGCGTCGCCCGGGGCCAGGAGAGCCGCGCTGCAGAGGGCGGCGGTGAGGGCGAGGCTGGCGCGCATCGGCAGGATCGTCCGGTTCGGCGGCGCCACCGTCAGGTCCGGTGGACACCCATCATGGCGGTCAGGCCGCCATCGACGGGCAGCACGGTCCCGGTGATGTAGGATGCCCCCTCGCCCATCAGGAAGGCCGCCAGCGCCGCGACATCCTCGGGCCGCCCGAAGCGGCCGGCGGGAATCTGGCGCTCCATCCCGTCGCGGTAGGCGGCGTAGCGGTCCATCATGGCGGTGTCGACGAAGCCCGGGGCGATCACGTTGACGGTCACGCCGCGCTTGGCGGTCTCGATCGCCAGGGTGCGGCAATAGGCGATGAGGGCGCCCTTGGTCGCCGCGTAAGCGGCGTTGCCGGCATTGGCCCGCAGGGCGGCGACGGAGCCGACCGCCACGATGCGGCCCGCGCGCGCCCGGGTCATCTCCCGCACCAGCGCCTTGGCGAGGCGCGTCAGCGAGAAGAAGTTGACCTGCATGGCGGCCTCGGCGCGCTCCTGATCGAGCATCGCCGCGAGGGCGTCGCAGGACTGGCCGGCATTGTGGACGAGGCCGTAATAACCCGCGGCCTCGGCGGTCTCGCAGAAGGTGTCCAGCGCGGCCCGGTCGGCGAGGTCGACGGGATGGGCCGCGAAAGACCGGTCCGGATACGCCGCCCGCAGCTCGGCCAGCAGCCCCTGCGCGGCCTCGGCCGAGGCGCGGTAGGTGAAGTCGACGCCGAGGCCGGATCCCGCCAGCGCGCGGACGATCGCGGCGCCGATGCCGGACGCGCCGCCGGTCACGAGGACCCGGCGCGGGGTGTCGGCGGCGCTCACGCGGGCTCCGCGCCGAGGACCAGGCAGGTGTTCTGGCCGCCGAAGCCGAACGAGTTCGACAGCACGGTCCGCACCGGCAGGTCGCGGGCGGTCTCCACGATGTCGAGGGCGATGGTCGGGTCCGGCACACGGTGGTTGATGGTCGGCGGGATGCGGCCGTGACGGATGGTCAGCAGCGAGACCGCCGCCTCGATGGCGCCGGCCGCCGTGAGGGTATGGCCGATCATCGACTTGTTGGAGGTGACCGGCAGGGCGGTCGCGCGGTCGCCGAACACGGCCGCGAGGCCCAGGGCCTCCATCTTGTCGTTCTCCGGCGTCGAGGTGCCGTGCGCGTTCACCGTGTCGATCGCCTCGGCCGCCACACCGGCATCGTCCAGGCTCGCCCGGATCGCCGCGATGATCGGCGCGCCGTCGGGGCTGGACCGGGTGCGGTGGAAGCCGTCGCCCTTCTCGCCGCAGCCGAGGACGTAGCCGAGGATCGCGGCGCCGCGCGCGACGGCGGCCTCGGCGTCCTCGAGCACCAGGGCGGCCGCGCCCTCGCCCATGACGAACCCGTCCCGGTCCTTCGAGAACGGCTTCGAGGCGGTCGCGGGGTCGTCGTTGCGGGTCGAGAGCGCCGACAGCAGCGAGAAGCGGATCAGCGATTCCGGGTTCACCGAGCCGTCCGTGCCGATGCAGAGCGCCGCCGCGGTCTCGCCACGCCGGATCGCCTCGACGCCGAGCTGGATCGCCGTGGCCCCCGACGAGCAGGCGGTCGAGAGCGAGATCGGCGAGCCCTTCGTGCCGAAGCGGTCGGCGATGCGGTCGGCGACCGTGCCGAAGATGAACAGGTCGTGCCAGGGATCGAAGCGGCGCGTCGCTGCCGCCCGCAACAGGCCGGCGTAGTCGACCGGGCCGTCGCCGGCCGCGGCCTCGGCCAGGGCCTGCCGCTGCGGCCACTCCATCTCGACCGGCGGGACCGCGATGAACAGGGCGCCCGGGAAATCGCCCCTGGCGCCGATCCCGGCCTGCGCCACCGCCTCCTCGGCGGCGACGGCGGCGAACCGCTCGGACAGGAGCGGCGCGACGAGCGGATCGGTGTCGAGGAAGTCTACCGTCCCGGCGATGCGGGTGCGCAGCGTGTCGGTCGGGAACCGCGCGATCGCGTGGATGCCCGACCGGCCCTCGGTCATGGCCGCCCACGTGTCGGCCTGTCCCTGACCGAGGGAGGAGACGACGCCGATGCCGGTGACCGCGACGAGCGGCCGGCCCCTGGCGTCGCGGTAGGATCGCGCGCTCATGGAGCGGTCCTTACGGGATTTTCCGCCGCGGTACACCTCCGCGCGGGCGGTGCGGCGCGCTCGGCGCCGGGACGACGGGCGCCGTCCCGGCGGGAAGCCTCAGGCGCGCGGCGTGTTGGCGAGGCGGAGCACCGTCTGCAGCAGGACGTCGGCGCCGGCGGCGCAGTCGGCCTGCGTGGCCGATTCCGACTCGTTGTGGCTGACGCCGTCCTTGCACGGCACGAAGATCATCGCCGCCGGGACCTTCGCGGCGAGGTTGCAGGCGTCGTGGCCGGCACCCGAGATGATCCGGCGGCGCGGATGCCCCAGGCTCTCGGCGGACGCGTCGATCGCCGCCACGATCGCGGGGTCGAACGGCACCGGCTCCTTCCGCCAGATCCGGGTCAGCGCGATCTCCAGATGGCGCCGCGCCGCGATCTCGGCGGCCGCCTCGCCGAGCGCCGCCTCCATCGCGTCGAGAGTCTCGGAGCGCGGATCGCGCACGTCCACCGTGAAGGCGACCCGGCCCGGCACGACGTTGCGGGACGGCGCCAGGATCGCGGCCTCGCCGATCGTCGCCACCGCGGTGGGCGCGTGGCCCAGCGCGATCCGCTCGGCGGCCAGGGCGAATTCCGAGAGGGCGAGCAGCGCGTCGCGGCGGCGCGGCATCGGCGTCGTCCCGGCGTGGCTCTCGAAGCCGGTGATCACGCCGTCGAACCACATGATGCCCTGGCCGCCCTCGACCACACCGATGGTCTTGCCCTCGGCCTCCAGGATCGGCCCCTGCTCGATGTGCAACTCGACGAAGGCGCCGATCTCCCGCGTGCCGACGGCCTCCACCCCGCGGTAGCCGATGGCGTCGAGGGCCTCCGCCACCGTGGTGCCGGCGGCGTCGCGCTTGGCCAGGATCTCGTCCGTGGTGAAGTCGCCCGCGTAGGCCGCCGAGGCCATCATGGCGGGGGCGAAACGCGAGCCCTCCTCGTTGGTCCAGTTGACCACGAGGAGCGGCGCCTCGGTCTCGATGCCGGCATCGTTCAGGCTGCGCATCACCTCCAGCCCCGCCAGCACGCCGAGGACCCCGTCGAACTTGCCGCCGGTCGGCTGGGTGTCGAGGTGCGAGCCGAAGGCGATCGGCTTGCGGCCCTTGTCGCGGCCCGGCCGCAGGGCGTACTGCGTGCCGAGTGCGTCGACCGACACGGTGAGCCCGGCCGCCTCGCAGGCCTCCCGGAACCAGTCGCGAACCTGGCCGTCCTCGGCCGAGAGCGTCAGGCGGTTGATGCCGCCGGCCGGCGTGCCGCCGAATTCCGCGGTCTCCAGGATCGTCGCCCAGAGGCGCGCTCCGTCGGCGCGCAGGTTGTGGGTCTTGCTGAGGCTCATCTCGGCCATGCCGGTTCCTTTCACGGCGGGTCGCCGTGCGACGCTGACGTTATAGGCGGGCGCGACCGACTTGGCAGCGCTCCCACCACGCGCACCCGAGAGCAACCGCGGTGCCAACCGGGCCGGTCAGGCCAGCGGGCGCCGCACCGGGTTGGCGCGCAGCAGCGCGATCGCGTCGACCCGGAGGGCGACGGCTATCTCGCCAAGGGCGCCCGCCTCGATGTTGCTGATCCCGTCTTGGTCGGCGACGTCCGCGGCGATCAGGAAGACGTTCTCGCGCTGGGCCGCG
Organism: Methylobacterium sp. 13MFTsu3.1M2; assembly: GCF_900112625.1. Classification (NCBI taxonomy): domain Bacteria; kingdom Pseudomonadati; phylum Pseudomonadota; class Alphaproteobacteria; order Hyphomicrobiales; family Methylobacteriaceae; genus Methylobacterium; species Methylobacterium sp. 13MFTsu3.1M2. The sequence continues at coordinate 56,829 of NZ_FOMM01000014.1, forward strand.
GGCCGCTCGGCGACCGCCGCGACGTGGCGCAGGTTCTCGGCCCGGCCGAGGCGGGTGCGGGCCCGGGCGATGCCCTCGTAGAGCTCCGTCTCCAACATGAGCGCGTCGTAGCCCTTCATCAGGACCGGGTCGGCCTTCAGGCCGTGCAGGGCGGCGTCGAATTCGGGGCCCGCGACCTCGCCGTCGGCCACGATGACGTTGGCGGCGGCCGAGACCGCCGCGAGCATCAAGGCTTTGTCGCCGGCATAGGCCGTCACGGTACGGCCGACATGGCCGAAGAGGTCGCGCAGGAGGCTCATCTCGGAGGGTCGGCCGCGGAGTCGGGGTGGCTGCTGGAACGCGAGGGATAGCAGAGGACGGCACGGAGGGAACCCGTCGCCGCGCGACCGGCCATAAAGGCGCGCGGTACCGGCGGCCAGACATCCTTCGGCAACATGGCCATGCGACTCATACGGCCGACCGCGTCCTCGAGCGCGGCCGACGGAACGCGGCCTCGACGATCCCCCCTCAGCCGGTTCCGCGCCCGTCGTCACGCCGCCGGAGCGATGTTCGGGTGCCCCCCAGGCCCGGACCTCGAGCCGGCGGCGGTCTCCGCCGCGAGATGATCGACCACCGCCGACAGAGCCGCGCGCTCCCGCGCGCCCGACCGGCGCGCGGCCGCGAACACGCCCATCTGCCTGTCGGCGCTGGTCCCCTCCGCCACGATCCGCGCCGCGTGCCCGCAGGCGGCGGCGCAGCCCAGCGCCTCGGCATCCTCGGCGATGTCGGCGAGGAGGGTCTCGACCAGCGCGGAGATCGGCACCGTCCGGACCTGCGCCTCGTCGATGAGCGTCGCGCGCACGCCGTCGCACTCGGCCCGCCAGAGATTCTCCATGACGAAGCCGCGGGAGGCGGCGGTCAGGCCGGCATTGAGCCGCTTGTCCCGGACCACCCGGCGCACGAGGCAGCGGAACAGCGCGGCGATGCACAGCGCGTCGTCGAGGCGCGTGCAGCTGTCGGCGACACGCAGTTCGAGGGTCGGATATTTCAGCGACGCGCGCACGTGCCACCAGAGATAGCTGGCATCCGCGATGGCGCCCGAGCGGGTCATCACGTCGACGTAGCGGGCGTAGTCGTCGGCATCGGCGAACAGCTCGGGCACGCCCGTGCGCGGCAGCTCGGCGTAGGCGCGCATCCGGTAGCCGGCGAGGCCGGTCTGCTGCCCCTGCCAGAACGGCGACCCGGTCGAGAGGGCGAGCAGCACCGGCAGGTAGGGCAGCAGCCGGTTGATCAGCCCGACCCGCGCCTCGGGGTCCGGGACCTCCACGTGGACGTGAAGGCCGCAGACGAGGTTGCGCCGGCCGAGCATCCGGAGGTCGGCCATGATCCCGTGGTAGCGGGCCTTGTCGGTGGGGCGCTGGTCGCGCCACCGGGCGGTCGGATGCGTGCCCGCGGCGAAGGTCAGGATCCCGCGCTCGGCGCCGATCTCCGCGAGGCTGCCGCGCAGATCCGCGAGATGCCCCCGTGCCTCGGCGAGATCGGCGGTCGGCGGCGAGGCCACCTCAACCTGGCACTGGAGCTGCTCGCGCTCGGCGTCGTCGAGGCGGGCCCGCACGGCGGCATGGAAGGCCCGGAGGCCAGCCCGCGGCGTGCCGCGCGTGCGCGCATCGGCCAGGAAGAACTCCTCCTCGATGCCGAACCTGTAGGCGTGGGCCATCCGCGCTCCCTGCCCCGGACGGGCCGATCCGCGTCCGGCGAATGCCGCCGCACCGGCCGGGTTCCGACCGGGCCGGCGGCGCGAGAAGCCTCAGCGCCAGAAGGGCTTGACGTCGAGGAGCTCGGACCGTGCGTCCGCGGCCGCGTCGAGCAATTTCTGTGCCCCCGGATCGTCGGGACCCGGCATCGGCGGTCCCGACAGGCTCTCGGTCATCGCCCGGGCCGTCTCCAGGTCGTTGAGCGCGCCGAGGTGGTCCTGCAGGTCGGAGAGCGCGGCGCCGAACTTCTCCTGCCGGCGGACCGCCTTCTTCTTCCGGTAGAGACCGGCGAAGAACTCTGCGCCGTAGCGGAGCTTCTTGGCGGCGATCCGCGCCCGGTGCCGCGTGTGCGGATCGAGGTGCCGGAGGCCGCGCCCGCGCTTCTTGAGGCGCGCGCGCGCCTTGTCGAGCACCTGCGCGGCGAAGTGGCGCCCGTCGACGGCCGCGTCCGGGCCGTCGGCCCAGGAGCCCGACTCGACCCAGCCGGCGAAGTCGATGACGAGCGCGCGCCATTGCGGGCTCTCGAGGGTCTCCGAGACCGCGTCGTACGCGGTGGCGCGCTCCGCCTCGGCGCGCGCGCGCAGGGCGTCCAGGCCGGGCTCGTCGGGGCGCTGTTCCGCGAGATCCGGCAGCGTGTCGCTCAGAAATACGTCGAGGTTGCGGGCGTGGCCGAAGGGCTCGGTGACGCGCTTGATCTCGTCGTTGAAGCCGGCCGCCCGGGGATCGCTCTCCAGCATGGGCCCGAACAGCGACAGCGCCGAGCGCAGGCGGCGCAGGGAGACGCGGATCTGGTGGAGCGCCTCGGGCGGGCGGCCGCCTTCCAGGAAGGCGGTCTCGTTGAGGCGCATGTGGCGCAGGCAGGCGCGCGCCACCCGGCGGAAGACCTCCCCGGCGCTCGCGCCCTCGGGCAGATCCACGGGCTCGGCCTTCACGACGCCGGGCTCGATCCCGTCGAGGAGCGCGTAGCCGACCGCGCTCTTGGCTTTTACGCCGAGGCGCAGCGGCACGGTCTCGGCCAGCTCCCGCGCCAGCGCGAACAGGTCAGCCGGATCGCCGGACTGGAGTTCCAGCTCGACCTCGCAGAGCGGCGCGACGCCCGAGTCGGTCTCGACACGGCCCTCGTCGAGGGTCACGAGCACGCGCGACTCGCCCTGCGCGACCGGGACCTCCCGGCGCTGCACCACGGTGGCGAACAGCCGCTCCAGCGGCGCGTCGGCCTCGCGCAGGACCGGCCCGGCGGCCGTGTCGGCCCAGGCCGCGGGCTCCGGCGCCTGCCCGGCGATCTCGCTCTCCCACTCGGCCCGGTCGAACAGGCCAACGCCGCCGCTCCCGGCCTTCACGGTCTGGATATGGCGGTCGCCCTTGGCGCGGACGCGCAGGGTCAGGCCGTTCTTCCGGAGCGCGCGATCGGGCGTGTCGTAGTAGGTCGTCACCAGGGATTCGGGCTCGGTCGCCGACGCGTCCTTCAACCGGGGATGGGACACGAGCGCCGTCAGATCCGGCCCGGCGCAGTCGAGCTTCAGCTCGACCTCGCGGGGGGCCGCCGCGGCGTGGCTATCGGTGTCGCTCATACGCTCCTCTTCGTCGCCTGCCCCGGCTAACAAGCCAGGGATGGGCTCCGGTTGCATCGCATCCTGCGTCGCATCTCGCGGAACCGGCATCGGGGCGTGACCGTCCGACGCACCCGCGGCAGCAAAGGCGGCGGCGCCGCCGTCGTCAAGCTGGGACGGGACCGGTCGCCCGCGGCGGATGGATGCTGCGCTGCGTTAAAATCGCGCTTTCCCAAAACGGCACGGCGTGGCAAGACAAATTGTCCACAATCCATCTGCCTCGCAGCCCCGGCCCCGACCGCCCGGAGGCGCACACGGCGCCGCGACGCGCCGGCGCGGCGGATTCCCCTTCGAGCGAGCGGTGCGCCCCTTGTGGACGGCGGCACCGCGGAGAAGATGCGGTCGGTGGCTGCTTTGAAGACACTCCTCGTCGGCGTGATCGGGCACGTCGATCACGGCAAGACGGCGCTCGTCCGCGCGCTCACCGGCGTCGAGACCGACCGGCTCAAGGAAGAGCGCGCCCGCGGCGTGTCCATCGTGCCGGGCTTCGCGCTGCTGACCGCCGCGCAGGGCGAGATCGACCTCGTGGACCTGCCGGGCCACGAGCGGTTCGTCCGCGCCATGATCTCCGGCGCCACCGGCATGCGGGCCGTTCTGCTGGCGGTCGACGCCCACGAGGGCATCAAGCCGCAGACGGTGGAGCATCTCGAGATCGCCGCCCTCATCGGCGTGCGCCGCGGTGTCCTGGCGCTGACCAAGGCGGACCTCGCGACGCCCGAGACCGTGGCCGCGCGCGCCGCCGAGATATCCGCAGCGGCCGCCCGGGCCGGGATCGAGGCCGGCCCGGTCATCGCCACCTCGACCGTGACGGGCGACGGCCTGCCTGAGCTCGCCGCCGCCCTCTCGGCGCTGGTGGCGGAGACGGAACCGGTCCGCGACGACGGCTTCCCCTACCTTCCGGTCGACCGGGTCTTCTCCCGGCCGGGCTTCGGCACCGTCGTGACCGGGACGCTGCGACGCGGGCCTCTCACGGTCAGCGACACCGTCGAGATCGCCCCCGGCGGCCGCACCGCCACGGTGCGCGGCCTGCAGATCCACGGGCGCGCGGTCGAGCGCGCCGAGCCGGGGCGCCGCACGGCGGTCGCCCTGCGCGGGATCGACCTCGACCAGATCGCCCGCGGGCAGGCGCTGTCGCTACCGGGCCTGCTCGCGCAGAGCCCGTGGCTCGACGTGGCGATCACCGCGGCCGCGAGCCTGCCGGACGCCCTGGCGGGCGGCACGGCCTGCCGCCTGCTCTTCGGCACCACCGAGGTCGAGGCGCGGCTGCGGCTGCTCGACCGCGACGCCCTGGAGCCGGGCGCCAGTACCCAGGCGCAGCTCCACCTCGGCGAGCCGGCGGCTGTGCCGGCGCGGGAGCCCTTCGTGCTGCGGCTCGATTCGCCCTCCGTCACGGTGGCGGGCGGCCGGATCCTCGACCCGGCGAGCCGCCGCCGCCGGCGCCACGATCCCCGGGTCATGGCCGACCTCGCCGCCCTGGCGGCGGGCGGTCCTGCCGAGGCGATCACGGTCCGCCTCGGGCAGCTCGGCGCGGCCGGGGCACCGCTCAACGAGCTCGCCCGGATCGCCGGTATCGCGCCGGACCGCGCCCGGCAGGCGCTCTCCGAAGACGGTGCCCGCGCGATCGGCGACCGCTTCGTCGGGGCCCCGGCCTTCGAGGCGCTGCGCACCGGCACGCTGGCCGCCCTGGCCCACCATCACCGCGACTACCCGATGGAGCACGGCATCGCCCTGGAGCGCCTGTCCCGCGCCCTGGCGCTGCCCGAGGCGGTGACCGGCGCGGTCCTGCGCGACCTCGCGGCGGCCGGCGGCGTCGCCCAGGCGGGCGCCCTGTGGCGACGGGCCGAGTTCGACCCCGCGCGGAACGAGAGCGAGGCCGCCCGCCGGCTGGAGCAGGTCTTCCGCCGGGCCGGCCTCAGCCCGCCCGACGAGGCCGAGGCCATCGGCCGGGACGTGCGCCGCCGCGAGGCGCTGACCTACCTCGTGGGAGCCGGCACGGTGATCCGCGCCGTCGACCGGGTGCAGCGCCGCGCCGTGCTGTTCCACCGGGAAGCGGTGGCCACCGCCAAGAGCCGCCTGATCGACGCCTTCCCGACGGCGCGGACGGCGGAGACCGGATTCCTGGCCCGCGAGGCCGGCGCGACCCTGGGAATCTCGCGCAAGTTCTCGATCCCGCTGCTGGAGCACCTCGACGCCACGGGCTTCACCCGCCGGGCCGGGGATCGTCGGGTGATCGTCGCCCTCGAACCCGGGCGGGCGGTCCCGGACGCCGGCTGACGCGGCGCGCGTCCCGCACCTCCCCCGCTCTCTCCCGCTCAGGGCGCGGCTGCGCGATCGGGAACGGTGCTAGTCGTCCACACCCAACCAGTCACCGCGTCCGGGCTCGTAGCAGGTGTACCCGATCAGGCAGTTCGGGTTGTCGCGGGTCGGCCGAAAGGCGCGCCGCGCGATCTCGGTGGGCTCGCAGAACGAGCGGTCACGGACGAACCGATCGTAGGTCATGCCGCCGGTCCCGAGGACGAGCGCTCCGCGGGCCTGGATGAGGCGGATCGTCTGCTGGCAGGTCATCGCCGTGGTGGACGGCCGCGTCTGCGCCGCCGCGGGCGACGCGGCCAGCACTAGCACTGCCGCAATCCGGGTCATCATCGCCTGGGCCTCCGCGCGCCGTGGGTCCTGCGGACAACCCGGCGCGCTGCTCGTCCGCGCCGCGTCGCCTCGCCGCACGGCGAAGCCGCGGGCCCTTATCAGTCCTCGAAGGCCTCGACGTGGACGGTCCCGGGCTCCTGGCGGCGGGCGCCCTCCTCGATCCGGGCGAGTTGCGCCTGCGCGCGGCCGCACGGGAACCCGTAGCGGGCGCGGACGCGCTCGCTGGCGATGCCCAGGGCCAGCCGGGTCAGCGCGACGAACTCGTCGAGCGGGTAGTCCTGCCCGACCGCGAGGTGGTCCTTGATCACCAGCGACGGCGAGTAGCAGGCCTCGCGGGTCCCGTCCGGCCACCGGATATGGAAGCGCATCTCAGGCATCGCGCGGGACCCGAAGCGTGTTCCAGGCCGCCGCCCCCGTGGCCGCGGCCATTAAGGGCGCGTCCCCGGGCGCGAGTTCCGCGTAGGTCGGCAGGTGGCGCGCCGCGCAGGCGTCCCAGACATGGGCCCGGGCGACCTCCCGGCCGGCATTGCGCAGCCGCGCCCGCCGGCTCGGCTCCAGGCTCGCCCGCATGGCGGCCGCGATGGCGTCGGTGTCGTCCGGGTTCACCGACAGGGCTTCGCCGGGGGCGATATACTCGGTGAAGGGCGGCCGGCCCGACACGATCACCGGCGTTCCGCTGGCCATCGCCTCCAGAACGCACAGGCCGTAGCTCTCCGCGAGCGAGGGAGAGACCAGGGTGTCGGCCAGCCGGTAAAGGCCCGGCATGTCCGCCTGCGCCAAGGCGCCGGTTCGGATCACCGGCCGGCCGGGCCCGACCTCGAGCCCCTCGCGCTCGAGCGTGGCGCAGCACCGGGCCTCGTAGCCGGCCTGATCGAGAGGCGGCGCGGCGCCGGCCACGACGAGCTGCGCGTCGGGGCAGGTCCGGCGCAGGGCCGCGAAGGCCTCGACGATCGCCAGCGTGTTCCTGCGCGCCTCGAAGCCGCCGACGCTGAGGAAGACCGGGCCGCCGCCGAGGCCGAGGCGGCGGCGGAGCGCGTCATCCTCCGGCCCGGGATCGGGCGTGAAGGCCGCCCCGTCGACGCCCGTGCCGACCACGTCGGCCCGGGCGCCGTACTCGGCCGCCAGCGTCGCCGCCCAGGTCCGGCTGACGCAGAGCAGGCGCCCGGCATCGAGGATCGCCCGCTCCTCCCACTGCGCGAGCCGCGGATCGGTGAACGTGTCGATCCGGTGGACCGTGCGCACGAAGCCCGGGATCAGGCGGCGCCGGGTCAGGGTGGCGAGCGCGTTGCCGCTGATCCGGCACTGGGCGTGGAAGACGTCGAAGTCGCAGGCGGCGGGTGTCGAGAAGTGCGCGAGGTAGTCGGCGATCCGGGCGCCGACCAGGGCGGCGGCCGGTCCCGCAACCGGCTTGGCCGCGACCGAGATCACCGGACACTGCGCCGCGCGGAAGAAGCCGCCGCCGGTCGGGTCGGGCGCGTGGACCACCGCCTCGTGGCCGAGCCTGCCCAGGGCCTCCCCGAGAGCCAGAGCGTGGACCACGCCGCCGCGCGGGTCGGTCGAGTGCGTGAGGATCGCGATGCGCAAGCGGTCGACCATGGGACGGCTCACGGAGCCCCGCGGCCGGTCGGGGGACGCGCCGCGGCCCCGACCGCGCGCTCCGCCGCCCTGTCGGAGACGCGTCGGAGCGTGTTCTGCATGGTTCATGCCGACTCGGCGTCGGGCGTGCGGGTGCCGCGACGCCAACGTCGCTGGGGTCGACCCGCCGCGCCGATGTTGCCGGGAATCCTCGGGCAAGGGCGCGCCTTCCCACTCATGCCTAATTTTGCGTTACGAATTCAGTGCGTTTTCAAACTCTGCCCGGAACCGCTCTTTTCAGGGCCCTGTGTCAGATTGTATCTACCGCTCACGAGAGCCGGAGCCGTCGGTCCCGTGTCCAAGACGCTGAACACTGTCTTCCCCGCCCGCAGGATGCTGCGCCGCCTGGGCTTGTTGGGCGCCCTCTTGGTCCTTCCGACGGCGGTCCTCGCCTACGCGGACCTGCTGCCCGAATCCCTGGACATGCTGGGCTTCGACCTGGGCGACAGCCCGGACCTGCCCCACGTCGCTCGCCAGATCGCCATCGGCGCCCCGCTCAAGATCGTCGCCTTCGGGTCGTCCTCGACGGAGGGCGTGGGCGCGTCGACCCCGGCCAACGCCTACCCGGCCCGCCTGCAGATCGACCTGCGCAAGAAGCTGCACGGGATGGACGTGGCGGTCATCAACCGCGGCATCGGCGGCGAGCACGTTGACGACATGCTGGCGCGCCTCGACCGCGACGTGATCGCGGCCGAGCCCCAGCTGGTCATCTGGCAGACGGGCAGCAACGACCCGCTGCGCGGCGTGTCGCTCGACCATTTCCGCGAGGCCACCGTGTCGGCGATCCGCCGGATCCGGGAGGCCGGCATCGACGTGGTGCTGATGGAGCCGCAATGGTGCCCGAAGCTCGAATCCACGCCGGGCGCCTCGCGCTTCCGCGACGCGGTGCGCAGCATCGGCGACGAGCTCGACGTGCCGGTGATCCGCCGGGCCGACCTGATGCACGGCTGGGTGCGCGAGGGTAAACTGACGACCAAGCAGCTCTTCGCCGCCGACGGCCTGCACATGGCCGACCGCGGCTACGCGCTCCTGGCCGAGGCCGCCGCGCAGTCGATCCTGCAGGATGCCGGCCCGGTGCGCAGCCCCGAGGCGGTCGCCGAGTAGGCACGCGAGCCCGGCGCCGGCTGGACTCGGCCGGCGAAGCTCCCCATCTCGGCGCGATCGAGAGCGGAGCCGAATCTTGAGCCAGGACGCATTCAGGTACGACGATCGGGGCGCCGTCCCCCAGATGCACGCGACCACGATCCTGATGGTCCGCAAGGGCGGCCGCGTCGTCATCGGCGGCGACGGTCAGGTCAGCCTCGGCCAGACCATCGTGAAGGGGAACGCCCGCAAGGTCCGGCGCCTCGCCAAGGGCGCGGTGATCGGCGGCTTCGCCGGCGCCACCGCGGACGCGTTCACGCTGTTCGAGCGCCTCGAAGCCAAGCTGGAGCAGTATCCCGGTCAGCTGACCCGGGCCTGCGTGGAACTCACGAAAGATTGGCGGACGGACCGCTACCTGCGCCGGCTTGAGGCGATGATGCTCGTCGCCGACCGCGAGGTCAGCCTGCTCCTGTCGGGCTCGGGCGACGTACTGGAGCCCGAGAGCGGCGTCATGGCCATCGGGTCTGGCGGCAATTACGCCTTGGCGGCCGCCCGCGCGCTGGAGGACGGCGACCTCGACGCCGAGGCGATCGTGCGGCGGGCCATGACGATCGCCGCCGAGATCTGCGTCTACACCAACGGAAACCTCGTCATCGAGGCGCTGGATACCTGAGACCCGGCCGGGCGGAGCCGAGTTCGCCGGCTCCGCCGCCGTCGCCGCGCGCTCGATCGCTCACGGTGTGCCCGCGTCGCCCGGATCCCGTCGCGGGCGCTCGCGCATCGGCGCGGGGTCTGCCCGGCTGAACGCGGGTCATCACAGCTTCAGCGCGAACCGCGCCGCGCGCGAATACGCTGCGGCGCCGGTCTCCGTATCCTGCAAACCTTCCTCGGAACCGCGCCCGGATCGCCGCATCGCTACAAAATCCGACCCGGCGCCTCTTATCTCAGGTTGTACTCGCCGACGACAGCAGTGCGCGGGACGATCACCGACGCTCGATTGCTGACAGCAGGTTTTCAACCGCCGTTCAACCGGGTTCATCCGGGCGATACAGCCCACTGTAAGACAAAATTTACAGCGTATAATTTATCACAACCGTCAGGGAACCAAATCCGAATTCCCGAATGGGACCCTGGGGACTGACTATGCGCTCGATCAACGATGTCCGGATCGTAACGAAGCTGACTGCCGCATTCGGCAGTCTGGCGGCGGTCACGGTGGGGATCAGCGCCATCGGATACAGTCACCTGTCTTCGATCGAGCGCGTCAATCATCTCACGGAGCACTCCTATCAGGTCATCTCCGCCCTCGACGGCCTCACGCAGGCGATGGTCAATCAGGAGACCGGCCTGCGCGGTTACCTGATCGCGGGCGATCCGAAATTCCTGGAGCCGCTCCGCGCCGGCCAGAAGTCCTTCAAGGTGTCCCTGGAGAGCGCCAAGTCGCTCACCGCCGACAACGCCGCCCAGCAGGCGCGCCTGGAGGCCGTGCGCGGCTCGGCGGACTCGTGGTCGAGCGACATCGCCGCCAAGGAGATCGCCCTCGTCGAGGCCGGCAATCTCGACAAGGCCCGGCAGATCGAGGCGAGCGGCGCCGGCAAGGCGTCCATGGACGCCCTGCGCGCCAAGATCGGCGAGGCCGAGAAAGCGGAGCGCGACCTCCTCGCCGCCCGAAGCGACGAGCAGGCGCGCTCCTTCGGCGCCGCCTACCTCGCGAGCCTGCTCGGCAGCGTCGCCAGCGTCGTCATCGCGGGGCTGCTGGCCTTCCTCGTCTTCGCCATGCTGACCCGCCCCCTCGGCCGCCTCGTGGCCGTGCTGCAGCGCATGGCCCGCGGCGAGATCGAGGCCGAGATCCAGGAGGCCGCCCGCGGCGACGAGATCGGCGCGGTCGGGCGTGCCGTGGACGGGATCAAGGCGATGGTCGCCAAGAAGGCCGCCGAGGAGGCCGAGATGAAGCGGATCGCCGACGCGGCCGCCGCGGCCGAGCGGCGCCGGACCATGATCGAACTCGCCGACAGCTTCGATCGCGCGGTCGGCGGCATCGTCGGCATGGTCTCGTCCTCGGCCACCGAGCTGCAGGCGACCGCCCGGACCATGTCGGCGACGGCGTCCCAGACCTCGAGCCAGTCGAACACGGTCGCGGCGGCCGCCGAGGAGGCCGCCTCCAACGTCAACACCGTCGCGGCCGCGGCCGAGGAGCTCGGCTCCTCGGTGCAGGAGATCGGCCGGCAGGTGGACGGCTCGGCGCATCTGGCGCAGCGGGCCGTCTCCGACGCCGATCAGACCGGCGCGCTCGTCCAGGAACTGAGCAATTCCGTGTCGCGGATCGGCGACGTGGTCGGGCTGATCTCCAACATCGCCGGCCAGACCAACCTGCTGGCCCTCAACGCCACCATCGAGGCGGCCCGCGCCGGGGCCGCCGAAAAGGGCTTCGCGGTCGTCGCCTCCGAGGTGAAGGCCCTGGCCGAGCAGACTGCCAAGGCGACGCACGAGATCTCCGGCCAGATCGCGCAGATCCAGGCCTCGACCGGGCAGGCGGTCACGTCGATCGCCGGCATCACCGACCGGATCCGCGAGATCAGCGGCGTCGCCACCTCGATCGCCGCCGCGGTCGAGGAACAGGGTGCGGCGACCCAGGAGATCGTCCGCAACGTCGCGCAGGCGGCCGTCGGCGCCGGCGAGGTCACGAGCAACATCTCCGGCGTCGCCGGCGCGGCCGAGGAGACCGGCGTCGCCGCCGGCCAGGTCCTCGACGCGGCCTCGGAGCTGTCCCGGCAATCCGAGCACCTGACCGCGGAGGTCAGCCGCTTCCTCGACACCGTCCGGGCGGCCTGATCGGGTCGGGCGCGGCGCCCACCGCGCCCCTTCCTCATCAGGACCCTGCTCAGAGGCGAGACAAATAATTCCGGATCAGCTCAGTTTACGACGTCTTGACGAATAACCGGCATTTTGACGCCAATCGCGCCTCGACGGTCGGATAGCAATGAAAATCGGCGGAAAACTCCTGAGCTTCGTCGGCGCCTGCAGCCTGACGACGCTGGTCGTAGCAGGGGTCAGCGTCGCGACGCTGAAGAGCTTCGAGCGCTCGCTGACGAGCGTCGAGAGCGCGTCGATCCGGGCGCTCGACGCCGCGAACTTTAACCGCCTCGCCGCCGAAGTCACCATGGACTCGCGCGGCGTCTACGCCTCCGCCGACCGCGCGGAAGCCGCGAAGTACACCGCCGGGATCCGCAAGGGTCTCGCCGAGATGGACGCGTTGCGGGCCGACTGGGCACCGCGGGTGACCGAGGCCGAGCGGCCGCTCTTCGAGACGATGGTGCGCAACGCCGACGCGTTCCGCGCCCTCCGCAGCGCCCTCGCGGACGCGGGCGACACGACCGGCCCCAAGGCGGCCGCGGAGCTCGGGTTCAACGACGCCAACCGGGCAAACCGCAAGGCCTTCCAGGCCAGCATCGACGCCCTGGTGAAGCAGGGCCGGGGCGAGATGGCGGTGATCAAGGCCGACACCCAGGCCCTGTTCGAGACGCGCACGCTCCTCCTGCTCGGCCTCGCCCTGATCGGCACCGTGATCTGCTGCGCCCTCGGCCTGCTCATCGGTCAGCGGCAGATCGCCCGGCCGCTGCGGGCGGTCTCGGACGCGATCCAGCGCCTCTCGCGCGGCGACCACACCCTGCCCGCCGTCAAGCCGGGACGCGACGAGATCGGCGCGATCTGGACGAGCATGCAGGTCTTCAGCGACACGATGCGGGAAGCCGAGGGCCTGCGGCACGAGCACCAGCGGCTGGAGGCCGACACGGCGACGCGCAAGCGCGCCGAGATGGCCGGACTCGCCGAGCGCTTCCAGGGCAGCATCGGCGGACTCGTCGAGCACCTCGCCGGGGCCGCCGCCGGGCTGGAGCGTGCCGCCGCGACTATGGCGGGCAACGCCGAGCACGCCGGCACGCAGTCGCAGGCGGTCACCCGCGCCGCCGAGACGACGGCCCACAACGTCGAGGCCGTCGCCGCCGCCACCGAGGAGCTCGCCGCCACCGCCAGCGAGATCGGCGTCCAGGTGACCCAGACCTCGACGGCCGCCGAGAGCGCCGTCGAGGCGACGCGGCGGACCCGGGCGAGCGTCCAGGCCCTCGCCCGCAGCGCCGACGGCATCGGGCAGGTCGTCTCCCTCATCTCCACCATCGCCGGGCAGACCAACCTGCTGGCGCTCAACGCCACGATCGAGGCGGCGCGGGCCGGCGAGGCCGGGCGCGGCTTCGCGGTCGTCGCCACCGAGGTGAAGGATCTCGCGACGCAGACCGCCAAGGCCACCGAGGAGATCGCCGGGCAGATCGCCGCGATGCGGACCGCGACCCACGACGCCGTCGCGGCGATCGAGGAGATCGGCGGCACGATCGAGCAGGTCCACGGGATCGCCCTCGGCGTGGCCGCCGCCGTCGAGGAGCAGCAGCTGGCGACCCAGGAGATCGCCCGCAGCGTCTCCGAAGCCGCCAGCGGTACCCGCGCCGTCACGGACACGATGGCGCTGGTCCTGGGCGCGGCCCGCGAGACGGGCGCCAGCGCCGCGGAAGTCCTCGACGCCGCCGCCGACATCGCGCGCCGCTCGAACGGGCTCGGCGGCGAGGTCGCGGGCTTCGTGACCCAGGTCCGCGCGGCCTGAGGCGGCCGGACCGACGCGCCCGTCATTTCGGAACCGCGGAGCCGGACCCGCGATGACGGAAGCGTCGCCGAACGTTTCCCGCCACGTTGTTGCATTGCAGCGCGCGCGCCCCTAGGGTCGGCGCATTCGCAAGGACCCGGTGAAAGCCCGGGTGGCTCTTCCGGCCGCCGATCCGCCGGACCACGCATTCGAGACGCGCTCTGACCCGCCAGCGACGCGGGCACGCCGCTCGTGCGGATTCATCGATGTCAACACACGCAGCCCGGAACGCCGGATATCTCCGGTCGTGGACCTCCAACCTGCGCGGCGACACCCTGTCGGGGATCGTCGTCGCCCTCGCGCTGATCCCAGAGGCCATCGGCTTCTCGGTCATCGCCGGGGTCGACCCGAAGGTCGGCCTCTACGCCTCGGTCGTCATCGCCTGCACCATCGCTTTCGCCGGCGGTCGCCCGGCCATGGTCTCGGCCGCCACCGCCGCCACCGCGGTGGTGATGGTCGACCTCGTGCGCGAGCACGGCGTCCAGTACCTCTTCGCCGCCACGATTCTGATGGGCGTCATCCAGATCCTGGCCGGGTTGCTCAGGCTGGGCCGGCTGATGCGGTTCGTCTCGCAATCGGTGATGACCGGTTTCGTCAACGCGCTGGCGATCCTGATCTTCCTGGCGCAGTTGCCCGAGCTCACCGGGGTCACGCCGGCGACCTACGGGCTGATCGCCCTCGGTCTGGCGATCATCTACGGATTCCCGCGGATCACCCGCGCGATCCCGTCGCCGCTCGTGGCCATCGCGGTGCTGACGGCGATCACCGCGATCTTCCACCTCGACGTGCGCACGGTCGCCCATCTCGGCGCCCTGCCCTCGACGCTGCCGAGCTTCGCCCTGCCGGACGTGCCCCTCACCCTCGAGACCCTGCGGATCCTCCTGCCCTACGCGGCGACGCTCGCCGCGGTCGGCCTGCTGGAGAGCCTGCTCACGGCGCAGATCGTCGACGACATGACCGACACGGCCAGTGACAAGAATCGCGAGTGCATGGGCCAGGGCATGGCCAACATGACCTCGGCCCTGTTCGGCGGCATGGGCGGCTGCGCGATGATCGGCCAGTCGGTGATCAACGTCTCGTCGGGTGCCCGCGGGCGCCTCTCGACGCTCGTGGCCGGCGCGTTCCTGCTGGTGCTCCTCGTGGCACTGCAGGACCTGCTGGCCGTCGTGCCGGTGGCGGCGCTGACGGCCGTGATGATCATGGTCTCGATCAACACCTTCTCGTGGCGCTCGCTGCTGCGGCTGCGCACCAACCCGCTGCCCTCCTCGGCGGTGATGCTGGCGACCGTCCTGGTCGTGGTCGCCACCAAAGATCTCGCGATCGGCGTGCTGGTCGGCGTGCTGCTGTCCGGCGTGTTCTTCGCCGGCAAGGTCGCCCGGCTCAACCGGATCACGTCCGCCCTCTCGGCCGACGGCGGCACCCGGACCTACACCGTCACCGGGCAAGTGTTCTTCGCCTCGGCCGGCACCTTCTCGGAGGCGATCGACGTGCTGGAGCCGGTCGAGCGCCTCGTGATCGACGTCCACGCGGCGCATTTCTGGGACATCTCGGCCATCGCGGCCCTCGACCGGGTGGTGCTCAAGGCCCGCGCCCGGGGCCGCGACGTGACGGTCATCGGCCTCAACGAGGCCAGCGCGACCCTGGTGGAGCGGTTCGGCCGGCACGACAAGGGCGACGCCGCCGCGGTCCCGGCGGCGCACTGAGGCGGCGACCGGCCGACGCGTGGCCCCTTGCGCGGGGCCGCGCGCGACCCCATTCCCGGCGCGGGGCCGTTTTCGGGCCGGGAACAGGGATGGCAAAGCGGTGACGACGTTCTCTCCCCGCGAGATCGTGTCCGAACTCGATCGGTTCATCGTCGGGCAACACGACGCCAAGCGCGCCGTGGCGATCGCGCTGCGCAACCGCTGGCGGCGCCAGCAGCTGACCGGTCCGCTCCGCGAGGAGGTCGCGCCCAAGAACATCCTGATGATCGGGCCGACCGGCTGCGGCAAGACCGAGATCGCGCGCCGCCTCGCCCGGCTCGCCAACGCGCCGTTCCTCAAGGTCGAGGCGACCAAATTCACCGAGGTCGGGTACGTCGGGCGCGACGTCGAGCAGATCGTCCGCGACCTCGTCGAGGTGGCGATCGGCCTGACGCGGCAGGTGAAGCGCGAGGGCGTCAAGGCCAAGGCCGAGGCGGCCGCCGAGAACCGGATCCTCGACGCGCTGGTCGGCCCGACGGCGAGCCAGGCCACCCGCGACAGCTTCCGGCGCAAGCTCCGCAACAGCGAGCTCGACGACAAGGAAGTGGAGCTGGAACTGACCTCCGGCGCCCCCGCGGGCATGCCGATGTTCGAGATTCCCGGCGTTCCGGGCGCCTCGATGGGCGCGATCAATATCGGCGACATGCTCGGCAAGGCGCTCGGCGGCCAGCGCGGCAAGCCGCGCCGTGTGCTGGTGCGGGACGCCTACGCGCCGCTGATGGCCGAGGAATCCGACAAGCTGGTCGACGACGAGGCGCTGGTCCGCGAGGCGATCCGCGAGGTCGAGAACAACGGCATCGTCTTCCTCGACGAGATCGACAAAATCTGCGCCCGCGAGGGCCGCTCGTCCGGCGACGTCTCGCGCGAGGGCGTGCAGCGTGACCTGCTGCCGCTGATCGAGGGCACGACCGTCGCGACCAAGCACGGTCCGGTGAAGACCGACCACGTGCTGTTCATCGCCTCGGGCGCCTTCCACGTCTCGAAGCCGGCGGACCTCCTCCCCGAGCTGCAGGGCCGCCTGCCGATCCGGGTGGAATTGCAGCCGCTGACGGTGGACGATTTCAAGCAGATCCTGACCGCCACCGAGGCGAGCCTTCTCAAGCAGACGGTCGCGCTGATGGAGACGGAGGGCGTCACCCTCACCTTCTCCGACGACGCCGTGGACGCCCTCGCGCGGGTCGCCGTGGAGGTGAACTCCTCGGTGGAGAATATCGGCGCGCGCCGGCTCCAGACGGTGCTGGAGCGGGTGATCGACGAGATCTCCTTCACTGCCACCGATCGGTCCGGCGAGACGGTGCCGATCGACGCGGCCTACGTGCGCGACCGGGTGCAGGATCTGGCCTCGAACGCGGATCTGAGCCGCTTCATCCTGTAAGGGCCTGTCACGGACGACGCCGGGCCGGCGGACGCTCCGCTGGCCCGGGACAACGAGCCGTGCGCGCGGATGGCGTGTGCCATGAGGCCGAGCGTGGGCCGCGGCGGCCCCGGCATCTGCTATGCCCGCGCCGGGTCCCGGTCCTCAGGAATGTCGCCCCCGTGTCACGCAACAGGTTCGGCCTCGGCGATACGGTGCTGTCCGTGGCGGCGCTGGTCACCGGCATGGTGTCGCTCCAGTGCGGCGCGACCTTCGCCAAGAGCCTGTTCCCGGCGCTCGGCGCGGCGGGGACCTCGGCCCTCCGGGTCGGCTTCTCGGCGCTGATCCTGATCGCCGTCTGGCGGCCCTGGCGGCGCAGCCTCCCGGCACGCGAGGCCGGCTGGATTGCCCTCTACGGGACGGCCCTCGGGCTGATGAACCTCCTGTTCTACCTCGCGCTGGCACGGCTGCCGCTCGGACCGGCCGTGGCCATCGAGTTCGTCGGGCCGCTGGCGGTCGCGCTGATCGCGTCGCGCCGCCGCTCGGATTTCCTGTGGATCGGCGTGGCGGTGGCGGGGCTCGCGCTGCTGCTGCCGATCGCCGGCGCGGACGGCCTCGACCCGGTCGGCGTCGCCCTCGATCTCGGCGCGGCCCTGTGCTGGGCGCTCTACATCCTGTTCGGACAGCGCGCGGGGCGGATCGACGGCGGCCAGGCCGTGTCCCTGGGCATGCTGACGGCGGCCCTCGTCGTCGCGCCGTTCGGCGTGGCGGAGGCCGGACCGGCCCTGCTCACGCCCGGACTCCTCATCGCCGGCTTCGCGGTGGCGCTGCTGTCGAGCGCCCTGCCCTACTCGCTGGAGATGGTCGCCCTGCGCCGCCTGGACCGGAAGAGCTTCGGCGTGCTGATGAGCCTGGAGCCCGCCGTGGCGGCCTGCGCGGGTCTGGTCCTGCTGGGAGAGCGAATCAGCGCCGTCCAGTGGCTGGCGATCGCGCTGGTGATCGCGGCATCGGTGGGAATCACCGTGAGCGCGCGGCGCGCGGCTCCGCCGGCGGCCGTCCTGGAAGCTTGATCCCGGAGAACTACTTGCCCGCCAGGACGCGCGAAGCGACGTTGATATATTTGCGTCCGGCTTCCTGCGCGTGCAGCACGGCGTCGCCGAGCTTCTCCTCGTCGCGGACGCTGGCCAGCTTGATCAACATCGGCAGGTTGATCCCCGCCACGACCTCCACCGATCCGCCGTTCATGCAGGACAGCGCGAGGTTCGACGGCGTGCCCCCGAACATGTCGGTCAGCACCACCACACCGTCCCCGGTATTCACGCGACAGACCGCGGACATGATGTCCCGGCGTCGCAGCTCCATATCGTCCTCCGGCCCGATCGTGATCGTTTCGATCTGATCCTGTGGACCGACCACGTGCTCCAGCGCGGCCTTGAACTCGGTCGCCAGGAGTCCGTGGGTGACGAGCACCATGCCAATCATCGACACGTGTTCCAACGTCCTGTGTGTGCCGCCATGTTGTGCATCGCACAGCCCCCCACAAGGCGATCGCGACTTTTTTGCCCGGACATTGGTGCGATCATGCCACGGCCGCCGCGTGTGCGCCATGGGGGATACCAGTCTTGGGCGAATCGAGGCGCCTGTGCGGCTGCGAAGTCACGGCCGCGGCTTTCGCAGCGCCGCACGAACCAGGAGCGGTGCGATGCCGGCCGCCCGCACACCCCGATCGAGGACGAGGCGCGGAACAGCGAGGCCGAGGATGTCGGCGGGTTTCGGCGGCTCGGGCAGGCGCGGTGCCGTCTCCACCAGGTCGACGGCGAGATGCAGCACCGCCTCCGGCCGCACCGCCAGGCCGAGATCGGCCGCCGACAGGATCCCCTGGCCGCGGACCTCGACACGTCCGGCGAGCGCGGGATGGGGACCGGCCGTGATTCGCCCGTCGCGAATCGCGCAGACGACCCGGTCGTCCGCCACGAAGGCGCCGTCCGGCGCGGCGGCGAGCAGGAGCGCGAGGCTGGACTTGCCCGCACCCGAGGGACCGCGAATCAGGATCCCGGCCCCGCACAGCGCGACGCAGGCGCCGTGCAGGGTGACCATCAGGCGTGGAGCTGCCGCGGCGCCGCCGGCAGGCGCACGATGAAGCGGGCGCCGCGCACCGTCGGCTCGCCGTCCTCGTCGGGGGCGCCGGGCCGGTTCTCGGCGCGGATCGTGCCGCGATGGGCCTGGACGATCTGGCGGGAGATCGACAGGCCGAGGCCGGAATTCTGGCCGAAACCCTGCTCCGGCCGGTCGGTGTAGAAGCGCTCGAAGATCCGCTCCAGGGCGTGCTCCGGGATGCCAGGTCCCTCGTCCTCGCAGATCATCTCGACCTCGCCGCGCACGCGGCGCAGCACGACCCGGACCTTCGCGTCGGTCGGCGAGAACGAGCGGGCGTTGTCGAGGAGATTGTTGACCACCTGCCCGAGCCGGCTGTCGTGGCCGATGATCGTGAACGGCGCGTCCTGCTCCGAGCCCGTCGCCTCGACGTCGAGCTGGATCAGGCAATCCTTCGGGCGCCGGCGCTCGTTGGCGACCGACACGACGGTGGTGAGCAGCCGCCGGAGATCGACGCGCCGGGCCTCGGCGCGGGCGAGCTCCGCGTCGAGGCGCGAGGCGTCGGCGATGTCGCTGATCAGACGGTCGAGGCGCTTCACGTCGTGCTGGATGATCGCCATCAGCCGGCCACGGGACTCGTCGGTCTTGGCGAGCGGCAGTGTCTCGACCGCGCTGCGGAGCGAGGTCAGCGGGTTCTTCAACTCGTGGCTGACATCCGCCGCAAAACTCTCGATCGCGTCGATCCGCCGGTAGAGAGCCTGAGTCATGTCGCGCAGGGCGCCCGACAGGTGGCCGATCTCGTCCGTGCGTTCGGTGAAGTCCGGGATCTCCTCGCGGGTCTTGATACCCATGCGGACCTTCTCGGCGGCCTCCGCGAGACGGCGGACCGGTCCCGCGATCGCCCCCGCCAGCAGGAACGAGAGCACCACCATCACCGCCGAGGCGACGAGGAAGACCTGCAGCAGACCGAACCGCTCCGAAGCGATGACCCGGTCGATGGCGTCGCCCTGAGTCGAGATCAGGAGGGCGCCGCGGACCGAGCCCGCCCGGTGGATCGGCACCGCCACCGAGACGGTGGTCTCACCGAGCTTGTTCCGGCGCACGAGGCTGCCGCGGTTGCCGCCGAGCGCCGCCTGGACCTCCCGGAGCGAGTGCCCGTTCACCGGCCCCGTCTCC
Organism: Methylobacterium sp. 13MFTsu3.1M2; assembly: GCF_900112625.1. Lineage (NCBI taxonomy): Bacteria > Pseudomonadati > Pseudomonadota > Alphaproteobacteria > Hyphomicrobiales > Methylobacteriaceae > Methylobacterium > Methylobacterium sp. 13MFTsu3.1M2. Next base: position 76,589 of record NZ_FOMM01000014.1, read on the forward strand.
TCGGTGGTCTCGGACCGGCTGCGGAACAGGCCGCCGAGCTTGGACTGGACCGCCTCGAAGGCGGATTCGAGGATGCCGGGCTTGTGGGGCTTCGGCTCGAGCGGGTCGGGCCGGCTGGCATCGCCGCGCTTGAACAGGGTGCGGGTGTCGAACAGGAGGCCGCCCTCCTGGTCGTAGACCCGGGCGCGGTTGCCCGTCGGCGTCACGAGGCGCGACAGCAGCGGCGCCACCTTCTCGGGGTTCAGCGAGAAGGCGAGCGGCTGCGATTCCTCCTCCGCCGCCTCGCCGGCCTGCTGCTGGAGCAGCTTGTCGGGATCGATGCGGATCGTGTCGGTGTCCACCGAGGCCGAGGCGGCGATCGCCCCCGCGATGATCTCGCCCTGGATGGCGAGGCTCTGGATCCGGGCCTGGATCAGGCCCTGGCGGAACTGGTTGAGGTAGAGGAACCCGACGAGGAGCGCGATCAGCCCGACGAGGTTGAGGACGACGATGCGGCGCGTCAGGCTCGACGAGGCGCGCTGGCCGACTGCCTCCCACACGGCGCGGGGCCAGCCGAGCGGTCGGGACAGGGTCTGGGCCAGGGAGGCGCGGGGCGGGGCATCCTCGGTCTGGGTCTGGGTACGTGCGGCCACGGGGCTGATCCTGGAGATCACGCCTCCTTGAAGCGGTAGCCGACGCCGTAGAGCGTCTCGATCATGTCGAAGCTCTGGTCGGTGACCTTGAACTTCTTCCGCAACCGCTTGATGTGGCTGTCGATGGTCCGGTCATCGACGTAGACTTGGTCGTCGTAGGCCGCGTCCATGAGCGCGTTGCGGCTCTTCACGACGCCGGGGCGCTGGGCGAGCGCCTGGAGGATCAGGAACTCCGTGACCGTCAGCGTCACCGGCTCGCCCTTCCACGTGCAGGTGTGCCGCTCGGGATCCATCATCAGCGCGCCGCGCTCGAGCGACCGGGCCGCGACCTCGGCCTCGCCGCGGGGCGTGCTGCCGGGGGCCTCCTTGGCGAAGCGCCGGAGCACCGCCTTCACCCGCTCCACCAGCAGGCGCTGCGAGAACGGCTTATGGATGAAGTCGTCCGCGCCCATCTTGAGGCCGAACAGCTCGTCGATCTCCTCGTCCTTCGACGTCAGAAAGATCACGGGAAGGTCAGATTTCTGCCGCAGGCGTCGGAGAAGCTCCATCCCGTCCATGCGCGGCATCTTGATGTCGAAGATCGCGAGATCGGGCGGGGAGTGGCGCAGACCGTCCAGCGCGGAGGCCCCGTCCGTGTAGGTCTGGATGCGGTAGCCTTCGGTCTCCAGCGCGATCGACACAGAGGTGAGGATGTTCCGGTCGTCGTCGACGAGGGCGATGGTCGGCATGCGCGGTCCCTGACTGAACGGGCTCAGGCGCGGTCCCGGCTCTTCGCACAGGCCGCGCCACGTCCCGGCCCCGAGGGGGCAGACAAAAACGCGAACCGGGCAGTTTGGGCGCAGCCCGGCACACGCAAAGGGACAGGTGCTTTAGTACGGCCGATCGGAAAAAGCGAGCGGCGGTCATAGCTTGGCCGTAACACGGGAGCGCACCGGTCCTTCCGCGGCCCATCTGACGCGGTCGCGGTGCCTCGCGCCGCCGACGCTGCGCCGCTAACGTGGCGGCGAAACCGGGCGGCTGTCCGGAGGGGAGGAATCGCGCATGGGCGAGACGATCGACACGGGTCCGGGCGCGGGCGGACCGGCCCGTCCGCTGCCGGCCGAGGCGGCGCCGTTCGACGCGATCGGCCTGGCGCGCACGCTCCTGCGCAGCGTCCGGTCCGGGGCGCTCGCGACCCTGGAGCCGGACGGCACGCCCTTCGCCTCCCTCGTCACCATCGCCACCGACGCGGACGGCACGCCGCTGATGCTGCTGTCGCGGCTGTCGGCCCACACCCGCAACCTGCTCGCCGACCCGCGCTGCTCGCTGCTGTTCTCGCAGGGCGGCAAGGGCGATCCCCTCGCCCATCCCCGCCTGACGGTGGTCGGACGCGCTCTGCAGACCGCCGAGGCGCGGGCCCGGGAGCGGTTCCTGGCCCGGCACCCGAAGGCCAAGCTCTACGCCGATTTCCCGGATTTCGGCTTCTTCGCCCTGGCGCCGGAGGCCGGCCACCTCAATGGCGGCTTCGCCAAGGCCGCGACCCTGACCCGCGACCAGCTCCTCCTCGACCTCTCGGACGCGCAGGCGATCGTGGCGGGCGAGCGGGGCGCCGTCGAGCACATGAACGCCGACCACGCCGACGCGCTGGCGCTCTACGCTGCCGGCGCCGGCGGCGCGGCCGACCTGCCCTGGCGACTCACCGGCCTCGACCCCGAGGGCATGGACCTGATGGCGGCCGACCGCACGGTGCGCGTCCCCTATCCGGAGCGCGTCACCGACATGGGTGCGCTGCGCAAAAGCCTCGTTGCCATGGCCGCGCGGGCGCGCGCGACCGGTGCGGACGCGTAAACGCGCAAGGACTTGGCGATCAGGCATGGCGAAAGGTCGCTGACCGCCCCATATCGGCCCCATGAGCGATACCCAGACAGATACCTACCCCTTCAGCCTCGACGTGGAGCCGGTCGGCGAGAGCGGCTCCCTGTTCCAGTGGAGCATCCGCAAGCACGGCAAGCTGCACCAGCGCTCGGACCGGAAGCATCCGACCGAGGCCAAGGCGCGCTCCCACGGCGAGGCCGAGATCGAGCGACTGATCCGCGACCGCGGTCGCTGAGCCGGATCGCTCCTCGGCGCCAGATACGATCGTGACCCGGGGGCCGGCTCGTTCCGGCCCCCGTTCGCTTGCGTGCGATCACCGACCGGGCCCGCTCTCCCCTCCCGGCGCTCAGGCCGCGCTTGGCGCCTTCCCGCCGCGCTGCTATCTCGCGCGGGAGCCGCTCCATCCGAACACGTCCCGACGTCAGACGGTGCGCGCCGGCGCGCGCCCGAACGGAATGCCGATGACAGCCCCGATCGACACCATCCGCAACTTCTCGATCGTCGCGCATATCGACCACGGCAAATCGACCTTGGCCGACCGGCTGATCCAGGCCACCGGCACGGTCGCGCTCCGCGACATGAGCGAGCAGATGCTCGACTCGATGGACATCGAGAAGGAGCGCGGCATCACCATCAAGGCGCAGACCGTGCGCCTGGAGTACAAGGCCCAGGACGGCAAGGACTACGTCCTGAACCTGATGGACACGCCCGGCCACGTGGACTTCGCCTACGAGGTCTCGCGCTCGCTCGCCGCCTGCGAGGGCTCGCTCCTGGTGGTTGACGCCTCGCAGGGCGTCGAGGCGCAGACGCTCGCCAACGTCTACCAGGCGCTCGACGCCAACCACGAGATCGTCCCGGTCCTCAACAAGGTCGACCTGCCCGCCGCCGAGCCGGACCGGGTCAAGGAGCAGATCGAGGAGGTGATCGGCCTCGACGCCTCCGATGCCGTGCCGATCTCGGCCAAGACCGGCCTCAACATCGAGGCGGTGCTAGAGGCGATCGTCACCCGCCTGCCGCCGCCGAAGGGCAGGAGCGACGCGCCCCTGAAGGCGCTGCTCGTGGACAGCTGGTACGACGCCTATCTCGGCGTCGTGGTGCTGGTGCGGATCATCGACGGCACCCTCAAGAAGGGCATGACCATCCGCATGATGGGTGCCGACGCCGTCTACGGCGTCGACCGGATCGGCGTGTTCCGGCCGAAGATGGCCGACATCGACGCGCTGGGACCGGGCGAGGTCGGCTTCTTCACCGGCTCGATCAAGGAGGTGGCCGACACCCGCGTCGGCGACACGATCACCGAGAACAAGCGCCAGACCACCGAGATGCTGCCGGGCTTCAAGGAGGTCCAGGCGGTGGTGTTCTGCGGCCTGTTCCCGGTGGACGCGGCCGAGTTCGAGAACCTGCGCTCCGCCATGGGAAAGCTCCGGCTCAACGACGCCTCGTTCTCCTACGAGATGGAGACGTCGGCGGCGCTGGGCTTCGGGTTCCGCTGCGGCTTCCTCGGGCTCCTGCACCTGGAGATCATCCAGGAGCGGCTGGAGCGCGAGTTCAACCTCGACCTGATCTCCACGGCGCCCTCGGTGGTCTACCACCTGAAGATGCGCGACGGCGAGACCAAGGAGCTGCACAACCCGGCCGACATGCCGGACATCATGAAGATCGAGACGATCGAGGAGCCGTGGATCCGCGCCACGATCCTGACGCCCGACGAGTATCTCGGCGGCGTGCTGAAGCTCTGCCAGGACCGCCGCGGCGTGCAGATCGACCTCAACTACGTCGGCAAGCGCGCCATGGTGGTCTACGACCTGCCGCTGAACGAGGTCGTCTTCGACTTCTACGACCGGCTGAAGTCGATCTCGAAGGGCTACGCCTCGTTCGACTACCACGTGTCGGATTACCGCGAGGGCGACCTCGTGAAGATGTCGATCCTGGTGAATGCCGAGCCGGTGGACGCCCTCTCGATGCTGGTCCACCGCACCCGCGCCGAGTCGCGCGGCCGGGCCATGTGCGAGAAGCTGAAGGACCTGATCCCCCGCCACCTGTTCCAGATCCCCGTCCAGGCGGCGATCGGCGGCAAGATCATCGCCCGCGAGACCATCCGGGCGCTGTCGAAGGACGTCACCGCCAAGTGTTACGGCGGCGACATCTCGCGCAAGCGCAAGCTTCTCGACAAGCAGAAGGAAGGCAAGAAGAAGATGCGCCAGTTCGGGCGCGTCGAGATCCCCCAGGAGGCGTTCATCGCCGCCCTGAAGATGGACGATTGATCCACCGTGTCTTTGCGAGCGGAGCGAAGCAAACCAGGTGCGCGACGCTCGTCAATGGCCCGCCGCCCTGGGTTGCTTCGCTGCGCTCGCAATGACGGTGGTGCCGCTTACCCCGGCGGCAGCACGTCGATCTGGATGCCCGCGTAGTACGCCGCCAGATTGGCGATGTCGGCGTCCGACAGCTCCTTCGCGACCACGTTCATGATCTCGTTCTGCCGCTTGCCGTCGCGGTACTCGGTGAGCGCTTTCACGAGGTAGGGCTCGACCTGCCCGGCGAGGTTCGGCGCCTCCGGCAGCTTCGAGAGCCCGTCCATGCCGTGGCAGGTCTGGCAAGCGGTCGCGCGCTTCTTGCCTGCGGCCGCGTCGCCGGCCTGCGCCGAGAGCGGGACGAGGGTGGCGGCGAGGAGGAGAAGCGGGCGGATCATCGGGCGGGCTCGAACTCTGAGATCAGTGAAGACTTGTCCGCTCGCGTCGGAACGGGACGCGCGCCCTCTCCCGCACGTCAGAGAGGGCGCGTTGCGGCTTTCCGCGACCTGGCGCCTCACGAGCGGAGAGGCGCCAGGTCACAAGAGACTACTTCTCGTAGGAGATCCGGTAGATCGCCCCGGCGGAATCGTCCGAGACCAGCAGCGAGCCGTCGAGCATCACCGCGACGTCCACCGGGCGGCCGAGATACTCGCCGTCGCCGGTGAGCCACCCTTCCGCGAACGGCTTGACCGACTCGACCTTCCCGTCGGCCCCGAGCTTGGCGAACATCACCCGGGCGCCCACCGGCTCGGTGCGGTTCCACGAGCCGTGCTCGGCGATGAAGATCCCGCCCTTGTAGGCGGCCGGGAACTGCTTGCCGTTGTAGAAGGTCATGCCGAGATCGGCCGCGTGCGGCGGCAGCTCGGCCTGCGGGGCGACGGCGTCGGCCGGCGGGGTCTGGTCCTTGTACTCGACCGTGCGGACCGAGCCGCCGCCGAACCACGGGAAGCCGAAATTCTCGCCCGCCTTGGTGGAGCGGTTCAGTTCGCCCGGCGGCTTGTCGTCGCCCATGCCGTCGACCTGATTGTCGGTGAACCACAGCGACTTGTCGGTATTGAAGTCCATCCCGACGGAGTTGCGGATGCCGGTCGCGTAGACCTCGCGGTTCTTGCCGTCGGCGTCGATGCGGATGATGCCGCCGATGCCGGCCTTCTTGTAGAGGTCCGCCTTCTCGGCGGGCGGCACGTTGTAGGGCTGGCCGAGCGCGATGTAGGTCTTGCCGTCCGGACCGACCCGGCAGACCCGGGCGGTGTGGTTGAAGCTCTCCTCGGAAGCTGGGATCAGCTGTCCCTGCTTGACCAGCACGCCGGCGGCGACGTCCGGGTTCTCGTAGAAGAACTCGGCGGCCGGGAAGGCCAGGACGCGGTTCTGCTCGACCACGGTGAGCACGCCGTCCTTCGAGAAGCAGACGCCGTTCGGGATCTTGAACGTGATGCCCGGCGCGAAGGGGCGGACCTCGTCGGCGACCCGGTCCTTGTCGCGGTCGGTGACCGTGTAGATCTTGCTCTTGCGCGTGCCGACGAACAGCACCCCGGCATTGGGACCGACCGCGATGGCGCGGGCATCCGGCACCACCGCGTACAGGTCGATCTTGAAGCCGTCCGGCAGCTTAATCTTCGACAGGTTCTTGCGGATCGCGTCGGGGCGGCGGCCGGTCTGCGGGATCTCGGCGGCGGCCTGCGTGTCCGTACTGTGGAAGCCCTCGAGCTTCTCGAGGTCGTCGGTCTTGGCCTTGGTCTCGGCAGGGGCCGCACCCTGCGCCAGGGCGGGGAGCACCGCCGCCGGCATGGCCACGCCCGCGAAGAGCGCGGCGAGAAGCAGAGATCGCATCGATAGAATCCTCCCGGCGGCCCTTGGACCAGGGCATTACCGGGAAGGAACGATAGGGGCGCCGCAGAGACCGGCAAGCCGCGCCGGTGACGCGGCAGGAGCCCTGTCGCTGTCCGCGAGGTTTCCGATCGTCACCTCAGTGGGGTCGCACCCTCCGTCATCGCGAGCGAAGCGACCCAGGGCAGCGCGACTTCGAGGCGCTCAGCGCCGCCCTGGATTGCTTCGCTTCGCTCGCAAAGACGGGAGGCCGACCGGAACTGGCCTCAGGCCACCTTGCGCGGGACAAGGCGCTCGCTGCCCAGGGCGACGTCGGCCCCCGACACCCCGGACTCGGTGTACTCGGCGTCCTCGTTCACCCGCCAGACGTCGTGCCGGCGCCGGCCGCAGAGGATGTTCTCCACGGTCAGCATCGCGGTCATCATCGCGTGGTCCTGATTGTTGTACTTGTGCATGCCGTTGCGGCCCACGAGGTGCAGGCTCGGAAAATCCCGCTCCAGCTCCCGCCGCACGGTGACGACGTGGCCGGCATACTCCTCGTCGTAGACCGGGTAGGCCTTCGGCTGGCGGACCACGCAGGCATCGACGACGTCGGCCGGGTCGATCAGGCCGATCTGACCGATCTCGCGCTTGGCGAGCTCCACCAGCTCCGAATCGTCGGCGTTCCAGAGGCCGTCGCCCTCGAAGCAGAAATACTCCAGGCCCAGGCAGGTGTGGTCCGCGTCCGGCACCATCTCGGGCGACCAGGAGCGGAAATTCTGCACCCGGCCGACCTTCACCGACGGGTCGTGGATGTAGATCCAGTTGTCCGGGAAGTTCTTGTCCGACTTGGCGATGAGCGCCACCGTCAGGAAGTCGCGGTACTTCAGCGCCCGGGCGTTGAAGGTGCTGAGCGGCCGCGGGCGGATGGCGTCGACGAGCTCGCGGACCGGCGCGGACGAGACGACGTTGCGGGCCGTGAAGGTCTCGCGGCTGCCGTCCGAGCGGCGGGCCGCCACCGTCCAGATGCCGGTGCCGGCATCGTAGCTGAGGGAGTCGACGCCGCGGTCGAGCTTCAGCTGCCCGCCCTGGGCGCGGATCTTGGCGGCTGCCGCCTCCCACATCATGCCGGGGCCGCGGCGGGGATAGCGGAACGACTCGATCAGAGTCTTGATGACGGGGCCGCCGGCCTTCGGCGCCTTGCGCAGGCCCAGCGACCGCTTGATGCCGTCGCGGATCGCCGCGCCGAGGTCGAGCCCCTTGATGCGCTGCGCCGCCCAGTCGGCCGAGATCGCGTCGCACGACATACCCCACACCTTCTCGGTGTAGGTCTTGAAGAAGATCGAGAACAGGCGCTCGCCGAACTGGTTGCGGACCCAGGCGTGGAAGGTCTTGGGCTCCGCCACCGGCCGCAGGCGGGCGTAGAGGTAAGAGGCGACGCAGGCCGCACTGGTGAGGATCCCGAGGTTGCGCAGAGCCTCGAAGGCCTTCAGCGGGTAGGCGTAGTAGCGCCCGCGATAGTAGATCCGCGACAGGCGCGGGCGCTCGATGAAGTCGTCGGGCAGGATCTCGTCCCAGAGATCGACCACGGCCTGAGACTTCGAGAAGAAGCGGTGGCCGCCGATGTCGAACAGGTAGCCGTTGTGCGAGACGGTGCGCGAGATCCCGCCGACCTGCGCCGGATCCCGCTCCAGGACGGTGACGGAGCGGCCCTTCTTCGATAGCAGGTAGGCGGCAGTCAGACCCGCAGGCCCGGCGCCGATCACCAGCGTCTCGGTGTGGTGGCTCATCCCATGCTCCGGCGATTGGTGCGACGAGCGACGCGCAGGACGCCGACCGGTCGCCAGGATGCCCGGTCGTGGTTAAGGAATCGCTGGCGCCGCGGGGCCGGCTCGACGTCCGGGCCGCGCGTCCGGTGCCCTTTGACCGCACGTTAAGCGGAACCGCGCGAGCATGCCGGCGAGGGCATCGACCGCCCGCCCGGGTGATCCACCAACCATGCCGGCTCCGGCGCTACCCCTCTCCCGACCGCGCGGGCGGATCGAGGCCCGCACGCTGCTGTGGATCCTCGCCGCCCTCTGCATCGCGACGATGAACGCGCCCCACGCGGTTTGGGAAACCGTCCAGCACCTGCGCGTCCCGGATACCGACGACGCGATGCGCCTCGTGGAAGTGCGCGACCTGCTGGCCGGCCAGGGCTGGTACGACAACGTCCAGTACCGATTCCTGCCCCCGGGCGGCGTGCCGAGCCACTGGTCGCGCCTCGTCGACGCGCCCATCGCCGGCCTGATCCTGGCGCTCACGCCCCTGACGGGACCCGCGCTCGCCGAGGGCCTGACGGCGGCACTCTGGCCCGTGCTGCTCTTCGGGGTCTACGGCTGGCTCCTGTATCGCGGGGTCCGGCACAGCTTCGGCAGCCGTGCCGCGCTGCTGGCCCTGATCGCGGGCACGCAGACCTTCGGTGTGACGATCCAGTTCCAGGCCGGGCGGGTGGACCACCACAATCTGCAGATCCTCTCGATCCTCGGTCTCGCCTTCTGCATGATCCGCGGCGGCCTGCGACCCGGCCTGATCGGCGGGATCCTGGCAGCCGTGTCGCTGGCGATCGGGCTCGAGGGCCTGCCCTTCGTCGCGCTGGCGGCCCTCTTCCTCACGGGCGACTGGTGCCTGCGCGGACGGCGCGCGCTGGCGCCGCTCGCGGGCTTCGGCCTGGGTCTCGGCCTCGCCGCCCCCGCGCTGTTCGCCGTCCAGACGGCCCCCTCGCTCTGGGGTGTCTCCCACTGCGACGCGCTCTCGCCACCCTGGCTCTGGCTCACCCTGGGCGGCCTCACCCTCGCCGCGATCGCCGCCGGCGCTGGCGAGCGCCTCGCGACGGTTCCGGCGCGCCTCGCCATCGCAGGCTTCGTAGGAAGCGTCTTGCTCGTCGGGTTCGCCGCCGCCTTCCCGTCCTGCCTCGGCGGCCCGTTCCCCGACATGCCGCCGCTGGTGCGGATCCACTGGCTGCTCACGGTCAACGAGATGGCGCCGCTGGCGAAGTTCGTGGCCCGCGGCCAGTGGGAGGCGCTGGTCTTCTACCCGGTCGTGATCCTCGCGAGCCTCACGGCCGCCGGGATGGCGTGGCGCGGCCCCGAACGCCGGGCCTGGTCGGTGGTCGCGCTGTTCCTGTGGCCGGGGCTGATCCTCGGCGTCGCGCAGTTCCGAGGCCTCTACATCGTCTCCGGCTTCGTGCCGCTGGTGGCGGGCGTGGTCCTCGACCGCGCGCTGGCACGGGCAGCCCTGCCGGCCGGGGCGCGGCGCTGGCCCGTCGCGCTCCTCGGCGCCGCGATGGTCAGCAGCCTCTGGATGATCCCGGCGCTCCTGGCGGAGACCCTCGCGCCCGGCCTGCGCACCGCGCCCGACGCGGCCGAGACCAATGCCTGCCTCGGCGACGCCGCGGTCCGCCCCCTGGCGCACCTGCCGGAAGGCACCGTGCTCGCCCCGATCTTCATGGGGCCGTCGATCCTCCTCCGCACCCCGCACAGCATCGTCGCCGCGCCCTATCACCGGGCCATTCCCGGCCTCAAAGCGGCGATCGAGGGGCTGGGCGGCACCGAGGCCGACCTCGACCGGGTGCTGACGGCGTTCGACGTCCGCTACCTCGTCGCCTGCCCGGCCCGGCCGGCCGAGAACCTTCAGGCGGAGACGGCGTTCGCCACGCGGCTCGCCGCGGGCACGGCCGGGAGCGCGCGCCTCGTGCCGCTGGACGTGCCCGGTCCCCTCAAGGTCTGGCGCGTCGTGCCCTGACGATCAGAGCAGGCGCCGATCGAGGCGGATGATCCGGCAGGGATCGCCGGCGCGCGCGGCCGGCGCGTGCGGGGCGCGGATCAGCAGGGCTTCGGACCGTCCGAGGACGGCGAGCATCGACGAGTCCTGACGCCGCTCGGCGGTCGCGACCGGTAGACGGTCGGGCTCGAGGGCGAGGCTCGCCCGCATGTAGTCGGCCCGGCCGTCATTCTCCGGCATGTCGCGGCCGAGCGTCGCCGGCTCGCTCCGGTCGGCACCGGCCCGCGGATCACCCTGGAGCGCGCGGATGGCGGGCACCACGAACAGGAGCCCGCACACGATGGACGAGACCGGGTTGCCCGGCAGCCCGATGACCAGCATGTCGCCGAGGCGGCCGTGCATCAGCGGCTTGCCCGGGCGGAGGGCGACCCGCCAGAAGCCAAGCTCCAACCCCTCCTTGGCGAGCGCGGCCTGAACCAGATCATGGTCGCCGACGGAGGCGCCTCCGAGGGTGATCAGCAGGTCGGCGCGCGCCGCGCGGGCGCGACGGAACGCGTCCGCCAGGGCGTCGTGGTCGTCCCCCGCGATGCCGAGATCGACGATGTCGGCGCCCGCCTCGGCGGCGAGGGCACCGAGCGCGAGGCTGTTGGAGGCGACGATCTGGTCCCAGCCGGGCGTCGCGCCCGCCTCCACCAGCTCGTCACCGGTGGCGAGGATCGCGACGCGCGGTCGGCGGCGGACCGGGAGGCGCGGATGACCGGCCGCCGCGGCGAGCGCCAGCCGCCGCGCATCGAGGCTCATGCCGGCCGGGATCAGGGTCTCGCCGGCGGTGAAGTCGAGGCCGGCCCGGCGGATGAACCGCGCCGGCTCCACGGGCTCCAGGACGCGCACCGCGCCCGCCTCGGCGGCGGCGTTCTCCTGGATCAGGATCGCGTCCGCGCCCTCCGGCACCGGCGCCCCGGTGAAGATCCGGACCGCCTCGCCCGGGCCGATGCGGCCGGAGAAGCCGTGACCGGCCGCGCTGGCGCCGATCAGCCGCAGGATCGCCCCGACCTCCCCGGCGTCGGCGCCGCGCACGGCGTAGCCGTCCATGGCGGAGGCCGGGAACGGCGGCTGGGTCCGTGAGGCGACGACGTCCGCGGCGAGCGTCCGGCCGCAGGCCTGCGCCAGCGGGACGGTCTCCGGCTCGACCGGCGCGGTGACGCTCGCGAGCACCCGCGCCAGCGCCTCGGCGACCGGGATCAAGCCGCTCATTCCGCCGGGGCCCGGTAGGTGCCCGAGCGGCCCCCGTCCTTGGCGGTCAGCCGGATCCCCTCGATCCGCATGCCGCGATCGACCGCCTTCACCATGTCGTAGACCGTCAGGCAGGCCACCGAGACGGCGGTCAGCGCCTCCATCTCGACGCCGGTCGGGCCCTGGACCCGGACCTCGGCGGCGATGCGCAGGCCCGGGAGCGCGTCGTCGGGCTCGCACTCGACCCGCACCTTCGACAGCAGCAGCGGGTGGCAGAGCGGGATCAGCTCGTGGGTGCGCTTGGCCGCCATGATGCCGGCGAGCCGGGCCGTGCCGATGACGTCGCCCTTCTTGGCGTCGCCCTCGCGGATCAGGGCCAGGGTCTCCGGCTTCATCACGATCTGGCCTTCCGCCCGGGCGGTCCGGTCGGTGGCGGGCTTGTCGGTGACGTCGACCATGTTGGCCGCGCCGCTGGTGTCGAGATGGGTCAGCGTCGAGCCCGGCCGCATGCCTTACGCCTTCTTCCGCGGCTTGCCGCCCTTGGCCTCCGCGGCGCCGAACAGCAGGGCGCGGGCCGCCTCCGCGACGTCCGGCTGCCGCATCAGGCTCTCGCCGACCAGCACCACGCCGAGGCCGTTGTCGCGCAGCCGGACCACGTCGGCGTGGTCGCCGATCCCGCTCTCGGCCACGGCGATCCGGTCCGCCGGGATCCCCGGCGCCAGCCGGATCGCGGTCTCGAACGAGACCTCGAAGGTTTTGAGGTTGCGGTTGTTGATGCCGATCAGCGCCGTGCCGAGGGGGATGGCCCGCGCCAGCTCGGCCTCGTCGTGCACCTCGACCAGGACGTCCATCCCGAGGAGGTGCGCCGTCTCGACCAGGGCGACGGCCTCGTCGTCGTCGAGGCAGGCCATGATGACCAGGATGCAGTCGGCGCCCCAGGCCCGGGCCTCGTAGACCTGATAGGGCTCGAACAGGAAATCCTTGCGCAGGACGGGCAACGCGCAGGCGGCGCGCGCCGCCGTCAGGTACTCTGGCCGCCCCTGGAACGAGGGCTCGTCGGTCAGCACCGACAGGCAGGTGGCGCCGCCGGCCTCGTAGGCGGCGGCGAGGCTTGCCGGGTCGAAATCGGCGCGGATCAGGCCCTTCGAGGGCGAGGCCTTCTTCACCTCGGCGATGAGCGCCGGGCGGTCCGCGGCGAGGTGGCTCCGGATCGCCGCCGCGAAGCCGCGCACCGGCTCCGCCTGCGCGACCTTCCGCTCCAGCTTGGCGAGCGGCACCCGCAGCTTCGCCTCGGCGATCTCGCGGCGCTTGTAGGCCTCGATGCGGGCGAGGACGTTCGGCCGCTCGGTCGGCGTCCCGGCGCCGGTCTCCGGGGTCGCCTCGTGCGTCAGCGAGCTCATCGGCCCTCCTGCCCGTTGGAGTGGTCGTTCGAGGCCCGGACGAGGCGGGCGAGCGTCGCCCGGGCGGCCCCGGAATCGACGGCATCCTGCGCCTGCGCGACGCCGTCCGCCAGGGCCTGCGCGGCCCCCGCGACCACGAGCGCCGCCCCCGCGTTGAGGACCGCGATGTCCCGGTAGGCGTTCCGCGCCCCCGCCAGGACGGCCTCCAGGGACCGCGCGTTGTCGGCCGGGTCGCCGCCGCGCAGCTCCTCGGGCGCGCGCAGCGCCAGCCCGAACTCCCGCGGGTCGATGGTGAAGTGGGACAGTTGCCCCTCGTCGAGGGCGACCACCCGCGTCGGCCCGGTGACGGTGATCTCGTCGAGCCCGTCGGATCCGTGCACGGTCCAGACCCGGCGGCTGCCGAGTTCGGCCAGGACCCGCGTCAGCGGCTCCGCGAGGGCCTCCTGGGCGACGCCGAAGAGCTGGTAGCCGACGCCGGCCGGGTTGCTCAGCGGCCCCAGCAGGTTGAAGATCGTCCGCACGGGCAGTTCGGACCGGACCGCCGCGACGTGGCGCATCGCCGGGTGGTGGGCCTGCGCGAACAGGAAGCAGAGTCCGGCCTCGGCGAGGCAGCGGGCCTGCGCGGCGGGGTCGAGCCCGAGCCGCACGCCCAGGGCCGCGAGCACGTCGGCGGCGCCGGAGCGCGAGGTCGCCGCCCGGTTCCCGTGCTTGGCCACCGGCACGCCGCAGGCGGCCACGACGATCGCCGCCAGGGTCGAGACGTTGACGCTGCCGGAATGGTCGCCGCCGGTGCCGACGACGTCGACGGCGTTCGCGGGCGCCGCGACGCGGGTCATGCGCGCCCGCATGGCCTCGACCGCGCCGACGATCTCCTCGACGGTCTCGCCGCGCACCTTGAGGGCGGTCAGGAAGGCGCTGGCCTGGACCGGCGTGACTTCGCCCGACAGCAGGTCGTCGAAGGCGGCGCGGGCCTCGGCGCGGTCGAGGGCGAGGCCCCCGGCGACCTTCGCGAGATGGGGTCTGAAGCTGTCCATGGGTTCTTACGGAGGGCCGCCCCGGCCCCCGGCGTCAATGCACGTCGGCACGCGTCCTGTCACGCGCCGTGTTCCAGGCGGCGGCGAGATCGAGGAAGTTCTTCACGATCTCCGTGCCGTGCTGCGACCGGATGCTCTCGGGATGGAACTGGACGCCGTGGAGCGGCCGCTCGGCGTGCTCCAGGCCCATGATCAGGCCGTCGGCCTCGGCGGTGACCCGCAGGGCCGCCGGGCAGGTCGCGCGGTCGACCACCAGGGAGTGGTAGCGCGTCGCCTCGAAACTGTCGTTCAGGCCGCGGAACAGGCCGCGCGCGCCGTGCCGGATGGTCGAGACCTTGCCGTGGAGCGGCAGGGGCGCCCGCACGACGTCGCCGCCGAAGGCCTGGCCGATCGCCTGGAGGCCGAGGCACACGCCGAAGATCGGGATCTCCTCGGACAGGTCGCGGACCACGTCGAGGCAGATCCCCGCCTCCGTGGGCGTGCACGGCCCCGGCGACAGCACGATCGCGTCGGGCGCCTTGGCGCGGATGTCGGCGATCGTGAGCGCGTCGTTGCGCGCGACCTCGACCGTGCCGCAGAGCGGCCCGATCAGGTGCACGAGATTCCACGTGAAGGAATCGTAGTTGTCGATGACGAGGACGTTGGGCATCGCGGCGGCACGCTCGGGCATGCAGGCGATGTGACCGCTCGCACCCGCGCGGTCAACCGTCGGCGTCGGACGGCGGCGCAGCCGCGCGTCCGCCCTACGGCCCGCGCTACGGCCCGCGCTACTGCCCGCGCTACTGCCCGCGCTTCGCCTGCGCGGCGAAGCGCACCGCCTCCTCGGCGGCCCGGAACAGCGCCTTGGCCTTGTTGACGCATTCCTGCTGCTCGGAGGCGGGATCGGAATCGTAGACGATACCGGCCCCGGCCTGGACGTGCATGGTCCCGTCCTTCACCACCGCGGTGCGCAGGACGATGCAGGTGTCCATCTCGCCCCGCGCGCCGAAATAGCCGATGCAGCCCGCGTACGGCCCGCGCTTCTCGCGCTCCAGCTCGTCGATGATCTCCATGGACCGCACCTTCGGGGCGCCCGAGACCGTGCCGGCCGGGAATCCCGCCGCCAGGGCGTCCAGGGGATCGTGGCGCGGGTCGAGGTCGCCCTCGACGTTCGACACGATGTGCATGACCTGGCTGTAGCGCTCGATGAAGAACGAGTCGGTCACGCGGACGCTGCCGATCCGCGAGACCCGGCCGGCGTCGTTGCGGCCGAGGTCGAGCAGCATCAGGTGCTCGGCCCGCTCCTTCGGGTCGGCGAGCAGCTCCTCGGCGAGGGCAGAATCCTCGGCCGGGGTCGCGCCGCGGCGGCGCGTGCCGGCGATCGGGCGGACCGTGACCACGCCGTCGCGCACCCGCACCAGGATCTCCGGCGAGGAGCAGACGATCTGGAAGCCCTCGAAATCGAGGTAGCAGAGGAACGGCGCCGGGTTGGTCCGCCGGAGCGAGCGGTACAGGCTGAAGGCCGGCAGCGTGAACGGCGCCGAGAACCGCTGGGACAGCACCACCTGGAAGACGTCGCCCGCGACGATGTACTCCTTGGCGCGCGCCACCATGGCGAAGAAGTCGTCCGGCGGCGTGTTCGAGACCGGCTCGGGCGGGGCGACCGCCGACAGGTCCACCCGCGCCTCGATCGGCAGCGGGCCCTCGAGGGCGGCGGCGACCCGGTCGACGCGCTGCAGCGCGTCCTCGTAGGCGGCCCGGGCCGCGGTGCCGGGGGCGGGCCGGATCGGCGAGACGACCGTGATGACGTCGCGGATCGAGTCGAACACCACCATCACCCGGGGGCGCACCAGGATCGCGTCCGGCACGCCCAGCGGATCCGGGTTCGGCTCCGGCAGCCGCTCCATGGCGCGGACCATGTCGTAGCCGAGGTAACCGAACAGGCCGGCGGCCATCGGCGGCAGGTCCTGGCCGTCCGACTCGCCGATGGCGCTCTCGGCGATCAGGGCCCGCAGGCTCGCCAGCGGCGCCCGCGAATCCGGCTCGAACCGCGTGAGATCGGCCCCGCGCGCGATCGCGGGCGCGCCCGCCCGGCAGCGCCAGATCAGGTCCGGATCGAGGCCGATCATCGAGTACCGGCCGCGGACGGCGCCGCCCTCGACCGACTCGAGCAGGAAGGCCGGCCCGGCATGGCCGGCGCGCAGCTTGAGGAACGCCGCCACCGGCGTCTCGAGATCGGCGACGAGGCTCACCGCCACGAGGCTCGGCTGCCCGGCCTCGTAGCGCGCCGCGAAGGCCGCGTAATCGGGCGCGTCGGCCATGCCTCAGTACTCGCCGCCGATGGCGCGCCGCAGGGCGGCCGGATCGACCTTCACGCCGGCGTTCTTCTGGACCTCGCTGATGTACTCGGACAGCACGTCGTCGGCGAGCGCCGCCTGGAAGCTCTGCGTGATCTGCTTGTCGCTCGGGCTGTCGGCCACGAAGGCCGGCACCGTCGCCGCCGTGACCTTGAAGACCGCCCGCGAATCGCCCGCGGCCGCCGTGCCGGCCTTGCCCACCGGGGTCGCGAAGATCAGGTTCACGACGTCGGCCGTGAGCATGTCCTTGGCTTGGTTGCGGGCGAGATCCTGCGCCTCCTGCAGGTTGACGCCGACCTCCTGGGCGGCGGCCTCCATGGTCTCGCCCTTGTTGATCTTCTCGACGAGCTCGCGGCCCTTGGCCTGGAGGCGCTTGGCGATCTCGGTCGCGGTCCAGCCGGCCTTCACGCCGTCCTTGACCTCGTCGAGGGGCTTGTCGTGGGCGGCGTCGATCCCGGTGACGTCGTACCAGACGTAGCCGCCGGTCTTGGTCCGCAGGGGCTCGTTGTCGCCGCCGATCTCGGCGCGGAACAGGGCCGGCAGGGTGGTCTCCGGGTCCGGGATGTCGGTGATCCGCTGCCCGTCAGGCCCCTTGCCGTTCACGTCCACCGCCTTCACGGCGACGACCTTGAGGCCGCGCTCGGCCGCGATGTCGGCCAGCGGCTTGGCGCCGGCCCGCTGGTCCTCGATCGCGTCGCGGGTGGTCTCCATGGCGTCGCGGGCGCGGGCCAGGGCGAGGGCCTTGCGGATCTCGCCGTCCACCGCCTCGAACGGCTTCACCGTCCCGGCCTCGACCTTGGTCACGCGCAGCAGCACGGTGCCGAACCGGCCCTGGACCGGCTGGCTCACGCCGCCCTCGGGCAGCGCGAAGGCGGCGTCGGCGACGGCCTTGTCGAACAGCTCGCTCTTGGTCAGCGTGCCGAGGGTCAGGTCCTTCTCGTCGGTGCCGCGCTCGGCCGCCACCGCGTCGAAGGTCTTGGAGCCGTCCGTGATCGCCTTGCGGGCCGCCTCGGCGGCGGCCGCGTCGGGGAACACGATCTGCTGGATCGTGCGCTTCTCGGGCGTGCCGTAGCGGTCCTTGTTCAGCGCGTAGGCGGCGCGGGCGTCGGCCTCGGTGATCGCGTCGGGCTTCGCCATCGCCTCGGGCTCGACAACGAGGAGGTTGGCCGCCCGGAACTCCGGCGCCCGGAAGCCGGACTTGTTGGCCTCGTACCAGGTCTTCAGCTCGTCGTCCGTCGGCTCGGGGATCTGGCCGGCCACCGAGGGCGTCAGCATCAGGTAGGCGGCCGCGCGGCGCTCGGTGGTGTAGCGATGGACGGCCTCCCGCATGGCGAGCGGCACGTGCAGGTCCGACGACACCGCCTCGGCCAGCTGGAGGCGGGCGATCACCGAGCGCTGCTCGCGCACGAACAGGGCCTCGTTGAGGCCGGCGCGCTGCAGGGTCTGATAGAAGAGTTGCGGCTCGAACTGACCCTGCTGGTTCTGGAAGCTCTTCTCCTCGTGGATCGCCTTGATCACCGAGGAATCCGGCACCGTGAGGCCGAGATCGTGGGTCTTCTGATCAAGGGCGGCCTCGGTGATCAGCTGGGACATCACCTGCCGGTCCAGGCCGAGCATCCGCGCCTGGTCGGGCGTCAGCGGACGCTTCAGCTGGGTCTGATAGCGCTGCAGCTGGTTCTGGTAGGCTTGGCGCACCTGCTCGGCCGTGATCGGCGTGCTGCCGACCGTGGCCACCTTGTTGCTCGCGCCGCCGCGGAAGAATTCCTCCACCCCGAAGATGCCGACACCGGCGATCAGCAGCGTGAAGATGATCGTCAAGACGATCTTGCCGAGCCAGTGTTGGCTGGCGTTGCGGATGCCCTGAAGCATGGTCTGTGATCGAGTACCTTCGGCAGCCGCCCCGTCACCGAGCCGGCGCTGTCCCTGAGAGCCGACCGCGATAGACCATTCGCGTCCACAGGCAAAGGCTCGGGCGGTCCCGGCCGTTTGCACGCTCAAGCTCGCTCTGGTAGGCCCCGGCGACTTCGAGAAAGCCGCGGCGGAGCGAGGGCAGGAATGACGCAGTCTGGGCGCAAGCCGCTTGTCGCTGGCAACTGGAAGATGAACGGGACCCGGGCATCCATCCAGGTTGTCGAGGCGATTCGCGACGGGCTCTCGCCGGACCTCGCGTCGCGCATCGACGTGCTGATCTGCCCGCCTGCGACGCTGATCGGATCCTGCGTGGCGGCGGCGGCCGGATCGCCGATCGCGATCGGCGGCCAGAACCTGCACGCCCGGCCGAGCGGCGCCTTCACGGGCTCGATCTCGGCCGAGATGCTCGCCGATCTCGGCGCCAAGTACGTGATCGTCGGCCATTCCGAGCGCCGGGCCTACCATCACGAGACCGACGACGGGGTCCACGCCAAGGCGCTGGGCGCCCGCCGCGCCGGCCTGTGCGGCATCGTCTGCGTCGGCGAGACCATCGAGGAGCGCGAGCAGGGCCGCGCCCTCGACATCGTCCGCGCCCAGCTCGCCATCGGCCTGCCGAAGGGCGCGACGGCGGCCGACACGGTGATCGCCTACGAGCCGGTCTGGGCGATCGGCTCCGGGCGGACGCCGACGCCGCGCGACATCGCCGAGGTCCACGCCTCCCTGCGGGAGATGCTCGACAAGCTCGTCGGCGACGAGGCGCAGAAGATCCGCATCCTCTACGGCGGCTCGGTGAAGCCCGGGAACGCCAAGGAACTCCTGTCGGTGGACAACGTCGACGGCGCGCTCGTGGGCGGCGCGAGCCTCGTGGCGGAAGACTTCCTGGGGATCTGCGCCGCCTACGCCTGAGCGCGGGCCCGCGAAGCCTGTCGGAGCGCGGCGCGACAGACGCGCCGCGCGACCGTCAGATCTTGAAGGCCTGCCGGGCGAGCAGCCGCCAGCGGCCGCCGTCGCTGTGCCAGACCTGCATCACGCCGATATGGACCGGCGACGTCTTGCCGCCCGAGACCACCTCGCCGGTGAAGACGTGGCGCGCGATGGCGTCGTCGCCGACCACCGAGACGGAGCGGTCCGACAGGGTGATGCTCGGGAAGGTCGAGCGCTTGCTGGTCAGCGTCTCGATGAAGGCCGCCTTGTCCTGCACCTGACCGCTGGAATGGCCGTAGCTCAGCCCGTCGAGGGTCAGGGCGTCGAGGGCCGGACCGTCGGCGGCGAGGAGAGCCTTGGTGAGGGCGTCGACCGCCTGCTCGACCGCGGCGCCCCGGGCGGAGGGATCGGTTCCGGCCGCGGAGCCGGAGCCCGGGCGGATCAGGACGGGTGCGGCGATGGCGGCGGCGAGCGCCGCACGGCGTGACACGGACATGGCTTGCCTCCCGGACCGGGCGGCGCGTTCGGTCGGCCGCCCTGCCCCGGCAGAGAGCACGGTGCGCCGACGAAGGCGAGGGTCGGAGCGGACAGTCGGCCGCGCGCGTCAGGTTGGCGGCGGGCGACCGGTGGTGTATGCCGTCGCCGAATTCCGGCCGGTCCGCCCGAAGCGTCCCCCGAAGCCCCCGCCGCACGCCCGTGCGTCGGGGCGGTTCGTGGACGATCGCGGGCCCCGGCCCTCGTGCGTTCGTCTTCCGGTGCCCGCTGCCGGCGCGCGGCGCTGAAGAAGATCCCGGAACACCGATGCAGACCGTCCTGATCGTCGTCCACCTCATCATCGTGCTCGCGCTGATCGGCGTCGTGCTGCTCCAGCGCTCCGAGGGCGGACTCGGGCTCGGCGGCGGTGGCGGCGGTGGCGGCGTCGGCGGGTTCATGACCGGCCGGGGCCAAGCCAACGCCCTGACGCGCGCCACCGCGATCCTGGCGGCCCTGTTCTTCGCGACCAGTCTGACCCTCGCGATCCTGTCGCATCGCTCGGCGGCGCCGAAGTCGATCCTCGACAGCGGCGCGCCGCAGACCTCCGGTCAGCCGGCCAAGCAGCCGACCGGTGCCGACAACCTGCTCGACACGCTGCGCCAGCAGCAGGACCGGGCGCCCGCGAACGCCCCGGCCCAGCCGGCCCCCGCGCAGCCGGCCCCCGCCCAGCCGGCGGTTCCGGACGCGCCGCAGTCGCGCTGACGGCGCGCGCCGCGAGCGGCGCAGCGTCCGACCCTTGTCCCGACGGACCGGCGCTCGGCCGGTCCACGCCATGCGTTCCGCGATCCCCAGCCCATGCGCGGGCCGGGGCCTCCGTCGTTTGGCAAATGCCAGCAGCTTCTTTATGGACCGAGGCCCATGACGCGGTACGTTTTCATCACCGGCGGCGTGGTCTCCTCCCTCGGCAAGGGCCTCGCCTCGGCGGCCCTGGCGGCGGTCCTCCAGGCCCGCGGCTACCGGGTCCGGATGCGCAAGCTCGACCCCTACCTGAACGTCGATCCGGGCACGATGAGCCCGACGCAGCACGGCGAGGTGTTCGTCACCGACGACGGCGCCGAGACCGACCTCGACCTCGGGCATTACGAGCGCTTCACCGGCGTTCCGGCGAGCCGGGCCGACAACATCACGACGGGCCGGATCTATCAGGACATCATCGCCAAGGAGCGCCGCGGCGACTACCTCGGCGCCACGATCCAGGTGATCCCGCACGTTACCAACGCGATCAAGGACTTCGTCCTCGACGGCAACGACAGCTTCGACTTCGTGCTGGTGGAGATCGGCGGCACGGTCGGCGACATCGAGGGCCTGCCGTTCTTCGAGGCGATCCGGCAGCTCGGGCAGGAGCTGCCGCGGGGCACCTGCTGCTACGTCCACCTGACGCTGCTGCCCTACATCCCGTCCGCCGGCGAGCTGAAGACCAAACCGACCCAGCACTCCGTGAAGGAGCTGCGCTCCATCGGCATCCAGCCCGACATCCTGCTCTGCCGCTGCGACCGGCCGATCCCGATGGACGAGCGGCGCAAGCTCGCGCTGTTCTGCAACGTCCGCCAGACCGCGGTCATCGAGGCCCTCGACGTGGCCTCGATCTACGAGGTGCCGCTCTCCTATCGGACCGCGGGCCTCGACCGGGAGGTGCTCGGCCATTTCGGCCTGGAGCACGGCGAGGAGCCGGATCTCGGCCGCTGGCAGACCATCGCCGAGCGCGTGCGCAATCCCGAGGGCGAGGTCTCGATCGCCATCGTGGGTAAGTACACGGGGCTGAAGGACGCCTACAAGTCGCTGACCGAGGCGCTGACCCACGGGGGCATCAGCCACCGGGTGAAGGTCAATCTCGAGTGGATCGAGGCCGAGGTGTTCGAGCGCGAGGATCCGGCGCCTTTCCTCGAAGGCCTAAACGGGATCCTCGTGCCGGGCGGCTTCGGCCAGCGCGGGGCCGAGGGCAAGATCCGGGCGGCCCGCTACGCCCGCGAGAAGCGCATCCCCTATCTCGGCATCTGCTTCGGCATGCAGATGGCGGTGATTGAGGCGGCCCGCTCGCTGGCCGGGATGCCGGAGGCCAACTCCACGGAGTTCGGCGACACCGCCGAGCCGGTGGTCGGCCTGCTCACCGAGTGGCTGCGCGGCAACGAGCTGGAGCGGCGCGCGGCGGCCGGCGATCTCGGCGGCACGATGCGGCTCGGCGCCTACGAGGCGAAGCTCGACCCCGAGTCCAAGATCGCCCAGATTTACGGGTCCGATCAGATCTCGGAGCGCCACCGCCACCGCTACGAGGTCAACATGGCCTATCGCGAGCGGCTGGAGGCCAAGGGCCTGCGCTTCTCGGGCGTGTCCCCCGACGGCCTGTTGCCCGAGACGGTGGAGCATGTCGGGCACCCGTGGTTCATCGGCGTGCAGTTCCATCCGGAGCTGAAGTCGCGCCCGTTCGAGCCGCACCCGCTGTTCAAAGGCTTCGTCGGCGCCGCGATCGAGCAGAGCCGCCTAGTCTGAGGCCGCGGCGGCGCGCCGCTGCTCGCGCGGCGGCCCGCGGCCCTATATCCTCGGTGCCGTGACCGAGATCCTCTTCTACCACATGCAGCGGCAGCCCCTGGAGAAGGTGCTGCCGAACCTCGTCGAGCGCTCGCTGGACCGCGGCTGGCAGGCCGCGATCCAGGCGGCGAGCGAGGAGCGCCTGCAGGCGCTCGATGACCACCTCTGGACTTATTCCGACGAGAGCTTCCTGCCGCACGGCACCGACCGCGAGCCCGACGCCGCGAGCCAGCCGGTGGTGCTCACGCTCCGGGACGTGAATCCCAACACCGCCTCGATCCGCTTCCTGGTGGAGGGCGCCGACCTGCCGCCCGACGCCGGCCAGTACGAGCGGATCTGCATCCTGTTCGACGGGACCGACCAGGACGCGCTGCTGCGCGCCCGCGAGCAGTGGAAGCAGGCCAAGGACGCCGGTCACGCGGTGGCCTACTGGCAGCAGGACGAGTCCGGACGCTGGAACAAGAAGGCTTGATGGTGGCCCTTCACGCACGTCTCGCGCGCGCCGCGCTCGCCCTCGCCCTGGCTCTGGCCGCGCCCCCGGCCACCCTCGCCCAGGACGCGCCGCACGGCCATCCCGCGGAGAGCAAACCGGCGCAGCGCGGACCGGAGGGGCGCCGCCTGCCGCCCGATTCGACGACCAAGCAGAGCGTGACGCTGCCGGACGGCCGGACCCTCGACTTCACCGCCACCGCCGGCAGCCTGCCCCTCGTCGACGAGGCGGGCAAGCTGCAGGCCGAGATCGCCTACGTCGCCTACACGATGGCGCCGCAGGCCGGCCGGGAGCGTCCCGTCACTTTCGCGGTCAACGGCGGCCCGGGCGCCGCCTCGGCCTATCTCAATATCGGGGCGATCGGGCCCTGGCGGCTTCCGGTCGGCGGCGACAGCATCAGCCCGTCGCAGCTGGTGACGCTGACGCCCAACGACGGGACGTGGCTCGGCTTCACCGACCTCGTCTTTCTCGATCCCGTGGGGACCGGGTACAGCCGGGCCGCGGACGGGAACGGCAAGGCCTACTGGTCGATCGATTCCGACGCCTCGACCCTGGCGGCGACCATCGCGCGCTACCTGCGCGTCAACGACCGCATGGCGAGTCCGAAATTCTTCGTCGGCGAGAGCTACGGCGGCTTCCGCGGCCCGCTGATCGCCGAGAAGCTCCAGGAGGAGATCGGCGTCGGCCTGTCCGGCATGGTGCTGCTCTCGCCGGTGCTCGATTTCGCGTGGCTGGAGACGCCGCGGGCCAATCCGTGGGGCTACGTGCTGAAGCTGCCCTCGCTGGCGGCCGGCGCCCTTGAGCGGGCCGGCACGGTGCCGACGCCGGCCCTGCTCGGCGACGCGGAGGCTTATGCCTCGGGCCCGTACCTGAGCGACCTGCTCAAGGGGCCGAGCGACACTGCGGCCGTCGCCCGGATGACCGACAAGGTCGCGCCCCTCGTCGGTCTCGACCCCGCCCTGGTGCGTGCCCAGGCGGCGCGCCTCTCGACCCGGAGCGTCCAGCGCGAGATCGACCGCGCCGAGGGCCGCGTGACCAGCGCCTACGACACCGGCATCACCGGCTGGGACCCGAACCCGGACGCCGCCCAGTCGAGCTTCGAGGATCCCCAGCTCACCGCCCTCCAGGCACCGCTGACGAGCGCGATGCTCGACCTCTACGCGCGGACGCTGAAATGGCCGGTGACCAACATGCGCTACGAGCTCCTGAACAACGCCGTCAATCGCGGCTGGAGCTGGGGCTCGGGCCGGCAGGCGCCCGAGGTCCTGTCGAACCTGAAGGGCGATCTGGCGCTCGACGGGCACCTGCGCGTCCTCGTGGCGCACGGCTTCACCGACCTGGTGACGCCCTACTTCGCCTCGAAGCTCCTGCTGGCGCAGGTCCCCGCCTACGCCGCCGGCCGCCTGAGCCTCGCGGTCTATCCGGGCGGGCACATGTTCTACACGCGTCCGGATTCGCGCGCCGCCTTCCGGACGGACGTGGAGCGGATGTACACGGACGCCCTGAAGGTGCGCGACGCCGGCTCGACCCGTCCGGCCGGAGCCCCCGCCGAGCATCTCAGGACCGCGCCGTAGCGCCTCCAGCCTACCGCAGCGGTCACGCGTCGTCGAAGGCGAGGGCTTCGGCCGGGTAATCCACCATCGTCCGGCGCTGCGCGTCGGTGTTCTGCCACTCGCCGACCTTCATGTAGCGGCCCTCGAGATCGCGGACCTCGACCACTTTCCCGATGGTGGGGATCGACTGGAAGCCCTGCGGCCAGTTCGACGCGAAGTAGAAGACCTGCTCGACGTGGTCCGAGAGGTGGCAGATCCCCGGCCCGAAGGTCCCCAGCCCGAAGACGAGGTAGCGGCCGTTCACGAGCGCCGCGACGTCGGAGATCAGCGACTCGCTCTGGATCTCCACCGGCAATCCGCGCCGCTCGGCGTACGCCTCCACCTCGGCGATGACCGGGTTCAGTCTGTTCTCGAAGACGAGCTTGACCGAGCGGATCCGGCCCTCGGCCAGGAGCCGGTCGATGACCATCCGGTAGAACGCGAAGGGCGGCTGCGGATAGTGCGGATCGACCCAGGTGCTGAAGATGTCGCCCGACCGGATGTGGATCAGGAGCTGGTCGTGGGGCTTCACCGGGAAGCTCTTCGGCAGGCCGTTGAACAGCGGCCGGATCACGCTCTGCACGATCACGCGCGAATCCGTCGGCCCCCGCAGCGCGGTCACGCGCTCGAACTGCGTCGGGTCGAAATACAGGCCCGACAGGAAGTAGCCGTCCGCCGGCAGCGGCTCGTCCGGCGGGATGAAGGTGAGGCCGTCGCAGGTCAGCCGCTCGGTCAGGAAGATCACCTTGCTGCGGTCGACCTTGGGCACCTTGATGTATTTCAGGTTGAGCGCCTTCGCGATCGTCACCGCGATGATGTACTGGACGAGGCAGTTGCCGAAGGCGCCGTTCTCGAACAGCGACAGGCCGACCAGGGCGTGGCTGGCGCGGTCGGGCGCCGACTGGAGCGCGTAGGTGACGTAGACGTTGGCGCCGGGCGTCTCGTTCAGGAGCGTCACGTCGAGGCCGAGCATCGCCCGCAGCGCGATCAGGTCGATCGCGGCCTCGTCGGCGCGGATGCCGATGCCGGCGATCCGGGCCGGTTCGGGCGCGGCGATCCGGACCGCGCGCGCCCAGGCCCGCTCGTCGGGGACGATCGCGGCGACGAGGGCGTCCGGGGTCGCGGTCCAGCCAGCGAGGTCCGGCTCGGCCCACGTCACGCCGTCCTGCGAGACCGCCACCGCGACGTCGCCAGGCTCGGCGGGAACCGCCCCCTCCCCCGGCCGCAGGGCGACGGAATGGATCGGGAAGCGGCCGCCGAGGTCGACCTCGAGCCACGTCGTTCCCGTGCCCGCATCGGAGACGATCCGCGGCTTACGGCCGGCCGCGAGATCGACGAGAACCGGGGTCGGATCGTCTGTCGGGGCCATCGGGTCTCCGGGAGTTCAGCGCCCGCGCCGGGGCCGGGCGGGTATCGGGTGCGGCGGTGCCCGCTCCGGGGCGCGGCCGTCAAGCCCACCCCGATCGCGGGGCGGGCGCGGGAAACGGCCGCGATCCGGCGCCGCTCCGTTGTGTCCTGGCGGTCATGCGTCTACAACGGCCGGGCGACGGTGCCCCGGAGACGGGGTGAAAAGGGAATGCGGTGAGGGGTTTGAAGCCCCGATTCCGCGGCTGCCCCCGCAACTGTGAGCGGCGAGCGCCCGCCAAGCGCCACCGGAGCGATCCGGGAAGGCGGTGGGCGCGCCGAGCCGCGAGCCAGGAGACCTGCCGTCGCGACAGGATCCCGCAATGCCGCCGGTGGGGCGGCTGGAGACGCTTCTGATGACGACGCAAACCCTCGCCCCCATCGCCGCCGGCACCCGCGCGTCGGAGCGCCCGATCGCCGTCGCGCTCGCGGCCGTGCTGGGCCTCGGCCTGCTATTCATGGCGGGCTTCTCGCCGGCGATCGCGCTCCACAACGCGGCGCACGACTTCCGCCACACCCAGAACTTCCCCTGCCACTGACGTTCCCGGACCAGGGATGATCATCCGGCTCCTGTCGGCGGCCCTCGCCGCCGGCTTCTTCGCGGCTGCCATCGTGACGGGCCTCGAACTCACGCTGACCTCGCCGCTGATCGTCGCGGCCGAGCGCTACGAGCAGCAGGAGGCGCCGAACCGGGCTGCCAAGGCGCTCCCGATCAAGGCGTTCCCGATCGTGCTGGCCCATGCCGGGCACGACCATGCCGCGCCCGACGCCGCGCCGGAATGGCAGCCCGCGCCCGGCCTGCCGCGGATGGCCTTCACCGGGCTCGCGACCCTCGTGGGTGGCGTGGGCTACGCGCTGCTGCTCGGCGCGGTGATGCTCGCCTGCGGCCGCGAACCCACGCCGCAGGTCGGCCTCGCCTTCGCGGTGGCCGCCTTCGCCAGCGTCGCCCTCGCGCCGGGTCTCGGCCTGCCGCCGGAACTGCCCGGCAGCGCGGCGGCCCCGCTCGCGACGCGGCAGGCGTGGTGGGTGATGACCGCCGCGGCGACCGGCATGGGGCTCTACCTGATCACGATTCGCCGCGCGCTGATCACGATCCTCGGGGGGCTCGTCCTGATCATCGCCCCGCACGTCGTCGGCGCCCCGCAGGCGCCCGAGGCCGCGTCCGAACTTCCGGCGGCGCTCGCCGCGCAATTCGCCGCGCGGTCGCTCGCCATCAGCTTCGTGTTCTGGATCCTGATCGGGCTGGGGCTCGGCTGGGCGTGGCAGGCCTTCGCCCGCGGCGCGGATCGGGGAGCGGCCCGTGCCTGAGACCGTTCTCTACGTCTGCACCACCTGCCGCCGGCCGGACGACGACCCCGACGGGCCCCGCGCCGGGGCCCGCCTGCTGGAGGCGCTCCGGGCGCGGAGCGGCGCCACGCCGGACCTGCGGGTCGAGGCGGTGGAGTGCCTGTCGGTCTGCAAGCGGCCCTGCACCGTGGCGGTCGCCGCGGCCGACCGCTGGACCTACGTCTACGGCGACATGGATCCCGCCGCCTCGGCCGAGATCATCCTCGGCGGGCTCGCGGCCTACGCGGCGACCCCGGACGGCATCGTGCCCTGGCGCGAGCGTCCGGAGGCGTTCCGCAAGGGCGTGATCGCCCGCATTCCCCCTTTCCCAGAACCCCGCCCGGTCCCCGCCGGCACCCTGGAGCCCGCGGAATGACCCTCGTGAACAAGATCCCCTGCACCATCATCACCGGCTTCCTCGGGGCCGGCAAGACGACCCTCGTCCGCCACGTGGTCGAGAACGCCAAGGGGCGCCGCCTCGCGATCCTGGTGAACGAGTTCGGTGATATCGGCTTCGACAAGTCCTTCCTGGCGGCCTGCGGCGTCGAGGGCTGCACCGAGGACGCCATCGTCGAGCTGCCGAACGGCTGCATCTGCTGCACGGTCGCGGACGATTTCGTGCCGGCGCTGGAGACCCTTCTCGGCCGCGCCGAGCCGCCGGAGCACATCCTGATCGAGACCTCGGGCCTCGCCCTGCCGAAGCCGCTGGTCCAGGCGTTCCAGTGGCCGGCGATCCGCTCGCGGGTGACCGTCGACGGCGTGGTCGCGGTGGTCGACGGCCCGGCGGTGGCCTCGGGCGCCTTCGCGGAGGATCCGGAGGCTCTGGCGGCCCAGCGGGCCGCCGACCAGTCGGTCGACCACGACAACCCCCTGGAGGAGGTGTTCGAGGACCAGCTCCTCTGCGCCGACCTCGTGGTCGTCAACAAGGCCGACCTGATCGACGCCGCGACCCGGGCGCGGGTCCGTGCCGAGGTGGAGGGGCACCTCCCTCGCGCCGTGAAGGTGGTCGAGACCGAGAACGGCGCCATCGACCCGCGGGTGCTGCTCGGCCTCGGCGCGGCCGCCGAGGACGATCTCGACGCCCGCCCCTCGCATCACGGCGAGGGCGAGGACCACGACCACGACGATTTCGAGACGGTCGCGCTGCCGGTGCGCCCGGCGGTGACCGCGGGGGATCTCGCGGCCCGGGTCGAGGCGGCGGCCGAGGCCGCCGGCGTCCTGCGCATCAAGGGCTTCGCCGAGGTCGAGGGCAAGCCGATGCGCCTCGTGGTGCAGGGTGTCGGCCGGCGCGTGACCCATCATTTCGACCGCCCCTGGCGGGCCGGGGAAGCCCGCGACGGGACGCTGGTGGTGATCGGCCTCAAGGGCTTCGACAAGAACGCCGTCGCGGCGGCCCTCGCGGGATGAGGCCGGTCGCGCACGCCCGCCCAAATTCGCTCTAGGGGCCGCCGCGGTGCATCTCGTGCGCATCGATGCCGTCTCCCTCGACGAGGGCGAGGCGGCCGTGGATCTCGGGCAGGAGCCCGGCGACCTCGTGGTGCTGTCCTTCACCGACAGCGACCTCGCGTCGGTCGGGCAGGCCCACGCCGCGGAGCCCGGCCTGCCGAGCCTGCGGCTCGCGAAGCTCGCCAAGCTGCGGCACCCGCTCTCGGTCGACCTCTACGTCGAGCGCGTCGTGGCGCGCGCCAAGGTGGTGGTGATCCGCTGCCTCGGCGGGCTCGATTACTGGCGCTACGGGATCGAGCGCTGCGCCGAGGCCGCGCGGGCGCACGGCGTCGTCCTCGCGGTCCTGCCGGGCGACGACCGGCCGGATCCGCGCCTCGCCGCCTTCTCCACCGATCCCGACCTCGCCGGGCAGCTCGACGCCTATTTCCGGGCCGGCGGCCCCGACAACCTGCGGCGGATGCTGCGGCGCCTGGCGATTCGCCTGGGCGCCGACGGACCGGTCGAGCCGCCCGTGCCGCTCCCGCGCGGCTTTCCCTGGTGCCCCGGCTGCGGAGTTCTTCCCCTCGAGGCAACCCTCGCCGCGGCCGCAACCGCGATCCCGCTCGCCGGAGCGCGCAGCGCGGCGGAGCCCGTCGCGCTCCTGCTGATCTACCGCTCCGCCGTGCTCGGCGGCGACACCGGCCCGTTCGTCGCCCTCGCCGCCGCCCTGCGGGCGCGCGGGATCGGCGTGCTGCCGATGGCCGTGTCGAGCCTGAAGGAGCCGCAGGCCGCCGCCGCGGTCGCCGCGGCCGTGCGCGCGCGCAGGCCCGACCTCGTGATCGCCGCCACCGCCTTCTCGGCCCGTGAGGACGAGACCGGCTTCGTGCTCGACGGCGCCGATTGCCCGGTTCTCCAGGCCTTCACGGTGGGGTCGCCCCGCGCGGCCTGGGAGGCCTCCGCCCGCGGTCTCGGCGCGGCCGATCTCGCCATGCAGGTCGCGCTGCCGGAATTCGACGGCCGGCTCTCGGGCTTCCCGATCTCGTTCAAGGAGGAGAGTGCCGAGATCGCCGGCTTCGCCGAGCGGCGCGCCGTGCCCTACGAGGCCGGCATCGCCGCGCTGGCCGACCGGGCCGCGGGATGGCTGCGGCTGGCCGCCCTGCCCCGGGCGGCGCGTCGCGTCGCCCTGGTCCTGTCCGACTATCCCGCCCGAGGCGGCCGGGCCGGGTTCGCGGTCGGCCTGGACACGCCCGCGAGCGCCCGCGCGATCGCCGCCGACCTCGCGGCCGCGGGCTACGCGGCGGGCGCGCTTCCGGAGCCCGGAGCGCTGATGGCGGCGCTCGCGAACGGCCCGGCCGCGTTCCGGGTGCCGCTCGCGGCCTACGCGGCGTGGTGGCGCACGCTCTCCGAGGACGTCCGCGCCGCCGTGACCGACAGCTGGGGTGAAGCCGAGGCGGACCCGGCCTGCGTCGACGGCGCCTTCCGGTTCCGGATGGTCCGGGACGGCGCCCTCGCGGTCTTCCTCCAGCCCGACCGCGGCCGCGACCCCGATCGCAAGACCGGCTACCACGACCTCGACCGCGCCCCGACCCACGCCTACCTGGCCTTCCATCTCGGCCTGCGGCAGCAATTCGACGCCCTGGTGCAGCTCGGCACGCACGGCACCGCGGAGTGGCTGCCGGGCAAGGCCGTGGCCCTGTCGCCCAACTGCTTCCCGGCGCTCTGCGTCGGCGGGCTGCCCGTGATCTACCCCTTCATCGTCGACGACCCGGGCGAGGCCGCGCCGCTCAAGCGCCGCCTCGGCGGCGTGGCGCTCGGGCACCTGACGCCCGACACCGCCGTCCACGCGCTGACACCCGAGGCGGCCCGGCTCCGCGAGCTGGTGGAGGAGTATTCGGCGGCCAGCGTGCTCGACCCCCGCCGCGCGGACCTCATCGCCCGCGCCATCCTGGAGGAGGCCGGGGCGGCCGGACTGCTGGACGGTGCCGGGATCGGCCCGGACACGCCGATGGACGAGGCGCTGACGCGGCTCGACGCCCATCTCTGCGATCTCGGCGAGACCGTCTTCCGCGACGGCCTGCACGTCTTCGCCCGCGCGCCGGACGGGGCCGCGGACGCCGTCGCGGCGAGCGCGGACTCCGAGCACGCCGGTCTGCTGGCGGCCCTCGACGGGCGGTTCGTCCGGCCCGGCCCCTCGGGCTCGCCGTCCCGTGGGCGGGCCGACGTGCTCCCGACCGGGCGCAACCTCGCGACCCTCGACCCGCGGGCCATCCCGAGCCGCGCCGCCGCGCTCCTCGGCGAGCGGGCGGCCGCCGCCGTGGTGACCCGATACCTCCAGGACGAGGGCGCCTATCCGGCCCGGATCGTCATGGATCTCTGGGCCTCGCCGACCCTGCGCACCGGTGGCGAGGACGTGGCCCACGCCCTGGCCCTGATGGGCGTGCGGCCGGTCTGGGACCATGCCAGCACCCGCGTCACCGGCTTCGAGATCCTGCCCCTCGCCATGCTGGACCGGCCGCGGATCGACGTCACCGTCCGCGTCTCCGGCGCGTTCCGCGACACCTTCCCCGACACGCTGGCGTTGCTAGACCGCGCCGCCCGCGCCGTGGCGGACCGGGACGAGACCGACGACGAAAATCCCCTCGCGGCGGCGCGCCGGCGGGGCGATGCGTCGGTGCGCGTCTACGGGGCCGCGCCCGGCCGCTACGGCGCCGGCACCGCCGCCACGGCCCTCGACGGCGCCTGGGACGGCCGCGCCGACCTCGGCCGCGCCTACCTGGCTGCGAGCGGCCACGCCTACGGCGACCGCGAGGGGCCCGACGCCGATTTCGCCGCCCGTGTCGCGGCGGCCGACGCCTATCTCCACGCCTTCGACGTGGCCGAGCGCGACCTGTTCGACGGCGACGCCGCCGTCGACGCGATGGGCGGTTTCGCGGCGGCGGCGGCCCTGGAGGGGGCGAGCCCCACCCTCTACAGCCTCGACGTGTCGGTCCCGGAACGGCCGAAGGCGCGGACGGCCCGGGAGGATTCCGCCCGCCTGATCCGCGGGCGCCTCGCCGATCCCCGCTGGATCGCGGCCCAGCTGCGCCACGGCTACCGGGGCGCGCAGGAACTCGCCCAGGGGCTCGACGCGGTCTTCGTCCTGGCCGCCGCGAGCGACGCGGTGACGGATGCCGGCTTCGAGGCGCTCTACGCGGCCTGGATCGCCGACGCCGAGGTGTTCGAGCGCCTGCGCGCCGCCAACCCCGCCGCGGCCCGCGCGATCCTGGAGCGGTTCGACGAGGCCCGGGACCGCGGCCTCTGGCACAGCCGACGCAACGCCCTCCCGGCCGACGCTCTGATGCGCGAGGCCGCCGAGTGAGCGCGGCCCCGCATCGGCGCGCCCTGCCCGAGGCGCCAGCCCGCCGGGGCTGGTGCCCCGGTCTGACGCGTCCCATGCCGACGGGCGACGGCCTGCTCGCGCGCGTCCACCCGCCGCTCGGGATCCTGACCCTCGATCAGGCCCGCGCCGTGGCGGAGGGTGCGCGGCGCTTCGGGAACGGGCACCTGGATCTCACCGCCCGGGCCAATCTCCAGATCCGCGGCGTCTCCGAGGCGACGCGCGCGCCGCTGGCCACTTGGCTCGCGGCCCGGGGCCTCGGCGACGTGCGCGCCGACGGCGGCCCCCAGCGCCTGACGCTCACGAGCCCCCTGGCCGGCCACGACCCGGACGAGACGATCGACGTGCCGGTCCTCGCCCGGGCGATCGAGACCGCGGGGCTCGCGATCCAGGGGTTGCCGGCCAAGACCCTGGTCGCCGTCGAGGGCCGCCCCGGCCGGGCGCTGCCGGAGGCGGATCTCTGCGTCGCCGCCGAGGGGCCGGGCCGCGTCGCGATCGCGGTCGCGCAGGGTGAGACCCCGCGGAAGCTCCTGACCTGCGCAGCCGACGCGGCGCCCGGCCACGTGGCGGCCCTGCTCGGCGCCTTCGCGCTGACCGGTCGGCGCCGGATGCGCGACCTGTCGGACGACGAACTGGCGGCACTGGCCGTAACGCTTCCGTCAGGAGAGACCCGCGCCGGACCGGCGCAGGCGTACCAGGGCTTCGCTCCGGAACAGGAGCCGGCACGTCCGGCGGGCGGACGCGACCTTAGAAGCGTCGCCGTCGACGCGCCCTTCGGACGCTGCACTGCCGACGCCCTCGACCGGATCGCGGCTACGGCAGCGGCGATCGGCTCCGACGAGATCCGCCTCTCCCCCACGCGCGGCTTCGTGATGCTGGCGCCGGCCGCTGCCGAAGCGGCGGCCGCGATTGCGGCGCTTGCGGCGGAGTTCATCGTCGTCCCCGACGATCCGCGGCGCGCGATCGCGGCCTGCACGGGGGCGCCGGGCTGCGCCTCCGGATCGACCCCCACGCTCGCGGACGCGGCCCGCCTCGCGGAGGCGTTCGGCCCCCTGGCGGTCGCGGGGCATGCCGCGCACGTCTCGGGCTGCGCCAAGGGCTGCGCGCGGCCCGGCCCGGCCGACCTGACCCTCGTCGGCCGCGACGGCCTCTACGGCGTGGTGATCGGGGGTGCGCCCGGCGATGAGCCGGCGATGGATCTCCCTATCGAGGCCGTGCTGGAGCGGCTAGGAAGGGCCGAGATCGACGGGCTTTCCGCCGCCTTCGCGCCGGAGACCACCCCTTCGGAATGCGGGAGGACCAAGAGACCGGCATGAGCGCGAGCCAGAACGCCCTGCGCCAGACAGGATCGGAGCCGGCCGCGGCCCACGAGTCCCCGTCCCGCTACGACTACATCCGCGACGGCGGCGCGATCTACGCGCGCTCCTTCGCGATGATCCGCGCCGAGTCCGATCTCGGGCGCTGGTCGGGCGCCGCCGAGCGCGTCGTCGTCCGCATGATCCATGCCTGCGGCATGACCGACCTGCCGGCCGACGTGGAGATGGCGCCCGGTTTCGCCGAGGCCGGCGTCGCGGCCTTGAAGGCCGGCGCGCCGATCCTGTGCGACGTCCGCATGGTCGCGGACGGCGTCACCCGGGCCCGCCTGCCGGCCGACAACAGGGTGATCTGCACCCTGGGCGACCCGCGCGTGCCGGATCTCGCCAAGAGCCTCGGCACGACCCGGTCCGCGGCCGCCATGGAGCTGTGGCGGGAGCACCTTCCGGGCAGCGTCGTGGCGGTGGGCAACGCCCCGACCGCCCTGTTCCGGCTCTTGGAGCTGCTCGATGCCGGCGTGGCGCCGCCCGCCGCGGTGATCGGCATCCCGGTCGGCTTCGTCGGCGCGGCGGAGTCCAAGGAGGCCCTGGCGCGGGACGGCCGCGTGCCGTTCGTAGTCGTGCACGGGCGGCGCGGCGGCAGCGCCATGACGGCCGCGGCGGTCAACGCGCTCGCCAGCGAGGTCGAGTGATGGACGGTTTCGAACGCCTCGACGGCCCGACCGAGGAGATCCCCGCGGCCGCGGTGACCGGCACCCTCTACGGCGTCGGGATGGGCCCGGGCGATCCGGAGCTGCTGACCGTGAAAGCGCAGCGCATCCTGATGCGCGCGCCCGTGCTGGTGCATTTCTGCAAGCGCGGCCGGCGGGGCAATGCCCGCACCATCGCGGACGCGATCCTGCGCGACCCGGCCCGCGAGATGGCCCTCGCCTATCCCTACACGACCGAGATCCATCCCGAGCACCCGGACTACGTCGCGGCGCTGGCCGGATTCTACGACGACGCGGCCGGGCAGCTCGCCGATCACCTGGGCGCCGGGCGCGACGTCGCGATCCTGTCGGAGGGCGATCCGTTCTTCTACGGCTCGTTCATGCACCTCTGGCGGCGCCTGAAGGACCGGTTCCCCGTGGAGGTGATTCCGGGCGTCACCGGCATGTCGGGCTGCTGGACCCGGGCCGGCACGCCGATCACCTGGGGCGACGACGTCCTCACCGTCCTGCCGGCGACCCTGTCGCTCGACGCGCTGACCGAGCGCCTGCGCGGCACGGACGCGGCCGTGGTGATGAAGCTCGGGCGGCACCTGCCGAAGGTCCGGGCCGCCCTGTCGGCCGCCGGGCTGCTGGCGCGCGCCGTCTACGTGGAGCGCGGCACGATGGCGGGCGAGCGGGTCGTGATGTTGGCCGACAAGGCCGACGACGAGGCGCCCTACTTCTCGATGGTGCTC
Organism: Methylobacterium sp. 13MFTsu3.1M2; assembly: GCF_900112625.1. Taxonomy (NCBI): domain Bacteria; kingdom Pseudomonadati; phylum Pseudomonadota; class Alphaproteobacteria; order Hyphomicrobiales; family Methylobacteriaceae; genus Methylobacterium; species Methylobacterium sp. 13MFTsu3.1M2. The sequence continues at coordinate 111,202 of NZ_FOMM01000014.1, forward strand.
CTGCCCGGAGAGGGCCGCCGACCGTGAGCGGAAGCCTCACCGTCGTCGGCCTCGGGCCGGGCGACGCGGCCCTGCTGACCGAGTCGGCCCGCCGGGCGCTGGACGCGGCGGAGGACGTCGTCGGCTACTTCCCCTACGTGGCCCGCGTGCCCGAGCGTCCCGGCATCGTCCGGCACGCCAGCGACAACCGGGTGGAGGTCGACCGGGCGCGCCACGCGCTGCAGCTCGCCGCCTCCGGGCGCCGGGTCGCGGTCGTCTCCGGCGGCGATCCCGGCGTCTTCGCCATGGCGGCGGCGGTGTTCGAGGCGGTCGAGTACGGCGAGCCCGGCTGGCGCGACCTCGCCATCACGGTGGAGCCGGGCATCACCGCGATGCTCGCCGCCGCGGCCCGGCTCGGGGCCCCGCTCGGCGGCGACTTCTGCGCGCTCTCGCTCTCGGACAACCTGAAACCCTGGCCGGTCGTGACCGCGCGGCTGGAGGCGGTGCTGCGCGCGGATTTCGTGGTGGCGCTCTACAACCCGATCTCTACCGCCCGGCCCTGGCAGCTCGGGGCGGCGCTGGAGATCGCGGCCGGGATCCGCGCGCCCGAGACGCCGGTGATGTTCGCCCGCGCCGTCAGCCGGCCGGACGAGGCGATCCGCGTCGCGACCCTCGCCGAGGCGCCCGCGGTGCCGGCCGACATGGCCACGATGGTGATCCTGGGCGCCTCGACGACGCGGCTGATCCCGCGCGCGGGCCGGGCGCCCTTCGTCTACACCGCCCGCAAGGTCGAGGGATCGGTGTGATCGCCCGCGTCCAGCCAGCGGCACGCGCCCGCGGCGTCCGCGACGCTCGGCACGTCGGGCTTGCCCGGCCGCCGCACCATCACGACCGGGATGCCGAGGCCGCGCGCCGCCGCGATCTTGCCGTAGGTCGCCGCGCCGCCCGCGTTCTTGCTGACCACGATCTCGATCCGGCTGGCCCGCATCAGGGCCGTCTCGGACGCGGCGTCGAACGGTCCGCGCGCCTCCAGGGCGGTCAGATGCGGCACCGGCAGGATCCCGCCCAGCGGCTCGACCGTCCGCGCCAGGTAGCTGTGCTGCGGCGCCGCCGCGAAGGCCCCGGCCTCCTGCCGGCCGATCGTCAGGAACACGCGCCGGGGCTCCGCGCCGAGGGCGGCGACCGCCTCCTCCATCCCGTCGACCTCGACCCAGTCGTCGCCGGGTTCGCGGTTCCAGGCCGGCCTGCGGATCGCGAGGAGCGGCACGCCCGTCAGGGCCGCCGCGCGCGCGGCGTTGGCCGACATCCGCGCGGCGAACGGGTGGGTCGCGTCGATCAGCCGGGTGATCGCCTCCGCCCGCAGGTAGCCGGCGAGACCCTCGGCGCCGCCGAAGCCGCCGATCCGGGTCGGCACAGGCTCGGGCTTCGGCGCCGCCGTCCGTCCCGCCAGCGAGAGCGTCACGGCGCGATCCGCGCCGCCTGCGAGCGACCGGACCAGGGCACTCGCCTCGCCGGTCCCGCCGAGGATCAGGATCCGCATCGTGCCGGTGATCGGGGGCGGCGTGTTCATGGGCGCCTTGTCCATGAGCGCTAACCCGCTGTCGAGCGCCCCGTGGCTGTCGATCGTCGGGATCGGCGAGGACGGCCGGGCCGGGCTGACGCCGTCCGCCGCCGCCGCGCTCGACGCCGCCCGCGTGGTCTATGGCGGCCGGCGCCACCTCGCCCTCGCCGGGCCGCTCGACGCGGAGACGCGGCCCTGGCCGAGCCCGATCCACGAGGCCTATCCGGAAATCCTGGCGCGGCGCGGCCAGCCGACCTGCATCCTCGCCACAGGCGACCCGTTCCACTACGGCATCGGCGCCGAGATCGCCCGGCTGGTGCCCGCGGGCGACATCCGCGCCTTCCCGCAGCCCTCGGCCTTCAGCCTCGCCTGTGCCCGGCTCGGCTGGCCGCTCGCCGAGTGCGCCCTGGTCACGCTCCACGGTCGCGCGCTGACCCGGATCGTCCCGCATCTCCAGCCGGGGGCGCGGCTCCTCGTCCTGTCTTGGGACGGCACGACGCCCGGCGCCCTCGCCGCCCTGCTGCGCGACCGGGGCTTCGGCGCGTCGACGCTGACGGTGCTGGAGGCGATGGGCGGGCCGCGCGAGCGCGTCCGCACCCTCCGCGCCGAAGCGTTCGACGGCGCCGACTTCGATCCGCTGAACACGGTGGCGCTCGCGGTGGCGGGGGCCGGCTGCGCCCTGCCCCTCGCACCGGGCCTCGACGACGACCTGTTCGAGAATGACGGGCAGCTGACCAAGTCCGAGATCCGGGCCCTGACCCTGTCGGCGCTGCGCCCGCATCCGGGACAGCATCTCTGGGATGTCGGTGCGGGCGCCGGCTCGATCGCGATCGAGTGGATGCTGCGCCACGCGAGCCTGCGCGCCACCGCGATCGAGGGAAGGCCGGACCGCGTCGAGCGGATCCGCCGCAACGCCGTCGCGCTCGGCGCCCCTGACCTCGCCGTCGTCGCCGGCACGGCACCGGGCGCGCTCGCCGGCCTGCCCGCGCCGGACGCGGTTTTCATCGGCGGCGGCGTCTCGGAGCCGGGGGTCCTCGCGACCGTGCTGGCGGCGCTGCGGGGCGGCGGTCGCTGCGTCGCCAACGCCGTGACCCTCGAGGGCGAGGCCGCGCTGCTCGCGGCCTTCGCGGCGCATGGCGGCAGCCTGCGCCGCTACGGCGTGGAGCGAGCGAGCCCGGTCGGGGGAATGCACGGCTGGCGCCCCGCCATGACGGTGATCCAGTGGGCCTGGACCAAGCCGTGACCGGAGCGCTGGTCGCCGGCATTGGGTTCCGCCGGGGCACCGAGGCCGAGGAGATCGCGGGGCTGATCGAGCGCGCCCTCGCCCTGGTCGGCGCCGCGCGGTCGAGCCTCGCGGCCGTTGCCACGGCGGACGACCGGGCGTCGGACCCGGCGATCCGAGCGGCGACGGCCCGGTTCGGCCTGGCACCCCATCCCATCGCCGCCGCCGCGCTGGAGGCGCGCGACGCCGAGATCGTCACCCGCTCGGCGCGGATCGAGCGCCTGCGCGGCGTCGGCTCGCTGGCCGAGGCGGCGGCCCTCGCCGGCGCCGGGCCCCAGAGCCGCCTCGCCCTACCCCGGATCGCGAGCGGCGGCGCCACTTGCGCCCTGGCTGTCCGATACGACACGACACGGGAACCATGACCGTCCACTTCATCGGCGCCGGCCCCGGCGCGGCCGACCTGATCACGGTGCGCGGGCGCGACCGCATCGCGGCCTGCCCCGTCTGCCTCTACGCCGGGTCGCTCGTCGCCCCCGAGATCCTGGGCTGGTGCCCGCCCGGCGCGCGGATCGTCGACACGGCGCCCCTCGACCTCGACGCCATCCTGGCGGAGATCCGTTCGGCGCACGCGGCCGGCCAGGACGTGGCGCGCCTGCATTCCGGTGACCTGTCGATCTGGAGCGCCCTGGCCGAGCAGATGCGCCGGCTCGACGCGCTGGCTATTCCCTACACGGTGACGCCGGGTGTCCCCGCCTTCGCGGCCGCGGCCGCGCTGCTGCGCCGGGAGCTGACGGTGCCGGGCGTGGCGCAGAGCGTGGTCCTGACCCGCACCTCCGGGCGGGCGAGCGCCATGCCCGAACGGGAGACGCTGGCGGCCTACGCGGCCACCGGCGCGACCCTGGCGATCCACCTGTCGATCCACGTGGTCGAGGCCGTCGCCGCGGAGCTGATCCCCTTCTACGGCCCGTCCTGTCCCGCGGCGGCGGTGTTCCGCGCTTCCTGGCCGGACGAGCGGGCGCTCGTGGGCGACCTCGCCGCGCTGCCCGGGCTCGTCGCGGAGGCCGGTCTGGAGCGCACCGCCCTCATCTTGGTCGGACCGGCGCTGGGCGCCGCGGAGTTCCGCGAGAGCGCCCTCTACGCGCCCGACTACGACCGGCGCTACCGTCCCGGCGGCACGGTGGGGTCGCGGTCGTGAGCGCCCCCGGCCTCCTCGTCGCGGCGCCGCGCTCCAGCTCCGGCAAGACGACCGTCGCCCTCGCGCTCATGCGCGCCCTCACCCGGCGCGGCCTGCGGGTGCGCGGCGCGAAGTGCGGCCCGGACTACATCGATCCGGCCTTCCACCACGCCGCGACCGGCCATCCGAGCTTCAACCTCGACAGCTTCGCCATGGCGCCGCCGCTCCTCGACGCGCTGGCGGGCGCGACGGCGGCGGCGGCCGATCTGCTGATCGCCGAGGGGTCCATGGGTCTGTTCGACGGCGTCCGGGCGGCCGAGAACCGCACCGGGGCGAACGCCGACATCGCCGCGCGCTACGGCTGGCCGGTGGTCCTCGTGGTGGACGTGTCGGGCGCGGCGCAATCGGCGGCCGCCGTGGCGCTCGGCTGCAAGCTCTACGATCCCCGCATCCGGATCGCCGGCGTGATCCTCAACAAGGTGGCGAGCGCCCGTCACCGGCGCCTCGTCGAAGCCGGCATGGAGCGCGCGGGGCTGCCGGTGCTCGGCGCGCTGATGCGCGACGCGCAGCTCGTCCTGCCCGAGCGCCACCTGGGGCTCGTCCAGGCCGGCGAGACCGCGGATCTCGCCGCGCGCCTCGACAGGCTCGCCGACCTCGCGGAGGCGGGCATCGACCTCGACGCCGTGACGGCCTGCGCGAGCGGCACCGTACCGCCCTCCGGTGGCCGCCTGCCCCGGCCGCCCGGACAGCGCGTGGCGGTCGCCCGTGACGCGGCGTTCAGCTTCCTCTACCCGCATCTCGAGACCGGGTGGCGGATGGCCGGCGCCGAACTCGTGCCGTTCTCGCCCTTGGCCGACGAGGGACCGCCCGAGGATTGCGACGTCTGCTGGCTGCCGGGCGGCTATCCGGAACTGCACGCGGGCCCGATCGCCGGCGCGACCCGCTTCCTGGACGGGCTGCGCCGCTTCGCGCGGACCCGGCCGGTCCACGGGGAGTGCGGCGGCTACATGGTCCTGGGCGAGACGTTGCAGGATGCCGACGGAGCGACCCATGCCATGGCCGGACTGCTACCGGTCGCGACCTCGTATCACCGGCGCAAGCTGCATCTCGGCTATCGCGTCGCGCAACTCTGCGAATCCGGCCTGCTCGGCGCCGCGGGCACGCGCCTCGTCGGCCACGAATTCCACTACGCCAGCGAACTCTCGCCGATCGCGCCGGCGGAAACGGCGCTCGCCCGCGTGACGGATGCCGAAGGTGTCGATCTGGGACTGGCCGGCCACCGGGTCGGACCCGTCACCGGCAGCTTCTTCCACCTGATCGCGACCGATCCGCCGTGACGCCGGGCTCGGCGCAGCCGCTTCGAAGGTCCCCGAGGTGAAGCCTGTTTCGCGCGCCGGTCAGGCCGGATCCGTCGTCGGCGCGGTTGCGCCGCGGTTCTGCGCGAGTCGCGCGGCGCTGCGGACCAGCGCGAGCACGTCGCGGCGCATCTGCTCGTCCTCGATCTGGGCGTAGGCGCGCAGCAGCTCGATGGCGCCGTGGGCGCTGAGGAAGCCGAACACGTCCTCCTGCGCGTTCTCGCGCGGCTCGTTCTCCTCGAAGAACGCGGAGACCGGAACCTCGAGGAGGCGCGCGATCTCGCGCAGCCGGCCGGCCCCGACCCGGTTCTGGCCCTTCTCGTATTTCTGAACCTGCTGGAAGGTCACGCCGACCGCGTTGCCCAGCGCGGTCTGGCTCATGCCGCGAGCCTTGCGCAGCGCTGTGATCCGGATGCCGACGAGGCGATCGACGTCCGTCGTCTGCTTCGGCATCGTCTGGCCGGAGGAATCCTTGTCCATGGCGTGGGCTGCATCCTCCTGCGGACGGGGTGTCTTCGCCTCGCTGTCGCGCCGCTTCACCGTCCGCCCCTTAGTCGCATGTCCTGCACGTCAGGTTGCCGGTACTCCGTGCCGATGTCCGGCTATAGCCCTGATCCCGACACAGGTGAACCGGGGCGCAGTAGGACACCAAGTTGTCAAGCTTCGCAAGTCGAAGGTTACATCTTCTAGTTTAAGCCCACACATCTTTGCAACATTGTTGCTCAAATGTCGACGTGGAGGTTAGGGCTGCTTTCGAGGTGCGCCTTGTCGCCGCGCGGCGGTACCCCTTAGGACCACAGGGGCATGTAGGTTCGGTACCGCGCAGGAGGCACGCATGTTCATCGCGATGAATCGCTTCAAGGTCGTTAAGGACGCGACGGCGGATTTCGAGGCCGTCTGGCTCGGGCGCGACAGCCACCTCGGCGAGATGCCGGGCTTCGTCGAGTTTCACCTGCTGCGCGGCCCCGAGCACGAGGACCACGTGCTCTACGCCTCGCACACGATCTGGCGATCGCGTGCCGACTTCGAGGCCTGGACCCGGTCTGAGCAGTTCCGCAAGGCGCATGGCCGCGTGCCCTCGACCAAGCCCCTGTATCTCGGCCACCCCCAATTCGAGGGTTTCGAGACGATCCAGACGGTCGGCGGGACGGCCGATGCGGGCCAGGACGCGGACGCCGTCTGAGCGCGGCGGACCCCGACCGCCCTTCGGCCGGGGTCATTCGAGGCGCCGATCCGGTTGAAACCGCGATGAAAGAAACCCGCGTGAATTGAAATAGCTCCGGCGAAAACGGTCCCCCGTCAAACCTCGCGACGGCTGGCTGCGCCGAACAGTCACTCAGCATTAACTATGTATTGCCTCCTCCGGAAGCAGGCCCTAAGTCGCAGCGCTCATCCGCGACTGCGATCGTGAACCCGCCGGGCCCGCGGCTTGCTCCGTGACCGTCACCAGGCGGCGCTGAAACCTTTCGTGTCTCAGACTGGTACAGAGTCCGACTAAGACGGGACGTTGCGGGTCAGATGTTTCACGATCGGCTTCCGGAGACGTTTCAGGCGCTGCCGACCTCGGCGGAGCGCCGCCGCAATGTGTGGTCGGCCCTGCTGCCGCGCCGCGGCCGTGCGCTGGCACGCATCGCCCTGTCCATGACTCTCGCCGCCACCGACATCGCGGCGATCGTGGCGGTCACGCTGGGCCTCGAATGCGCCTACCAAGTCCTCGCGCAGGACGGCACGGTGTGGGCGGGTCTCGTCCGCGGCTCGCGGCTGTCGGCGCTGCTGGCGCTGGTGATCGTCGCCACGAACGTCCTGCGCGAGGAGTACAGCCTCGAGAACGTGATGGCGCAGAAGCCGGGCGTCCAGCGGGTGGCCTCGCTCTGGCTGATCGCCTGGGCCGCCGTGCTCGTCGTCAGCTTCATGACGAAGACGACCAACGATTACTCGCGGCTCGTCTCGCTCGGGATCTTCGCCGCCGGCCTGCCGGTGCTCATCGCGGCGCGGGCCGCGGTGCGCCGGCTCGTGCGCGAGCGGCTCAGCGCCGGATCGGCCACCGCCAGCCGGATCCACCTCGTGGGCTACGAGGAGGACATCGCGCGCTTCTACGCCGGCAAGGAGGTCGACCAGCTCGGCTCGCGGATCATCGGGACGAGCTACCTGCGGCGGGTCGATCCCGGCGCCGACGCGGCCACGCGCCACGACCAGTTGCAGGAGGATCTCGACCTCGCCGTCTCCGTCGTCCGCTTCCTGCGGCCGGACGACGTCTTCGTGCTGGTGCCCTGGGCCGACACCGCGGAGGTCGAGCGCTGCATCGACGCCTTCCTGCGGGTGCCCTCGGCCCTCCACCTGCGTCCCGGCGCGGTCCTCGACCGGTTCCCGGACCTGCAGGTCGCCCGGGTCGGCGGCGTCTCGGGGATCAACATCGGCCGCCGTCCGCTCAACGTCGGCGAGGTCATGCTGAAGCGTGCCCTCGACCTGACGGTGGCGACCATCGCCCTCGTGTCGCTGTCGCCGCTGCTCGCCGCGATCGCGGTGGCGATCAAGCTCGACAGCCCCGGCCCGGTCTTCTTCCGGCAGAAGCGCTACGGCTTCAACCAGCAGCCGTTCGGCGTCTTCAAGTTCCGGTCGATGCGGGCGGATCCGAACGCCGCCTTCCGGCAGGCGACCCGCAACGACAGCCGCATCACCCGGATCGGCGCGATCCTGCGCCGGACCAACCTCGACGAGCTGCCCCAGCTGATCAACGTCCTGCGCGGAGAGATGTCGCTGGTCGGCCCCCGTCCGCACGCTTTGGCGCACGATCGGAGCTTCGAGCGCCGGATCGCCCTCTACGCCCGCCGGCACAACGTGAAGCCCGGGATCACCGGCTGGGCCCAGGTCAACGGCTATCGCGGCGAGACGCAGACCGACCTCGCCATGGAGCGGCGCGTCGCCTGCGACCTGCACTACATCGACAACTGGTCGATCTGGTTCGACATCCAGATCATGATCCAGACGGTCGTCTCGCGCCGCGCCTACCAGAACGCCTTCTGACCCGAACCAAGCGCCCGTCCGCTGGAAGTGGCGCCTCAGGGGGCCTGCTTCCGCTCCCGGCAGGCGCCGCAATCGCCCTCGACCTCCAAGATGCTGTGGGTCGGGGTGAAGCCGGCCCGCTCCAGCGTCCGCCCCAGGCTGCCCTCGACTTCCTCCGACGAGGCCTCGTCGACGCCGCCGCAGGTGCGGCAGATCAGAAAGATGACCCCCTCCCCGGGGGCGTGGCCGTGCGCGCAGGGGATGAAGGCGTTGCGGCTCGCGATCCGGTGGACCAGCCCCTGCTCCATGAGGAAGTCGAGGGCGCGGTAGACCGAGACCGGGGCCACGCGCTTGCCCGGCGCGCTCAGCCGCTCCGCGATATCGTAGGCGCCCTGAGCCTTGGCGGACTCGGCCACCGCCTCGAGCACCTCCCGGCGCAGGGGCGTGAACTGAAGACCGCGCTCGCGACACAGGGCCTCGGCCCGCGCGAGCATGTCACCGGTGCCGGCGTGGCACGCGTCGTGACCCTCGTGACGGTGCATGATCGCTCCAGACGTGATCCGCAGGTTGTCCCGCGGGTTTGTTACAGTGTATCACCGCCGCCCAGCACCGCACCAGTAGCCCCGCGTGGTGCCCGCGCCGGCGTGAGCGCGCGACGAGGACCCCGTGCCGACCATTCCCAGCCCGAGACACGCGGCGCGGCGATCGCTGTTCCAGAGCGGGATCGGCCTGCGGCTGGCGCTCGCCGCGCTGCTCTCGGCGCTGGTCTGGCTGACCATCGCCTGGGCGCTGGCGACATGAGCGGCGCGCGCCCGGATCCGATCCGCCTCGTCGGTCTCACCCTCGGTTACGACCGGCATCCGGCGGTCCACCACCTCGACGGGTCCGTGCGGGCCGGCGACCTGCTCGCCCTCGTCGGCCCGAACGGGGCCGGGAAGTCGACACTCCTCAAGGGCATGGCCGGAGAGATCCGCTGCCTGGACGGGCGCATCGAGCGCGCCGGCGCCCTCGCCTACATGCCGCAGGTCGACGAGATCGACCGGAGCTTCCCGCTCACCGTCATGGATCTCGCCGGCATGGGCCTCTGGCGGCGCGCGGGGGCGTGGCGCAGCCTCACCCGGCGGCGTCCGGCGATCGAGGCGGCGCTGGCCACGGTCGGCCTCGACGGCTTCGCGGCGCGCCCGATCGGCACCCTGTCGGGCGGACAGTTCCGGCGCGCCCTGTTCGCCCGTCTGATCCTGCAGGACTGCCCGGTCGTGCTCCTCGACGAGCCGTTCACCGGCATCGACGCGCGGACGGTGGACGATCTCCTGGCGCTGATTCGCACGTGGCACGGCGAGGGGCGGACCGTGGTCGCGGCCCTCCACGACCTCCAGCAGGTCCGCGCGCATTTCCCGACGACGCTGCTGCTCGCCCGGGAGCCCGTGGCCTGGGGACCGACCGCGCGGGTCCTGACGGCCGAGAACCTCGCGCGCGCCCGCAACCTGTCCGAGGCCTGGGACGAGGGCGCGGCGATCTGCGCCGGGCCGCGATCCGTCGCGGCGGCGCACGACCACGGCGGCGCGGACCATCACCACCACGAGGACGCCGCGTGACCGATCCGCTCGGATCCCTGTTCGCGCCGTTCGTGGAGTTCGGCTTCATGCGCCGGGCCCTGGCGGGCTGCCTCGCCCTTTCGGTCTCGGCGCCGCCCATCGGCGTGTTCCTGACGCTGCGCCGTATGAGCCTGATGAGCGACGCGATGAGCCACGCGATCCTGCCCGGCGCCGCGGTCGGCTTCCTCGTCGCCGGCCTGTCGCTGCCGGCGATGACGCTGGGCGGCCTCGTGGCCGGCCTCGCGGTCGCTCTCCTCGCGGGCGCCGTGACCCGCGCGACGGTCGTCCGAGAGGACGCGAATCTCGCGGCTTTCTACCTCATCTCGCTCGCGGCCGGCGTGCTGCTGGTCTCCCTGCGCGGCTCGCAGATCGACCTCATGCACTTCCTGTTCGGCTCGGTCCTGGCGCTCGACGACGCCGCGCTCTGGCTGCTCGGCGGCATCAGCACGCTGACCCTGCTGGCCCTGGCCCTGATCTACCGGCCGCTCGTGATGGAATGCGTCGATCCCCTGTTCCTGCGGAGCGTCAGCCGCAGCGGCGGCCCGGTTCACCTCGCCTTCCTGGCGCTGGTGGTGGTGAACCTCGTCGGCGGGTTCCAAGCCCTCGGCACGCTGCTGGCGGTAGGGTTGATGCTGCTGCCGGCGGTGGCGGCCCGGTTCTGGGCCCGCGACCTGGCCGGGCTGATCCCGGTCTCGATGCTGATCGCGGCCCTGGCGAGCGTGTCGGGGCTCAGCCTGTCGTACCGGTACGACGTGCCGAGCGGGCCGGCCATCGTGCTGGCGGCCGGCGCGCTCTATCTGGCCTCGATGTTGGTCGGCCCCCGCGACGGCCTGCTCCGCCGCCTCGTCCGGCCGCGGCACCTCGAGGCCTGATCAGGGCTGGTCCTTGAGGGCCGCGAGCCCCTCGCGATAGGTCGGGTAGGCGAGCGCCACGCCGAGCTCGTCGCGGATCAGGCGGTTCCGGACGCGCTTGTTCTCGCCGTAGAAGCTGCGCGCCATCGGCGACAGGTCGGCGGTCTCGAAATCGATCTCGGGCGGCAGCGGCAGGCCTGTGAGGGCCGCCGCGTGCTCGGTCACGGTCTGGGGCGCGGTCGGCTCGTCGTCGGTGACGTTGTAGATCGCCCCCGGCCGCGGCCGGTCGATCGAGGCGAGCAGCGTCGTGGCAATGTCGTCGACGTGGATGCGGTTGAAGACCTGCCCGGCCTTCACGATGCGCTGCGAGCGGCCCTCCCGCAGCTTCACGATCGGGTTGCGCCCGGGTCCGTAGATGCCCGAGAGCCGGAAGACCTGAACGGCCTTGCCGGTCGCGGCGCCGAGCGCCAGCCACGCCGCCTCGGCGTCGACGCGCACCTTGGACCGGGCGCTGCGCGGGGTCGCCGGCGTGGTCTCGTCGATCCAGGCGCCGCCCTGGTCGCCGTAGACACCGATGGTCGACAGGTAGCCGATCCACCGGATCCGGCTCGCCGCGACGGCGTCGGCGTAGCGGGCCAGCACCGGGTCGCCGGCCTCGCCGGGGGGCGCCGAGACCAGGAGCACGTCCGTGTCGGCGAGATCCGCCGCGATCCGGGGATCGTCGGCTTCCGGCCCGAAGGCGCGCATGGCGAAGCCCGTCTCCGCGGCGATGCGGTCGGCGGCCGCGGGGTCGGTCACCGTGGCGCGGACGGTCCCGAAACGCGGCCGCGCCCGCTCGGCGAAGTGACGGCCCGTGAAGCCGAGCCCGAAGACGAAGAGGTTCATGCCGCGGATGTCTCGTCCGTCCGCGGTTCCGTCAAGCCGGTGGCGGCCCGCCACTCGTCCCGCACGTGGGCGTCGGTCTCGGAATCGCCGTGCTGGCGCCCGAGCGCGCGCACGGCCTCGGGCGCCAGCAGCCGGCCGCAGGCCCAGACCGCCATGCCGCGCACCAGTGGAGACGGGTCGCGCAGGCGCGCGACGGCCGCCTCCGCGAGCGACGGGTCATCGGAATTCCCGATCGCGATCATGACGTTGCGGAGGAAGCGGTCGCGCCCGGTGCGCTTCACCGGCGTGCCGGCGAAGAGGGTGCGGAACGCCGCGTCGTCGAGGCCCGCGAGATCCGCGAGCGCCGGGGCCGCCAGGTCCGCCCGCGCGGCGAGGCGGCTCTCCGCCGCGGTGCGGGCGAACTTGTTCCAGGGGCAGACGGCCAGGCAATCGTCGCAGCCGAACACCCGGTTGCCGATCGCCGCCCGGAACGCCGCCGGGATCGGCCCGGCATGCTCGATCGTGAGGTACGAGATGCAGCGGCGGGCGTCGAGCCGGTAGGGCGCCGGGAACGCGTTGGTGGGGCAGACGTCCAGGCAGGCGCGGCACGAGCCGCAATGGTCGGGCTCCGGTGGGTCGGGCTCGAATTCCGCGCTCGTGTAGATCGCGCCGAGGAGCAGCCAGTTGCCGTGCCCGCGGGAGATCAGCACCGTGTGCTTGCCCTGCCAGCCGAGGCCGGCCGCCTCCGCCAGGGTCTTCTCCATGACGGGGGCGGTGTCGCAGAAGACCTTCACCCGCACGTCGCCCTTGGCCGACAGATACCCACCCAGTTCTTTCAGGCGGCCCTTCAAAACCTCGTGATAATCCCGCCGCTGCGCGTAGGCGGCCACGGCACCGCGGTCGCGAAGCGCCACGAGGTCGAGGGGATCGTGCTCCGGCCGGTAGCTCATCGCCAGGACCAGGATGCTGCGCAGACCGGGCCACAGCGCGACCGGGCTGGCGCGCTGGTCGGCCCGCTCCGCCATCCAGTCCATGGTGCCCTGCGCGCCCTCGGCGAGCCAGGCGGACAGGCGGCCGGGCAGGTCGGGCAGCCGGTCGGGTCGGGTCACGCGCAGGCCGCAGAACCCGAGCGTCCGCGCCCGGGTCTCGACGAGGCGGCGCAGGTCGGCGCCGTGGTAGGTCCGTCGGGCGTTCAGAAATCCAGATCCGCGTAGTGGGCGGCCGGTGCCATCCCGGCCACCCGGTCGGCGAGCAGGGCGCGGAACGAGGGCCGCGACTTGACCCGCGCGTACCAGTTCCGCGCCATCTCGTCCTCGTCCCAGGGCACGTCGCCCAGGTAGTCGACGCAGGAGAGATGGGCGGCCGCCGCGAGATCGGCATAGGTCAGGTTGTCGCCGGCGATCCAGCGCCGCCGCGCGATGAGGTAGCCGATGTATTTGAGGTGGTAGCGCACGTTGGAGCGCGCCGCGCGGATCGCGTTCATGTCGGGCGGGCCGCCGCCCTCGTTGGCCGACATGAAGCGCTTCGAGATCTTCTCGTTGACGAGGTAGGCGGTCACCTCGGACTCGAACTTGACCAGGAACCAGTCGAGCAGGCGCCGCACCTCCACGCGCTCGACGGTGTCCTCCGGCAGCATCCGCCGCCCCGAGAGTCCGAGGCCGCGGGTCTCGTCGAGGTACTCGGCGATGACGCCGGCGCCGGGAACCACGAGGCCGTTCTGCTCCAGCAGCACGGGCGTGACGCCCGCCGGGTTGATCAGCAGGAAGTCGTCGCGCCGCTCCCAGGGCCGTTCTTCGAACAGCGTCGGCTCCATGCCCATCTCGGCGAGCACGAGACGGATGAAACGGGAATTCGCGCAGAAGGGGAAATGGTAGAGGGTTGCCATTGAGGCCGTGCGGGACGTTCGGTCTGCCAGCGCGGCCGGTCCCGCGCTCGTCGTGGGTCCTGAAGCGCGGGTCTTCGGCGCAGAGGACTTCGGACCGAGCGTTATTGCTCGACCGTTGCCGAGCCCTTAACACGCGCGGCCCGGCCCGGTAACTGCCCGTCAACCCTGATCGGCGAAGCCTCGGGTACAACCATTTCGCGTGGCAGGCGGTGGCCCGACGGGGGCCTCCGCGCGCGCGGCACAGGGCGTCGCGATGGATCCGGCAAGCATCGGCAAGGCAGTGCTGCTCGCCCTGGTGGAGGGGGCGACCGAGTTCATCCCGGTCTCCTCCACCGGCCACCAGCTGCTGGTGGGGCACTTCATCGGCTTCCACTCGCCCAACAACACCTTCGAGGTGCTGATTCAGCTCGGCGCGATCCTGGCGATCCTGCTGGTGTATTTCCGCCGCCTCCTGGGGATCGCCACCGCGTTGCCGTCAGATCCGAAGGCGCGCCGCTTCGTCCTCGGCATCCTGGTGGCGTTCCTGCCGGCGGCGATCATCGGCGGCCTCTTCTCGAAGCTGATCAAGGCCTACCTGTTCAACCCGTGGATCGTCTGCGCGACCCTGGTGGCCGGCGGCCTCGTGCTCCTCGTCATCGACGACACCGACCTCGAGGTGAAGAAGACGGACGTCTACGACTTCTCGCTGCCGATGGACCTGAAGATCGGCATCTTCCAGTGCCTGGCGATGATCCCCGGCGTCTCGCGCTCGGGCGCCACGATCGTGGGCGCCATGCTGATGGGCGCCGACAAGCGCTCGGCCACCGAGTTCTCGTTCTACCTCGCGATGCCGACCATGGCGGGCGCCTTCGCCAAGGACCTGCTCGACAACTACAAATACCTCTCGAGCAACGATGTCGGGCTGATCGCGATCGGCTTCATCGTGTCGTTCGTCTCGGCGCTGTTCGTGGTGCGGTTTCTCCTCGACTACGTCTCCCGGCACGGCTTCTGGCTGTTCGCGTGGTGGCGGATCATCGTCGGTGCCCTCGGCTTCGCCGGCCTGATCATCCTCGGCTGACGCGGGGGGAGCGCGCCGCGTTCGGTCGGCCCGGGCTCGCCGGCAGCGGCTCGGGCTCGCGATCCGGATCGACAGGTGCCCCTCACCGCACCTGCGCCGCATCACTCAAAAATCGGTGATCCGCGGCTTGAGCTTTCCTCAACCATCGGGCGATTGCCAGCGGCGGAGCGGCGTGCGAGGCAAACGCATGAAAGCGGTGCAGAAGACGCCGCGCCCTGGGACGTACCGATGGAAGACAGACCGCTCGCCGACCTCTTCGAGCCCGCAGACCGGGCGCGCTGGCTCGGCCTCGTCGAAGGCGTCCTGAAGGGCGCCGATTTCGAGAAGCGGCTGGTGTCGCGGACGGCCGACGGACTGCGGATCGAACCCCTCTACGGACCGGCCGAGCCGGCGGCGCAGCCGGTGCGCGAGCCGGGACCCTGGCGGATCGCCCAGCGGGTCGACCATCCCGACCTCGGAACCGCGAACACGCAGACGCTCACCGACCTCGAGGGCGGGGCCGATGCCCTCGTGCTCGCCTTCGCGGGCGCGCCGGGCGCCCGCGGCTACGGTCTCACCGCGGCGAGCGTCGAGGAGCTCGACGCCGCCCTGAAGGGCGTGATGCTGCCGCTGATCGCCCTGCGGATCGATGCCGGCGGCCGCGGCCTGGAGGTGGCCCAGCTGGTCAAGGCGCTGGCGGAGCGCCGCGGCGAGGATCTCTCGACCTACGACGTCGATCTGGGGCTCGATCCCGTCGGTGTCCTGGCGGCCACCGGCAGCCTCGGAGCCGTCTGGACCGACATCGCGCCCCGCCTCGCCGAGGCCGTGGCCGAGCTGGAGGCGGCGGGTTTCCGCGGCCGGGCCTTCCTGGCCGACGGCCGGCCCTACCACGAGGCCGGCGCCGGCGAGGCGGCGGAACTCGGCGCGGTGCTCGCCACCGCCGTCGCCTACCTGCGCGCCCTGAAAGCGGCCGGTCACGATCTCGCGAGCGCGCGCGACCGCGTCGCCGTGCTGCTCGCGGCCGATGCCGATGAGTTCGTCACCGTCGCGAAGTTCCGCGCGATGCGGCGCCTCTGGGCGCGCGTCGAGCAGGCCTGCGGCCTCGACCCGAAGCCGCTGCGCCTCCACGCCGAGACCGCGTGGCGGATGATGACCAAGCGCGACCCGTTCGTGAACATCCTCCGGACCGGCATGGCGGCGGCCTCGGCCGGCATGGGCGGCGCCGACAGCGTCGCGGTCCTGCCGTACACGCAGGCCCTCGGCCTGCCCGACGCCTTCGCCCGGCGCGTGGCGCGCAACAGCCAGATCGTGCTCATCGAGGAATCGCACCTCGCGCGGGTCAGCGACCCCGCGGCCGGGGCCGGCGGTTTCGAGGCCCTGACGGCCGAACTCGCCGAGGCGGGCTGGGCGACGTTCCAGGCGATCGAGGCCGAGGGCGGGATCGTCGCCTCGCTCAGCGTCGGCAAGCTCCAGCGGCGGATCGAGCTGACCCGCGAGGCCCGCGCCAAGGCGGTGGCGACCCGCCGCGAACCGCTCACCGGTGCGAGCGAGTTCCCGAACCTCCCCGAGAAGCCGGTCACGGTTCTCGACGTGCCGCCCGTGGCGGCGGTGCGCGGATCCAACTTCGGCGCGGGCTCGGCGGTCGCCTGCGACGCGCTGCCGTCCCAGCGCCTCGCGGAGCCTTACGAGGCCCTGCGGGACGCCTCGGACGCCTTCCTCGCCAAGACCGGTCGCAGGCCGGTCGTGTTCCTGGCCAATCTCGGCCCGGTGGCGGCCTTCAACGCCCGGGCGACCTTCGCGGCCAACGCCTTCGCGGCCGGCGGGCTCGAGGCTCTGTCGAACGAGGGCTTCCCCGATGCCGAGGCGGCGGCGGCGGCGTTCCGGGAGTCCGGCGCGAGCCTCGCCTGCATCTGCTCCACCGACGGGATCTACGCCGAGTGCGCGGTCGCGACCGCGGAGGCGCTGACCGGGGCCGGCGCCGGACCGGTCTACCTCGCCGGGAAGCCGACGGACCTGGCCGAGCCGCTGAAGCAGGCGGGCGTGGCCGCCTTCCTGCATGTCGGTTGCGACCTCCTCGCTCTCCTCAACGGGGCACTCCGTGCGGCCATGCGGACGCCCGCGCCGCAGGCGCCGCGCTGACGGGGCGCCGATCTCCCCGATGCTCCCGGCACTCCAGATCCGCATGACGCCCCGCATCGCCGTCGCCCTGCTCCTCGCCGGCACGCTGCCCGCCGCGTCCGCCCCCCGCGCCGCCCTGCCCGATCGGTTCGACGGCACCTGGAGCGTCGAGATCATCACCGAGACGGGGAACTGCGACCGTGCCTACCGCTACCCGGTGCGGATCGAGCGCGGGCGGGCGCGCTTCATCGGGACCGCCTTCGTGGTCGAGGGTGGCGTCGCGCGGAACGGGGCGATCCGCGGCTCGATCTCCAACGGCGCCGCCACCGCCGACGTGCGGGGACGCCTGGGCTCGGACGGCTTCGGTGCCGGAACCTGGGTCTCAACCGGCGCCCTCGCCTGCCGGGGACACTGGAACGCGGAGCGGCGCGGCTGAGCGCGGCTGTGGCCGTCGCGAAACAGCCCGGATCTTGCCCGGAATCGGGCACCCGGACCGAACCGCCAGCCCCGATCCCGACGCAATCATGAGCGAGAGCTGAACACGGTTCGGACACCCGACGAGGCCGCCCGTATGAAGACTTCGATCCTCGCCACCTTCGCCGTCCTCGCGCTCGTCTCGGCCGCGGAGGCGCGGCCTCACCGGCACCCGGCCGCCCCGAAGGTGAACGCGGCGGAGGCCGAGAAGGTGTTGGCGCCGCTGCGGCAGGCCGCCACCGCGTGCTTCGCCGAGACGGTGCTGTCGAACCCGAAGGCGACGGCAGAGGCGCGCGCCGGCCGCTGGTACGAGGCCGTCGGCATCACGGGCTTCCTGTGCCGCCCGGAGGTCGCCGCGATGATCCGGACCCACGACAACCTCTACGGCGCGAAGACCGGTGAGCGCTATTTCAAGGGCGCGTACGTCAAGCATCTGGACCAGCAGCTCGCCGAGCGCCTTCAGCCGATGTTCGCCCGCAAGGCCGTCGCCAGCGCCGAGCCGCCGCTCGAGAAGGCCTCGGCGGAGGAGCCGGCCGAGAACAACTGAGCGGGAACCGTCCGGGGTCGCCGCGCCTTCCCCGACCCGGAGGCGGCGATGCCCTACGAGCTCCATTACTGGCTGATGATCCAGGGGCGCGGCGAGTTCGTCCGCCTCGCCCTCGAGGAGGCCGGCGCCGACTACGTTGACGTGGCCCGCCAGGACGACGATTCCGGCGGCATCGGACCGATGCTCGACCGACTGTCCGACCCCGCCGATCCGCGACCGCCCCTGGCACCGCCGTTCCTGCGCGACGGCGACGTCGTCGTCGGGCAGAGCGCCGCGATCCTGCTCTATCTCGGACCGCGCCTCGGGCTCGTGGGCCCGTCGGAGCGCGACCGGATCTGGACCCATCAGCTCCAGCTCACCGTCGCCGACGCGGTCGACGAGGCGCACGACACCCACCATCCCGTCGGCGTCGGCCTGTACTACGCGGATCAGAAGGCCGAGGCGCTGCGCCGGGCGTCCGAGTTCCGGGAGGAGCGCATCCCGAAATATCTCGGCTATTTCGAGCGGGTGCTGGCGGCCAACGGCGGCGGCGGCCTCGTCGGCGCGGAATTTTGCTACGCCGACCTGTCGCTGTTCCAGCTCGTCGACGGCCTGCTCTACGCCTTCCCCAAGGCGACCGCTGCGGCCCTCCGGAGAACCCCGCAGGTGGCGCGGCTCCACGAGACCGTGGCGCGGCGCCCGCGGCTCGCCGCCTACCTCGCCAGCGAGCGCCGGATCCCGTTCAACGAGGACGGCATCTTCCGCCGCTATCCGGAGCTGGATCCCTGAGGCGCGAGCCGGGGCTCACCGACGCGGGCCGGCGATCAGGATCGCCGCCAGCACCAGCGCGACGAGCCCGAGCACCAGCGACAGCAGGCGCCAGAACAGCAGCGGGTCGCGCTCCAGGAGCGACGCCCGCCGGCCATTCGTGAAAGCCGGGTTGGGGTGGCGCAGGTCGTGGACGAAGGCCGACACGGTCGCGTAGCGCCGCTGCGGATCGGGATGGACGGCCCTGCGCAGCGCGCCGTCGACCCAGACCGGCAGCAGCGGGCGCACGGTCAGCGCCGATGCGTAGCGCAGCCGCCGCTGCGCCGCGCGCGTCCGGGCCCGGGGCACCGCGTCGCCGTAGGGCAGCCGCCCCGTGAGCATCTGGTAGGTCATCACGCCGACCGCGAAGACGTCCGACTGGGCGGTCCCCGGGGCGCCGAGGAAGCACTCCGGCGCCGTGTACTGCACCGTGCCCAGGATCTCCGCCGGGTCGATCCGCGGGTCGCCCTCGACGACGCCGGCGACCTGGGTCGCGCCGAAATCGATGATCTGGACGGTGCCGGCCGCGTCGATCAGGACGTTGTCGGGCCGCAGGTCCTGGTGGACCATCTCCCGCCGATGGAAGGCCTGCACGCCCCGGGCGAGCTGCTCGACGAGCCCCCGCACCGCCTCCAGCTCGGGCGCCGCGTGGTCGCGCATCCACTGGGTCAGGGTCTGGCCCTCGACGTAGCGCATCACCGTGTAGAGGTGGCTGCGGCGGCCGGCCTGGGGATGGGCCTTCAGCACGTGGGGATTGTCGATCCGCCGCGCGATCCACTCCTCCATGACGAAGCGCTTCCGCTGGGCGGAATCGTCCCGCAGGTCCAGGGACAGCACCTTCAGCGCAACCTGGGCGCCGGTCTCCGCCTCGAGCGCCAGGTAGACGCGGCTCCGGGGACCGGAATGGAGGATCCGCAGCAGGCGGAAGCCGTCGAGCTCCGCGGGCGGGTCGAGGAGCGGCGCCGGGTCCAGCCCCTCGGCCTCGCCGAGGAGGTCGGCCGGCTCGCCCTCCGGCACGGTCTCGACCCGCACGATCTGGATCGTCAGGTTGTCCGGGCTGCCGGCCGCCAGGGCCATCTCGACGATCGCCCGCGCGGCCGCGTCCAGGGTCCCGGCCGCAGCGATCTCCGCGACCATGTCGCGGGGCAGGACATGCTCGTGAATGCCGTCCGTCGTCAGCACGAAGGTGTCACCGGCCTCGACGCCCACGGCGTGGTAGTCGATCTCGACGCGGCCCTGCGCTCCGAGGGCGCGGCCGAGATACGATTCCGCCGCGGAGACGACGACCCGGTGGTCCTCGGTGAGCTGCTCGAGCGACCGGCCGGACACCCGCCAGATCCGGGCATCGCCCACGTGGAAGAGGTGGGCCACGCGGGATTTCAGCACGAGGGCGTCGAAGGTCGTGACGTGGCCCCGGTCGGCATCGTTCGGATCGGCGCCGCGCCGCGTCTCGGCGTAGAGCCAGGAATTCGTGGCCGCGATCACGCGCTGCGCCGAGGTCTTCACCGACCACGTGTCCGGCGTGGCGTAGTAGTCGCTGAGGAAGCTCTTGACCGCGGTCTCGCTCGCCGCCGCGCCCGCCGCGCTGCTGCTGATCCCGTCGGCGAGGGCGACCGCGATCCCCTTCAGGCCCAGCGCCGGCTGGACGGGAACCAGCGCGCCGTTGAAATCCTGGTTGGCGACCTTGCGGCCGGCGCTGCTGTGCTGGCCGATCGTGACCGTCAGGTCGGCCGGGGCGCGCGGTTCGGCGCTCAAGCGGCGGCCGCTGCGCTGTCGCCCCGGCCGCGGTACGACAGCGCCTCGGCGAGGTGGAGCCGGCGGACCTGCGTCTCGCCGTCGAGATCGGCCAGGGTCCTGGCGACGCGCAGCGTCCGGTGGAAGCCGCGGGCGGAGAGGCGCATGCTCTCGGCCGCCTGGCGGATCAGCGCCGTCCCGTCGGCGTCGGGGCTCGCGACGTCCGAGATCAGCGTCGCGGGACAGGTCGCGTTGGTGGTGGATTCCGGCAGGCCGCGCGCGGCGTAGCGCGCGCCCTGGAGCGCGCGGGCCGCCGACACCCGCGCGGCCGCATCGCGGGAGCCCTCGGCCGGCGCGGGCAGGATCAGGTCGGCGGCCGTCACCGCCGCCACCTCGACGCGCAGGTCGATGCGGTCGAGCATCGGGCCGGAGATCCGCGCCTGATACTGCGCCATGCAGCGCGCGTTCGGCCCGCGCCGGCAGGCGTAGCCCGGTTCGAGACCGTGGCCGCAGCGGCACGGGTTCATCGCCGCGACCAGCTGGAACTGCGCCGGGTAGGTGATTCGGTGGTTGGCCCGGGCAATCATCACCGCCCCGGATTCCATCGGCTGGCGCAGGCTGTCGAGCACCTGCGGGGAAAATTCGGGGAGCTCGTCCAGGAACAGCACGCCGCCATGGGCCAGGGAGACCTCGCCGGGCCGCGCCCCGAGGCCGCCCCCCACCAGGGCCGCCATCGAGGCGGAATGGTGAGGCTGCCGGAACGGCCGGCGGTTCGAGAGCGCCCCGTCCTTCAGCGCGCCCGCCACCGACTGGATCATGGAGATGTCGAGCAGCTCGCGCGGCGTGAGCGGCGGCAGGATCGAGGGAAGACGCGCCGCGAGCATCGACTTGCCCGAGCCGGGCGGCCCGTTCATCAACAGGTTGTGGCCCCCGGCGGCCGCGATCTCCAGGGCGCGCTTGGCGCCCTCCTGCCCCTTGATGTCGGCGAGGTCCGGCAGCGGCCCGGCCGGCGCGGCGACGGCGGGCTCCGGCTGCGCCATCACCTGGCTGCCCTTGAAGTGGTTGGCGAGTTGGATCAGGGAGCGCGGCGCGAGCACGTCGAGGTCGCCCCCGGCCCAGGCCGCCTCCGGCCCGGTGGACGCCGGGCAGATGAGCCCGAGCCCCCGATCGGCCGCCGCCATCGCGGCTGGCAGCACGCCGCTCACCGCCGTGATGCTGCCGTCGAGGGCAAGCTCGCCCAGGACGCAGTAGCCGGCGAGCGCGTCCGCCGGGATCGCGCCGATGGCCGCCATGACGCCCAGCGCGATCGGCAGGTCGAAATGCGAGCCTTCCTTGGGAAGATCCGCCGGGGCGAGGTTCACCGTGATGCGCTTGGCCGGCAGCGCCAGCCCCGAGGCGATCAGCGCTCCGCGGACCCGCTCGCGCGATTCCGCCACCGCCTTGTCGGGCAGACCGACGACGGTGAACACCACCGAGCCCGGCACGATCTGGACCTGCACGTCCACCGCCCGCGCCTCGATGCCCTCGAAGGCCACGGTGGCGACGCGGGTGACCATTCGTGCAGTGTCCTCGCCGCCGCGTTCCGGTACGGCCAAGATGTGCGGCAGATTCGGTGGCGGCTCAAGGGGATCGTCGCCATGGAACTCCGCCGCGGCACGCCTGTTCACAACCGGAAACAATTGCCGGATCGGAGACAGCCATGCGCCTGACCACGTCCCTTCTCGCCCTGACCTTGATCGCGGGCACCGGCCTCGCCGCCCGCGCCGACGAGAAGCTTCCGCCCGATCAGCAGGCCAAGGTCGAGGCCATGCTCAAGCAGGAGGGCTTCACCAAGTGGAAGGAGATCGAGCTCGACGACGGCATGATCGAGGTCGACGACGCGATCGACGCGAGCGGCAAGCAGTTCGACCTGAAGCTCGATCCGAAGACCCTGGCCATCGTGAAGCGCAAGGCCGAGTGAGGCAGCGCTTCGGCTGCGCTTCGACTCGGCTTCAGCAGCGCTTGCGTTCGGGCCGAGGCCCGGCCATATAGCCGGCGGGGGGTTGGCGAGGGACGTTTCACTCGCCAACCGGGTCAGGTCCGGAAGGAAGCAGCCCTAACGAGACCGAGCGGGTCTTCGTCCAGCCTCCCACCTCATTCCACGGCGCGCGGCAGCCGGACCCAGACACGGCATGGACGCTACGACCGGCACGCCTGACGACGAGCCGGGCCTGCCCGGGTTTCCAGCGCCCCCCGCCGCGGCGACGCCCTACCGGGTGCTCGCGCGCAAGTACCGCCCCACCAATTTCGGCGACCTGATCGGCCAGGACGCGATGGTGCGGACCCTCGCCAACGGGTTCGCGGCCAACCGCATCCCGCAGGCCTGGATGCTCACCGGCGTCCGCGGAGTCGGCAAGACCACGACGGCCCGCATCCTGGCGCGCGGCCTCAATTACGCCCGCGCCGGACAGCCCGACACCGGCCCGACCGTGTCGATGCCGGAACTCGGCCTGCACTGCGCGGCGATTATGGAATCCCGGCACATGGACGTGCTGGAGATGGACGCCGCCTCGCATACCGGCATCGACGACGTCCGGGCGATCATCGACGGCATCCGCTACGGGCCGGTCTCGGCGCGCTATAAGGTCTACATCGTGGACGAGGTCCACATGCTCTCCGAGAAGGCGTTCAACGCCTTCCTGAAGACGCTGGAGGAGCCGCCACCGCACGCGAAATTCGTGTTCGCCACCACGGAGATCCGCAAGGTCCCGGTGACGATCCTGTCCCGCTGCCAGCGATTCGACCTGCGCCGAGTCGAGGCGCCGACCCTGCACGCGCATCTCGCGAAGGTCTGCGCGGCCGAGGGCGTATCGGTCGAGGACGAGGCTCTTGGCGCCATCGTGCGCGCCGCGGAAGGGTCGGTGCGCGACGCGCTCTCGCTGCTTGACCAGGCGATCGCCCACGGCGCCGGCACGATCACGGCGCAGAGCGTGCGCGACATGCTGGGCCTCGCTGACCGCGCCCGGATCCTCGACCTGTTCGAGGCGGTGATGCGCGGCGCGGTGCCGGCCGCCTTCGCGGAGTTGCGGGCGCAGTACGATTCCGGCGCGGACCCGTCGGTCGTGCTCTCGGATCTCGCGGCCTTCACGCACCTCGTCACCCGGCTCAAGGTGGTGCCGGAAGCCGCCGCCGACCCGACGCTCAGCGAGACCGAGCGCGTCCGCGGCGCCGCGTTCGCCGAGAAGCTCTCAATCCGCGCCCTGTCGCGGGCGTGGCAGATCCTGCTGAAGGCGATTCCCGAGGTCCAGGCGGCGCCCCGGCCCCTCGCGGCCGCCGAGATGGCGATCGTGCGCCTCGCCTACGCGGCCGACCTGCCCACACCCGACGAGGCCCTGCGCCAGCTCAGGGCCGAAGCCGCCGCCGCTCCCGCGGACGAGGCCCCGGTCGCGTCGGTCCGGCCGCCCCTGCCACCGATTCCCGACCTGCGCGGCGGAGGTTCCGCGGCGCTCGCCGCGGCACCCCGCACGGTCGCGCCGGAGCCCGCCCCGGTCGCGGCGCCCCTGGCCGCGCCCGTCGCGGTGAACGCGCCGGCGAGCGTCCCGATCAGCGCGCCCGTCGGTGCGCCGGCGCCGAGGCCGGCGCCCGCGGCACCGCCGACGCCGCGTCTCGGTCGGTTCGAGGACCTGATCGCGCTGGCCGACGCCAACCGGGACATCCTGCTGCGGACCGCGCTGGAGCGCGACGTCCACCTGGTGCGCTTCGAGGAGGGCCGGATCGAGTTCCGCCTCGCCTCCGGCGGCCGGTCGAGCCTCGCCAACGACATCGCCGCCGCCATCGAGCGCTGGACCGGGCGGCGCTGGGTGGTGGCCCTGTCGAAGGACGAGGGCGCCCCGACCCTCGACGCGGCCGCCCGCGCCGCGACCGAGACACGCCGGGAGAACGCCGCCGCCGACCCGTTCGTGCGCGAGGTCCTGACGCGCTTTCCCGGGGCCGAGATCGTCGACGTGCGCGAGACAATCTCCGAGGCCCTCCCCTCCGCCGAGCAGGAGATCCTCGGGGAAGGCGATGCCGCGCGGATCGGCGAAGTCGAGGACGACGACGCCTGACGCATGGTGGCGCCCGGGCCGCGCCATACCCAGATCAGACGAGGAAACGGAAAGAGAGCCGCATGCGCGACCTGATGGGCATCATGAAGCAGGCTCAGGCCATGCAGGAGAAGATGGCCAACCTGCAGTCCGAGATGGACGAGATCGAGGTGACCGGCGCCTCCGGCGGCGGCTCCGTCCGGGTCACCATGAGCGCCAAGGGCCAGATGAAGGGGGTCAGCATCGACCCCTCGCTGATGGTGGCGGACGAGCGCGAGATCCTTGAGGATCTGATCGTCGCGGCCTGCAACGACGCCCGCGGGAAGGCCGAGGCGACCATGCAGGAGCGCATGGCCGAGCTGACCAAGGGCCTGCCCCTGCCGCCGGGCATGAAGCTGCCGTTCTAGGACGCATCCCGGACAGGACGTCCGAACCGTCTTCGCGAGCGCAGCGAAGCAACCCGGTCGCGCTACGCTCGCAGATGTCGCGCTGCCCTGGATAGCTTCCCTGCACTCGCGAAGACGAACGGGACGGGCGGCCCCGCGGGCCGCCCGCTTTCGGTTACGCCGCGATCGCCTGCGCGGTCGGCCCGGCGGCGCGCACGTCGGCGTCGACATGGGCCTCGAACCGCTTGAAGTTGTCGTCGAACATCTTCACGAGCCGCGCCGCCGTCTCCACGAAGGCGCCCTTGTTGGCCCAGGTCTTCACCGGGGTCAGGATGTGCGGCTCGACGCCCGGAACCGAGACCGGCACCGCGAAGCCGAAATACGGGTCGCGGCGGAACTCGGCCTGCGCCAGCGAGCCGTCGAGGGCGGCGCTCAGCAGGCGGCGCGTCACGCGGATCGGCATCCGCCGGCCGGTGCCGACGCCGCCGCCGGTCCAGCCCGTGTTGACCAGCCAGCAATCGACGCTGTGCTTGGCGATGAGGTCGCGCAGCAGGTTGCCGTAGGTGCTCGGATGCCGCGGCATGAACGGCGCGCCGAAGCAGGTCGAGAAGGTCGCCTCGGGCCCGGTCAGGCCGCGCTCGGTGCCGGCCACCTTGGCGGTGTAGCCCGAGAGGAAATGGTACATCGCCTCGGCGCCGGTGAGCTTGGCGATCGGCGGCATCACCCCGAAGGCGTCGCAGGTCAGCATGACGATGTTCTTCGGATGCCCGGCCCGGCCGGAGGCGCTGGCGTTGGCGATGAAGTCCAGCGGGTAGGCACAGCGGGTGTTCTCGGTGAGCGACGCGTCGTCGAAATCCGGTGCGCGGGTGACCGGATCGATGATCACGTTCTCCATCACCGTGCCGAAGCGCTCGGTGGTGGCGTAGATCTCCGGCTCGGCGTTGCGCGAGAGGCGGATGGTCTTGGCGTAGCAGCCGCCCTCGAAGTTGAAGATGCCCTCGTTCGACCAGCCATGCTCGTCGTCGCCCAGCAGCTGGCGGGAGCTGTCGTTCGACAGCGTCGTCTTGCCGGTGCCCGAGAGGCCGAAGAAGATCGCCGAGCCGCCCTCGGCATCGAGCGCCGCGTTGGCGGAGCAGTGCATCGGCATCACGCCCTGGCCGGGCAGGATGTAGTTCAGGTAGGTGAAGACCGACTTCTTCATCTCGCCCGCGTAGGCGGAGCCGCCGATCAGCACGAGCTTCTTCGAGAAGTCGATGGCGATCACGGTCTTCGACCGGCAGCCGTGCCGGGCGGGATCGGCCTGGAAGCTCGGCAGGTCGATGATCGTCATGTCCGGCACGTAGGACGCGATCTCGGAGCGGTCCGGACGGATCAGCAGGTTGCGGATGAACAGCGAGTGCCACGCGAACTCGGTGAAGACCCGGGCCTTGACCCGGTAGGCCGGATCGGCGCCGCCGTAGAGGTCCTGGGCGAACAGCTCCTTGCCCTCGGCGTGCTTCAGGAAGTCCTGGCGCAGGGTCTCGAATTGCTCGGGCGTGATGGCGCCGTTGTTGTCCCACCAGACCTCGTTCTCGGTGCCGGCGTCGCGCACCACGAACTTGTCCTTGGGCGAGCGGCCGGTATGGCTGCCGGTGGTGGCGACGAGGGCGCCGCCGCGGGCGAGCTGCGCCTCCTTGCGGGACAGGGCCTCCTCGTAGAGGCGCGGGGCCTCGAAATTCCAGTGGACGGCCTTGAGGTCGCGGAAGCCCGCCGCCTCGGCGCCGTGGGCCGCGTTGTGATCACCGATGTTGGTCATGATCGTATCTCCCGGGCCCCTGTTCGACCGTCGACGCGACTGAGCCGGACGGCACCGCCGTCCGGGTTTGCCCGGGAGACGTCCGTGCGGTCGTACAGGACCGCCGCACGCAGGTTCTCCGTTCCCGGCCGCTCGCCATCCCACTCACGCGTAGGCGGCGAAGCTTCGCTGTCATAATGGGCTCCGCCGGGAGCCCGCAACGTGTACAAACAGGTTAGACCACAGTCGTGGACTCAGGAACCCAGGTCTGTAAGCAGTTCCGTTCGTCGTGCAGCATAATGCCACCGGCGAAGCGGCGTCGGAATACCCATATACCACATACGATGGACCGCATCGGCGCGCGGACCCTTGCGCGGCGCCCGGCGCCGTCTATGCCCGTCCCGATCCGCAGCCCCTTCCTCGCCCCAGAGGCACGATGCCCCAAGCCGTCGCCGGCCCCGAGATCGAGCGCCTGATCCAGCTCCTCGCCCGCATGCCGGGCCTCGGACCGCGCTCGGCGCGGCGGGCTGCCCTGCAGCTCATCAAGAAGCGCGACACGCTGCTCGGGCCCCTCGCCGACGCGATGCGGGTGGCGGCCGACCGCATCATCGTGTGCACGAGCTGCGGGAACGTCGACACCTCCGACCCGTGCACGATCTGCCGCGACGCCGAGCGGGATCCGACGACGCTCGTGGTGGTGGAGGACGTGTCCGACCTCTGGGCGCTGGAGCGGTCCGGGGCCGTGAAGGCGCGCTACCACGTGCTCGGCGGCGTCCTCTCGGCGCTCGACGGCGTCCGTCCGGAGCACCTGAACCTCGCGAGCCTCGTGGAGCGCGTGGCCCGGCCCGAGGTGACCGAGGTCATCCTGGCGCTCAACGCCACCGTCGACGGCCAGACCACCGCCCACTACGTCACGGAGTCGATCCGGCACTGCGACGTGAAGGTCACGCGCCTCGCCCACGGCGTGCCGGTCGGCGGCGAGCTCGACTACCTCGACGAGGGCACGCTCTCGGCGGCGATCCGCAGCCGGACGGTGTTCTGAGGGCCGGCGACAGGTCGCGAACCGGTATTTGACCGGTCCTCGGCCGCATCCTATTCGACGGTGAGCCCGGACCCGTGCCGGCGCCTTCCCTGCCGGTTCCCGCCATGACCATCCGCCCGCTCGTCATCCTTCCCGATCCCGTCCTGCGCCTGGGCTCCGAACCGGTCGGGCCGATTACCGCCGAGATCCGGACCCTCGTCGCCGACATGTTCGAGACGATGTACGACGCTCCTGGCGTCGGGCTGGCGGCGATCCAGATCGGCGTGGCGAAGCGCGTCGTGACGATCGACACGTCGAAGGAGGAGGGCGTCCGCGACGCGCGGGTCTTCATCGATCCCGAGATCGTCTGGTCGTCCGAGGAGAAGCGGGTCTACGACGAGGGCTGCCTGTCGATCCCGGACTACTACGCCGAGGTCGAGCGCCCGGACCGGGTGCGCGTGAAGTTCCGAGACCTCGACGGCAAGGAGCAGGAGATCGAGGCCGACGGCCTGCTCTCGACCTGCATCCAGCACGAGATCGACCACCTGAACGGCGTGCTGTTCATCGATCACCTGTCGAAGCTGAAGCGCGACCGGGTGATCAAGAAGTTCACCAAGGCGGCCAAGCGCGACGCGGCCTGAGCCGGCCATGCGCGTCGTCTTCATGGGCACGCCGGACTTCGCGGTGCCGACGCTGGCGCGGCTCGCGCAGGACGGGCACGACATCGCGGCGGTCTACACCCGCGCGCCCGCCAGGGCCGGCCGCGGCATGAGCCTGCGCCCCTCCCCGGTCCACGCGCTCGCCGACACGCTCGGCGCGCCGGTGCTGACGCCCGCGACGCTCCGCACACCCGAAGCCGCCGAGACCTTCGCGGCGCACCGGGCCGACGTCGCGGTGGTCGTGGCCTACGGGATGCTGCTGCCGCAGGCGATCCTCGACGCGCCGCGGCACGGCTGCCTCAACCTGCACGGATCCCTGCTGCCGCGCTGGCGCGGCGCGGCGCCGATCCAGCGCGCCGTGATGGCGGGCGACGCCGAGAGCGGCGTCGGCGTCATGCGGATGGAGGCCGGTCTCGACACAGGCCCGGTCGCCCTCGAGGCGCGGTTGCCGATCACCCCGGGCATGACGGCGGGCGCCCTGCACGACGCGCTCATGCCCCTCGGCGCCGACCTGATGGCGCGGGCCCTCGCGGCGCTCGACGCGGGCACGCTGACCTTCGCGCCGCAGCCGGAGGACGGAATCGTCTACGCCCGTAAGATCACCAACGACGAGGCGCGGATCGACTGGTCCCGCCCGGCGGCCGAGGTCGCCAACCGGATCAACGGGCTGTCGCCGTTCCCCGGTGCCTTCTTCGAGGTCGATCTCGGCAAGGGCTCCGAGCGCGTGAAGGTGCTCCGCGCCGCCCCGGCGGAGGGTTCGGGCGCGCCGGGCACGCTGCGCGATTCCGAAGGCACCGTCGCCTGCGGGGACAGCGCCGTCCGGCTCCTGGAGCTGCGCCGCGCCGGGAAGGGCGGCAGCGCCAGCGGGGCCGAGTTCGTCCGCGGCGCCCGCCTGACGCCCGGCGCCCGCCTCGGCTGATGCGCGTCGCCCGTTCACGGCATTCGGCGCGCGGCCCGACCCGTCATCGCGAGCGCAGCGAAGCGACCCAGGGCAGCGCACCCTGGCGAGGCTCGGCGCGACGCCGGATCGCTTCGGCACGCTCGCAGAGACGATCGCGCGCGCAGCTTTCCGAAGCTCTGTGCCGTATCGCGAGATCGAACATCGGAGCGCTATCGAGAGACCTTGAGGGGGCCGGCTGATGCCCCGCTACAAGCTCGTCATCGAGTACGACGGCGGTCCGTTCTGCGGCTGGCAGCGGCAGGCGGACGATCCCACGGTCCAGGGCGCGATCGAGGCGGCGGTCACGCGCTTCTCCGGCGAGGAGGCCCGGCTCACCTGCGCGGGCCGGACCGATGCCGGCGTGCACGCGATCCATCAGGTCGCCCATCTCGACCTCGCCAAGGACTGGCGGACCGACACGGTGCGGGACGCCCTGAACGCCCATCTGCGGCCGCAGCCGGTGGCGATCCTGTCCGCCGAGACCGTGCCGGAGAGCTTCGACGCCCGCCACTCGGCGATCCGCCGGCACTACCGCTACCGCATCCTCAATCGGCGCAGCCCCGCGGCGCTGACGCGCGCCCATGTCTGGCACGTGCCGTGGCCCCTCGACGCGGCACTCATGCACGAAGCCGCCCAGCGCCTCGTCGGCCGCCACGACTTCTCGGCCTTCCGGGCCGCCGAGTGCCAGGCGAACAGCCCGATCCGCACGCTGGAGCAGCTCGACGTGGGCCGCACGCCGATGGCGCTCCACG
Organism: Methylobacterium sp. 13MFTsu3.1M2; assembly: GCF_900112625.1. Classification (NCBI taxonomy): domain Bacteria; kingdom Pseudomonadati; phylum Pseudomonadota; class Alphaproteobacteria; order Hyphomicrobiales; family Methylobacteriaceae; genus Methylobacterium; species Methylobacterium sp. 13MFTsu3.1M2. The sequence goes on from NZ_FOMM01000014.1 coordinate 140,982, forward strand.
ACGAGATCGTGGTAGCGACGTCGGCGCGCTCGTTCCTGCACCATCAGGTGCGGGCGATGGTCGGCACGCTGATGCTTGCCGGCTGCCGCCGCCTCTCGGCGGACGAGGTCGCCGCTATCCTGGCCTCGGGCGACAAGCGCCGGTGCGGGCCGCTGGCCCCGGCCGCCGGGCTGACCTTCGTGGGCGTCGACTACGAACCGCGGAAGTAGGCGTCGAGCACGCGCCCGTAGATCGCCGTCAGCCGCTCCAAGTCGGCGACCGCCACGCACTCGTCGACCTGGTGCATGGTCTCGCCGACGAGGCCGAACTCGATCACCGGGCAGGCATCCTTGATGAAGCGGGCATCCGACGTGCCGCCCGTCGTGGAGAGCGTCGGGGTCAGGCCGGTCTCGGCCCGGATCGCCTCCGCGACCAGCGTCACGAAGGCGTCCGGCCGCGTCAGGAAGGCCGGCGCGTTCGAGGGCTGCAGATCCAGGCTGAAGCGCACCGCGTTCCCGGCCGCCTGTTCCAGGCGCCGGCGGATCTCTTCGCCCAGGCTCTCGGCCGTCCAGTCGTCGTTGAAGCGGACGTTGAAGGTCGCCCGGGCGGTCGCCGGGATCACGTTGGTGGCCGGGTTGCCGACGTCGATCGTGGTGAATTCGAGGTTCGAGGCGTCGAAATGCGCCGTCCCGCGATCCAGCGGCTCGGCGACCAGCGCCGAGGCGAGGCGCAGCAGGCCCGGGATCGGGTTCTCCGCCTTGTGCGGGTAGGCGACGTGGCCCTGCCGGCCGAGAACGGTGAGCTTGCCGGTCAGCGACCCGCGCCGGCCGATCTTGATCATCTCGCCGAGCCGACCCGGATTGGTCGGCTCCCCGAGGACACAGTGGTCGAACCGCTCGCCCCGGCGCCGTGCCCAGTCGAGGAGCTTCACGGTGCCGTTGACCGCCGGTCCCTCCTCGTCGCCGGTGATCAGGAACGCGATGGAGCCGCCGAAATCGGCGCCGCGCCGGTCGAGGAAGGCGAGGGTCGCCGCGAGCATGCAGGCGACGCCGCCCTTCATGTCGGCCGCTCCCCGCCCGTACAGCATCCCGTCGGCCACGGCGCCCGCGAAGGGATCGTGGCGCCACGCGCCCTCGCCCTCCGGCACGACGTCGGTGTGGCCGGCGAAGACGAGGCACGGACCGTCCCGCCCGACGCGGGCGTAGAGGTTCGGCGTGTCGGGGTAGCCGGGCTCCGAGAAGACCGGCCGCTCGACCGCGAAGCCGGCCGGCCGGAGCGCGTCGGCGACGACGTCGAGGGCGCCTCGATCCTCCGGCGTCACGGACGGGCACCGGATCAGGTCCTGCGCGAGGCGCAGGGCCGCGTCGGGGGCGTGATGATCTGCCGGCATGAACCCGTCCTCGGCGGCGCGACGTGCCGCGCGGCCCGCTTAACCCGAAGCGGGCCGCCCCGGAACTCCCGTCCCGGGCCCTACTTGGTCACCACGACCTGCACGTCGCCGTGGCGGCGCTGCACCGACACGGTGACGTCGTCGTCGTAGCGCTGGAACCGGATGTCCAGGCGTGAGCCGCCGAGCTTGACGTTGTAGAGCGTCACGCCGTCGAGGAAGCCCGGCAGGATCGGGTTCTTGAGCCGGACGCGGTTGCGCTCGTGGTCCAGTTCGAGGCCGAGGCAGGCCGCCAGGAACGCGAACGGCGCCGCCGCCGCCCATGCCTGCGGGCTGCAGGCGACCGGGTACGAGACCGGTCCGCGCTGCTTGCGGCGCATGAAGCCGCAGAACAGCTCCGGCAGCCGCTTCTGGTCCTGGTAGAGCGAGGTGTCGAACATCCCCTGGAAGATGCGCGCGGCCTCGTGCTTGCGGTCGTAGCGGGCCAGACCCATCGCGATCAGCGCGTTGTCGTGCGGCCAGATCGAGCCGTTGTGGTAGGACATCGGGTTGTAGCGCGCCTCGCCCTTGGCGATCGTGCGCACGCCCCAGCCGTTGAAGCCATCCTTGCACAGCAGCGTCTCGGCGACCCGCGCCGCCCGCTCCGGCTTGGCGATGCCGGTGAACAGGGCGTGGCCGGCATTGGAGGAGCGCACCGCGCACTGCTTCTTGGCGCCGTCGAGCGCCAGCGCGTAGGTGCCGATCTCCTCGTTCCAGAACGCCGCGTCGAACCGCTCGCGCAGGCTCGCCGCCTCCTGGGTGAGGCGCTCCGCCATCGGGTCGTGGCCGAGGAGCGCCGCGAGCTTCGCCATGCCGTTCTTGGCGGCGTAGACGTAGCCCTGCACCTCGCAGAGGGCGATCGGGCCCTTGGCCAGGTGACCGTCGGTGTGGAAGATCGAGTCGTGGCTGTCCTTCCAGCCCTGGTTCTCCAGACCCTTGTCGGTGTCGCGGGCGTACTCGACGAAGCCGTCGCCGTCGCGGTCGCCGTAGCGGTCCATCCATTCGAGCGCGAGTTCGAGGGCCGGCCAGATCGCCCGCACGGTCTCGAGGTCGCCCGTGACCGCGTAGTACTCCCAGGCCAGCATCACGAAGAGCGGCGTGCCGTCGATGGTGCCGTAATAGTGCCGGAACGGCACCTCGCCGAGCATCGCCATCTCGCCGCGCCGGGTCTCGTGGAGGACCTTGCCGGGCTGCGCGTCGGCGGCTGGATCGACCGCCTTGGCCTGGGTCGAGGCGAGGTAGCGCAGCACGCCCCGGGCGAATTTCGGGTCGATCCAGAGCGCCATCATCGCGGTGATGATGCCGTCGCGCCCGAACACCGTGGAGTACCAGGGGATGCCGGCGAAGGGGTAGATGCCCTCCGGGGTTCGGCTCGCGAGCATGTAGAGGTCGGCGGTCGCCCGGCACAGCCCCTCGTTGAACTGGTCGTTCGACGAGATGATCGTGGTGATGCCCGCCGTCAGCGCCCGCAGGTCGCGCCGCGAATCGCGGTAGGCGCGGGCGAAGATCGTCCCCTCGCCGAGATCCTTCGGCTCGCGCCGGGCACCGCCGGCATTGGCGGCGAGCGTCAGCTTTGCGGCCGCGTCCTCGCCGACCATCGTGTCGGTCGGGGGCTTGGTGAAGGCCCGGTGCGCCTCGAAGGTGACGCGGATGAACAGGGAGGTCCGGCCCTCCGGCGGGAGCGACACGTCGAACACCACCTTGCCGGGCTCGATCGAATCGGGCTTCGGGCCGAAATGCAGGGAGGTCGTCCGGACGATCTCGTCCAGGCCGACGTAGCGGAACTGCACCTCTCGGTCGCTCGCCACGAGCACGCCGCGCTTGCCGCGCTCCTGTCGATCTGTCCCGCGAACCTCGAAGAGGTCGCGGAAATCCGCGTCGAAGGTGACGGCGATGCGCAGGCGCCGGTGCTTCGAATCGTAGGAGCGGAGGCCGATCCGGTCGTAGCAGGCGCCGCGGAACAGGAACTTGGTGCGCTCGATCGCGATCGTCTCGCGGGGGATCGAGGTCTCGTCGTGGGCGTCGATGCGGATATCGGGCGTCGTCATGTCGACGCTGAGCGCGCCGTTATCGTCCTGCATCACCGAGGAAAGCATCAGCGGGCGCTGGCCCTCGACCGTCACCTCCAGGCGCGAGAGGTAGCGCGTGTCCTGGAAATAGAGGCCTTCCGGGCCGGGCTGGACGCCGATATCGCCGTAGGAATCGAGGACGCCGAAGGCTTCGCCGAACTTCAGCGAGCGCAGCGGCCGCTCGACCAGGGAGGTCTGCGCCTCGATGTGATAGGTCGGGAGGACGTCGTCCGCGTCCTGGAATCCGTGCGCCACGCTTCCGGCGCTCGCCGCGGTCCGGGCCTTCGCATCGTGGGCCGCTGCCGTGTTGTCCGCCGCCATGCAGGGCATCTCCGGGTGCAAGTGAGGGGTGCGAATCGAGAGGGCTGCTGCATCCCTTCGATGCAGCAGCCCTTGTTCACCCTACGGATGAGTCGCCTTTAAGACGCTAGGCCGAGCCGGACCCGCCTCGCAAGCCCGGTGCCGGTTTTCAGGCCGGCATGGCGGCGACCGGGATCGCCGGACGCGCGGAACCGTTGACCTCACCGTACTGCGGCATGAAACCGGACTTCGGCAGCTTGATCACGTCGGCGCCGCGGGCGAGCAGGTCCTCGTAGGCGGCGACGTACTTCTTCACCATGCACTCGGCGGTGAAGGCGCTCTCGAAGTGGCGGCGCACGCCGGCGCGGCTCATGGTCTTCACCTTGGCGACCGCGGCCACGGCGTCGTCCATGCTCTCGCAGAGAACGCCGCCCACGCCGTCCTTGATGACCTCCGGCACGGAGCCGTTCCGGAACGCGATCACCGGGGTGCCGGCTGACATCGCCTCGATCATCACGAGGCCGAAGGGCTCGGGCCAATCGATCGGGAAGGCGAGCGCCAGGGCATTGCCGAGAAAGTCCTTCTTCTGCTCCTCGTTGATCTCGCCGATGTACTCGATCAGCGGGTGGTGGATCATCGGCTCGATGACCTCGTCCCAGTAATCCTGGTCGGCCTTGTCGACCTTGGCGGCGATCTTCAGGGGCGTGCCGGAGCGGATCGCCATCTCGATCGCGCGGTCGGGCCGCTTCTCGGGCGAGATCCGGCCGAGGAAGGCGAGATAGCCGCCCTTGGCGTCCGGGTAGTACGGGCAGTTCTCGGCCGGCAGGCCGTGATGGATCGTCGCCAGCCAGTTGGAGGTCGGCGGCATGGGCAGGCGCTGGTTGTCGGAGATCGAGACCAGCGGCATGCCCGTGAAGGTGCGGTAGACCGGCATGAAGTCCGGCACGTCCAGGCGACCGTGCATCGTGGTGATGCACTTATGGTTCAGATCCTCGAACATCGGGTACTGAAGCAGGTCGATGTGGAAGTGCAGGATGTCGAACTCGTGCGCGCGGCGGTGCACCTGATGCAGCATCGCCAGGTGGCTGGCCGTGTGATCCCGGTAGCCGAGCAGGCGCAAGCCTTCGGGCGTGCAGGCCGCGAGCTTGGCAGTCGTCTCGGAGTCACCGCTCGCGAACAGCGTGACTTCGTGGCCCTGGCGAACCAGTTCCTCTGTAATCCAGCTGACGACGCGCTCGGTGCCGCCGTAGAACTTCGGAGGGACGGCCTCCGACAACGGAGCGATCTGGGCAATGCGCACGAAGTGTCTCCTGGTTGGCCAATTTGACGGGGAGTCTAACCCTGCCGGCCTGAGCGGGACATGAATGAAACCGACGGCTAAGGTTATGGTTCCTGGCGCACCCGCTGTCCCTCGCCGTTTTGTGCGGCGCGCAAGCCGTCCCCGAATTCCTCCGAATCAGCACGGGCGAAACGGCCGCTGCCCCGCCGTTGCCGGCTCGCCGGCGCGAATGTCGTGCAGAGAAGCCCGGTCCCAGGGCTCGATACGCCGGAGCCCGGCGACGCGTTCCCCCGGATCTCGATCTCGTGCTCCGATCCGCGGGCGTTGCCGCCGCGTCAGCTTTCTGTCATAAGCCGCCCCGCGTCGAACCGCCCGGCCGATAGGGCTGCCGTGGCGGCTCGTGCTGCTCCACCAGAAGCATCAGCGCGCGAACCTCATCCGATCCTCCCGGATCGGTCCGGGATCATTTCGCGCAACGGAGAGCCAAATGCCCAAGTTGAAGACGAAATCGGGCGCGAAGAAGCGCTTCAAGATCACCGGCACCGGCAAGGTGATGTACGCCCAGGCCGGCAAGCGCCACGGGATGATCAAGCGGACGACCAAGCAGATCCGCAACCTGCGCGGCACCACGACCCTGTTCGAGGGCGATGCCGCCAACGTGAAGAAGTACTTCCTGCCGAACGCGCGGTAAGTCCTTCAGCACCCGTTGCCACTGTCTTTCGTCGAATCCAGGAGATAACCGATGGCCCGCGTCAAGCGCGGCGTGACCAGTCACGCGAAGCACAAGAAGGTTCTGAAGGCCGCCAAGGGCTATTACGGCCGGCGCAAGAATACGATCCGCATCGCCAAGCAGGCGGTCGAGAAGGGCATGCAGTATGCCTACCGCGACCGCAAGAACAAGAAGCGCACGTTCCGCGCCCTCTGGATCCAGCGCCTCAACGCGGCGGTCCGCGAGCACGGCCTGACCTACTCTCGCTTCATCGACGGCCTGGCGAAGTCCGGCATCGTCGTCGACCGCAAGGCCCTGTCGGAGCTGGCGATCCACGAGCCGGCGAGCTTCGCCGCCGTCGTCGAGAAGGCGAAGGCCGCGCTGCCGCAGAACACCGCCAAGGCCGCCTGATCCAGGCCTGAGGCGAGACGGACGGAAGGCGCGGTTCCCCAGGGAGCCGCGCCTTCGTCGTTTACGAGGTCCCGCGCTTGCGCCGGCGCCCGCAACGCGCGAGAGCACGGCCCGACGGCCGACTCCGCCAACCCTGCTCGAAGACAGCGATGACCGATCTCGACACCCTGGAACGCGACCTCCTGGCCCAGGTGAGCGCGGCCTCCGACGAGGCCACCCTCGACGCGGTCCGCGTCGCCGCGCTCGGCAAGAAGGGCAGCGTCTCGGATCTGCTGAAGACGCTCGGGTCGATGACGCCGGAGGAGCGCAAGGAGCGCGGGCCCCTGATCAACGGGCTGCGCGACCGGGTCCAGGGCGCCGTCACCGCCCGCAAGACCGAACTCGCCGAAGCCACCCTGGAGGCCCGCCTCGCCTCCGAGCGGGTCGACGTGACCCTGCCGGTCCGCGAGGCCCCCGAGGTGCGCGGCCGGATCCACCCGATCTCCCAGGTGATCGACGAGATCACCGCGATCTTCGCCGACATGGGCTTCGCGGTCGCCGAGGGTCCGGACATCGAGACGGACGAGCTGAACTTCACGGCGCTCAATTTCCCGCCCGGCCACCCGGCGCGCGAGATGCACGACACCTTCTTCCTGGCGCCCGACCGCGACGGGCAGCGCAAGGTGCTGCGCACGCACACCTCGCCCGTGCAGGTGCGGACCATGCGGGCGCAGACGCCGCCGATCCGCGTGATCATCCCGGGGCGGACCTACCGGCACGATTCCGACCAGACCCACACGCCGATGTTCCACCAGGTCGAGGGGCTGGTGATCGACAAGGCGGCCAACATCGCCAACCTGAAATGGGTGCTGGAGGAGTTCTGCAAGGCGTTCTTCGAGGTGGAGGGCGTGAAGATGCGCTTCCGCCCGTCCTTCTTCCCCTTCACCGAGCCCTCCGCCGAGGTCGACATCCAGTGCTCGCGCAAGGGCGGCGAGATCCGCTTCGGCGAGGGTGACGACTGGCTGGAGATCCTGGGTTGCGGGATGGTCCACCCGAACGTGCTGCGCAATTGCGGGCTCGACCCGGACGCCGTGCAGGGCTTCGCCTTCGGCGTCGGCATCGACCGCATCGCCATGCTGAAATACGGCATGCCGGACCTGCGCCCGTTCTTCGAGGCCGACGTTCGCTGGCTCGACCATTACGGCTTCCGCCCGCTCGACGTGCCGAGCCTCGTGGGCGGCCTCACGGGCTGAGCCGCCCCGGCCCCGCCGCGGCCCCCCGGCCCCGGCGACGGCCCCGCGATCCTGTTCCTCCGACGGTCGAGCCGATACCGGGCTCTCGAAGGTCCATCATGAAATTCACCCTCTCCTGGCTCAAGGACCACCTCGACACCGGGGCCTCCCTCGACACCGTCGCCGAGACGCTCACGCGGATCGGCCTGGAGGTGGAGGGCGTCGAGGACAAGGCCGCCGCGCTCAAGCCCTACGTGATCGCCCGGATCCTGACAGCCGAGCAGCACCCGAACGCCGACCGGCTCCGGGTCTGCACGGTCGACACCGGCGCGGGCGCGCCCGTGCAGGTGGTCTGCGGCGCCCCGAACGCCCGGGCCGACCTCGTCTCGGTCTTCGCGCCGCCCGGCACCTACGTCCCGGGCAAGAACATCACCCTGTCGGTGGGCACGATCCGCGGCGTCGAGAGCCACGGCATGCTGTGCTCGGGCGCCGAGCTCGGCCTCGGCGACGACCATGACGGCATCCTGGAACTCCCGACCGACGCGCCGGTCGGCCAGGCCTACGCGCTCTATGCCGGGCTCGACGATCCGGTCATCGAGATCAACCTGACGCCGAACCGGCCGGACTGCACCGCCGTCCACGGCATCGCCCGCGACCTCGCGGCGGCCGGCCTCGGCACGCTCAAGGGCGAGACGCTGCCGGGCCTGCGCGGCGAGGGTCCCTGCCCGGTCGCGGTCGAGCTGGCCCTCGATCCGGCCGACCGGCACCTCGCCCCGATGTTCGCCTTGCGGCTCGTGCGCGGCGTCCGGAACGGCCCGTCGCCGGCCTGGATGCAGGCCCGGCTGCGCGCCATCGGCCTGCGGCCGATCAACAGCCTCGTCGACATCACCAACTACGTCACCTTCGACCGCGGGCGGCCACTGCACGTCTTCGACGCCGCCAAGGTCGCCGGCACGCTGACCGTGCGGCGGGCGCGGGCGGGCGAGAGCCTGCGCGCCCTCGACGGCCGGACTCACACGCTGACCGACGACACCGTGGTGATCGCCGACGCGAACGGCGTCGAATCCATCGCCGGCATCATGGGCGGCGAGGCGTCGGGCTGCGACGCCGGCACCACGGACGTGCTGATCGAGTCGGCCCTGTGGGACCCGACCAACATCGCCCAGTCGGGCCGACGGCTCGGCATCATCACCGACGCGCGCTACCGCTTCGAGCGGGGCGTCGACCCGGCCTTCACGGTTCCCGGCCTCGACCTCGCGACGCGGCTGGTGGTCGATCTCTGCGGCGGAACGCCGACCGAGGCGCACGTCGCCGGCGCGCCGCCCGAATCCCGGCGCAGCATCGACTTCCCCTGGACCGAGGTCCGCCGCCTCGCCGGCCTGGACGTGCCGCGCACCGAAATGCAGCAGATCCTCGAGACGCTGGGCTTCCACGTGTCCGGCACCGGGGACCGGGTGACGGTGCTGCCCCCGTCCTGGCGGCCCGACGTCGAGGGCAAGGCCGACCTCGTCGAGGAGGTCGTCCGCATCGCCGGGCTCGACCGGATCGTGGCCGAGCCCCTGCCGCCGCTCGCCGGGATCGGCCGCCCGCTGCTCACCGTGATGCAGAAGCGGACCCGCCTCGCCAAGCGCGCCCTGGCGAGCCGCGGCCTCATGGAGGCGGTCACGTGGTCGTTCGTGCCGCACGACGACGCCGTCCTGTTCGGCGGCGGCGGGGCCGACCTGGTGCTGGCCAACCCGATCGCCTCGGAGCTGTCCGACATGCGGCCGAGCCTGGTGCCGGGCCTCCTGCGCGCGGCGCAACGCAATGCCGACCGCGGCTACCCGGACGCCGCCCTGTTCGAGGTCGGCCAGTGCTTCGCCTCCGACGTGCCGGAGGGCCAGACCGTCCGCGCGGCGGCGGTCCGCCGCGGCGGCGCGACCCTGGCCGGCGCCGGGCGGCACTGGGACGGCACGGCGGCGACCGTCGACGCGTTCGACGCCAAGGCGGACGCCATCGCGTTGCTCGGCAGCCTGGGCGTGCCGACCGGCGGCCTCCAGATCACGCCCGGCGGCCCGTCCTGGCTGCATCCCGGCCGCTCCGGCACGCTGCGCTTCGGTCCGAAGACGGAGATCGGCTGGTTCGGGGAGGTGCATCCGCGAACGCTGCAGGCCCTCGACCTGAAGGGAACGCTCGTGGCCTTCGAGATCGTCCTCGACGCCCTGCCCCTGCCCAAGCTCAAGCCGACCAAGGCCAAGGCCGCCCTGGCACTGTCGGAATTCCAGCCGCTGTCGCGGGACTTCGCCTTCGTGGTCGGCCGCGACGTGCCGGCGGGGGACATCGTCAAGGCCGCCCAGAACGCCGAGCGCAAGCTGGTGACGGGTGTCGACGTGTTCGACCTCTACGAGGGGCCGGGCGTGCCGGACGGCGCGAAGTCGGTGGCGATCGCGGTGCGTCTCCAGCCCGTCGAGCGGACCCTGACCGACGCGGAGATCGAGGCTGTGAGCGCCAGGATCGTCGCCGAGGTCACCCGCAAGACGGGCGCGACGCTCCGGGCCTGAGGCGCCGCCATGGACCGGATCGCCCTGCTCATCGACGACCTCGCGGCGGCCGAGTACCGGCCGAAGGCGGCGTTGCGGGAGGCCCTGAACCACCCCGCCGCCGTGGCGGAGGCGACGCTGCCGCTGCTGGAGGCGGCCGCCGACGGGCGCGAGCTGGCAGCGGAGGAGACGAACCTCCTGTTCTGGGGCCTGCACGTCATGGCCCATGCCCGGGACACGCGCGCTCTCGCGCCGCTCCTCAGGCTGCTCCGGCACGACGAGGAGACCCTCGACGCGGTGCTGGGTGACGCCGTCACGGCGACGCTGGCCAAGGTCGTGGCGAGCCTGTTCGACGGCGATCCGCAGCCGCTGTTCCGGCTGATCCTGGACAGCACGGTCGACGATCACGCGCGCATGGCGCTGATGTGCGCCTGCACCTTCCTGACCCTGGAGGGACGGATCGACCGGGCCGCGATGCACGACCTGCTGGTCCGTTTCGACGACGCGCAGGCCGCCGTGGAGGACGGGCCGGCCTGGGTCGGCTGGGAGGAGACGATCGCGCATCTCGGCTTCCGGGACCTCGCGCCCCGCGCGGCCGCGGCCCGCGCCGACGGACGGCTCACCGACGAAATCAGCGACGCCGGGTGGTTCAAGGAGGCCCTGCGCAAGGCGGAGACCAAGCCGGACGACCGGGACCGGCTCGGGCCCTACCAGTACGGCTACCTCGACGATCCGGTCGAGGCTCTCGACTGGGCCGAGGAGGGCGCGGGCGAGCCGCAGCGCAACCCGTTCAAGGATGTCGGCCGCAACGATCCCTGCCCCTGCGGCTCGGGCAAGAAGTTCAAGAAGTGCTGCCTCGGCAAGGCGGAGGCGGAGGGGCCTTGGATGCCGCCGGAACCCCTAGGCCGCTGAGGCGCCGCTGCCGCTGAGCGGGTTCTCGGGATCCCAGCCGTAGCTCAGGGTCTCGAACCGCATGGCGCGGGCGTCGACCATGAGGAGGCGCCCGACGAGGGGCTCGCCGAAGCCCGCCACGGCCCGGATCACCTCCATGGCCATCAGCGAGCCCATGACGCCGGCGAGCGCGCCGAGCACGCCGGCCTCCGCGCAGGCGGGCACGCTGCCGGGCGGCGGCGGGTTCGGGAAGAGGCAGCGATAGGTCGGGTTCGGGGTCCCGTCGGGCCCCGTCTCGTGGGCCCGGATCGTGGTCAGCGTGCCGTCGAAGCGGCCCAGAGCCGCCGTGACCAGCGGCCGACGCGCCCGGAAGCAGGCGTCCGACACCGCGTAGCGCGTGGCGAAATTGTCGGACCCGTCCGCCACGAGGTCGTAGCCGGCGATCAGGTCGACGGCGTTGTCCGCGTCGATCCGGTACGGGTGCGGGACCACCGACACGTGCGGGTTGAGGCGCGCCACCGCGTCGGCCGCGCTCTCGACCTTCGGCCGACCGAGATCCGGCGTCCCGTGGATCACCTGCCGCTGCAGGTTCGACAGGGAGACCGTGTCGTCGTCGACGAGGCCGATCGTGCCGATCCCCGCGGCGGCGAGGTACTGGATCAGCGGCGCGCCGAGGCCGCCCGCCCCAACGACGAGGATCCGGGCGGCCTTGAGCCGGGCCTGACCGGGACCGCCGACCTCCGCGAGGACGAGGTGGCGGGCGTAGCGTTCGATCTCATCGGGAGCGAGGGCCATAGGCTGCCCATAGACTGCCGTGGCCGCGCATGGAAGGATCGGGCGCGTCTCGAAGGCTCGTCGGAATCTCGGCCGACGCTTCAACCTCGTCATCGCGAGCGTAGCGAAGCGACCCAGGTCAGCGGGACGTCACTCAGCGCAGCGCAACACTGGGTGGCTTCGCTCCGCTCGCAAAGACGGCGGTGCAGTGATCAGCAAGAAGCGATATAGCCCCGCACGATCCGCTGTTCGACGGCTCGGAACGCGAAACGCCGCCCCCGGGTGAGGAGGCGGCGCGGGTCTCGCGTCTCTGGATCCGGGCCGCTCAGCGCGGCGCGAGGATCATGATCATCTGCCGGCCTTCGAGCATCGGCTCGCTCTCGACCTTGGCGATCTCGGCGGTCTCGCTCTTCACGCGCTCCAGGAGGCGCAGACCGATATCCTGGTGAGCCATCTCACGACCGCGGAAGCGCAGGGTCACCTTGACCTTGTCGCCCTCCTCGAAGAAGCGGTGCACCGACTTCATCTTGGTGTCGTAGTCGTGCTTGTCGATGCCGGGGCGGAGCTTGATCTCCTTCACCTCGACGGTCTTCTGCCGCTTGCGGGCCTCGTTCTGCTTCTTCTGCTCGTTGAAGCGGAAGCGCCCGTAATCGAGCAGCTTGCAGACGGGCGGCACGGAGTTCGGCGCGATCTCCACGAGATCGAGACCGGCCTCCTCGGCCAGATTGAGGGCGTCGAAGAAGGGAACGACGCCGCGGTTCTGCCCGGTGTCGTCGATCAGCTGCACTTCCCGCACACCGCGAATGTCGCGGTTGGCGCGCGGCCCGTCCTTCTGCGGGGCCGGCATGGCTCTCATCGGTCTACGAATGGCTTAGGTCTCCTGCTGCAACGGCGAAACGGCGGATCTTCAGGAAGATCTCCTGACCGCCAGCCGCTCCGGTCTCATCCGGACATACAACGTTGGTGGAACCGCGGCCAGAGTCAACCGGCTACCATCGCGACGCCGGAAATAATCGGCCGCCGCGTCGCGATTCGAGTCCGATGCCCTCAGGTCGAACGGCCGAGCAGCTCGGCGTAGACCGCCAGCGTGTCGCCGACCATCCGCTCCAGGGAGAAGTGCGCCTCGACATGCGCGCGGCTGCGCCGACCGAGGGCGTCGCGGGCGCTCGCGCCGAGGGAGAGGGCCTCGGTCAGAGCGGCGGCGAGCGCGGCCGGGTCGCCGGGCGGCACGCGCCATCCGGTGCGCTGGCCGGCGGGGGTCTCGGGCGGTGCCAGCACCGTCTCCGGCACCGCGCCGAGATCCGAGACGACCACGGGTGCGCCGAGCGCCTGCGCCTCGACGGCCGAGCGGCCGAAGGCCTCGGGCTCCACGGACGGCACCGCCACCACCGATGCGGCGCGGAAGGCCGCCGGCATGTCGGTGCAATGCCCGACCCTGCGGACGATGCCCTCGAGCCCGCGCGCGGCGATCAGTGCGTCGAGCTCGCGCTCGTAGGCGGCGCGGCCCTGCGGGTCCCCCGCGAGGACCACGGCCAGGTCCGGGACGCCGCGATCGCGCATCCGCGCGGCGGCCTCGATCAGCACGCGGTGGCCCTTCCAGGCCGTGAGGCGGGCGGCCAGCAGGATCACCCGCTCGTGCGGCGCCACGTTCCAGCTCCGGCGCAGCGCCTCGACCCGGGCGGCCCCGACCGCCACCGGGTTGAACACCGCGAGGTCGGTGCCGCGGTGGATGACCCGCACGCGGTCGCCGGCCTGCTCGGCGTGCAGCCGGTGGATCAGGTCCGCGGTGTAGTGCGAGTTGGCGATCACCACGTCGCCGCGGGCCATGATCGAGTTGTAGAGAACCTTCACGCCGGTCCGGCCGGAATAGCTGCCGTGATAGGTGGTCACGAACGGGAGCCCGAGCCGGCGCGCCGCCCCGAGGGCGACCCAGGCGGGCGCGCGGGAACGGGCGTGGATGATCTGCACCTTCTCGCGGCGGCAGAGCGCCATCAGCCGCAGGACATTCACCGCCATCGACGCCGGGTTCTTCGACGCGGCCGGGAATCGGAGCCAGTGCCCGCCCTTGGCCTGCAACTCGCCGACGAGCCGTCCGCCCTCGGTCGCCACCAGGGCGCGGGCGCCCACGGCCGCGAGACCGCCCGCGACGTCGACGGTGGTGCGCTCGGCGCCGCCCGCGTCGAGTTCGGGGATGATCTGCAGGATTCGCGCGCCGACCAGCGCCCCGACCTCCGCCGGGAAACCCGACAGGGCGTGGGGTCCGTCGCCCGTTCGCGGGCCCTCGGCGAGGACGCGCAGGCCCCCGGCCGGTATCTGCCAAATGCTCGCTGTCATTGATCCAGCATCGCCGCCGGGCTTTACGGTCCGGTAAACGAGAGTTGAAGCCGAACCGTTCAGGACCGGACTTCTTCCATGTCGAGACAGGGATACCGGAGAGTACGATGACGGATACGGCCCCCGAGTTCCTGACCGTCGGCATCGGCGACGCGGCCCGCCGCATCGCCGTGCGGGTGCGCGCGGGCGGCGGGCCGCCGGTGGTCTGGCTCGGCGGCTTTCGCTCCGACATGACCGCGACCAAGGCGACGGCGCTCGATGCCTGGGCCGAACGGACGGGCCGGGCGCTCCTGCGGTTCGACTACGCCGCGCACGGTGCCTCGGGCGGCACCTTCACGGACTGCACCATCTCGTCGTGGCTCGAGGACGCGCAGGCGGTCCTGGCGGCCTACGTGACGGAGGCGCCGGTGCTCGTCGGCTCGTCGATGGGCGGCTGGATCGCCTGCCTGGCGGCCCGCGACCGGGCCGCGCGCGGGGAGGCCACGGCGGGGCTGGTGCTCATCGCGCCGGCCCTCGACTTCACCGAGGAGCTGATCTGGAACCGCCTCAGCGAGGCGGCGCGCGCCATGCTGATCCGCGACGGCGTTCTCAGGAAGCCCAGCGACTACGCGCCGGAGCCGGACCCGATCACGCGGGCCCTGATCGACGACGGCCGCAGACACTGCATGCTGGGCGGCCAAGTCGATCCGGGCTGCCCGGTGCACATCCTCCAGGGCATGCGGGACACCGACGTCCCCTACACGCACGCCCTGAGGATCCTCGACCGCCTGCCGGCCGAAGGGACGGTGCTGACGCTGATCGCCGACGGCGACCACCGCCTGTCGCGGCCGCAGGACATCGCGCGGCTCGTGGCGGCGGTGGCCGAGATCGCCTGACCGGTCTCCCGGCCAGGCCTCTCAGCGGGTCGGGTGCAGGGTCAATGCAGGCTGACGGGCTGCAGGTCGTGCGCGGCGGCGTTGGCCAGCACGACGTCCCGCGAATCGGCGAGCAGGATCGGCGCGCCGCTCGCCGAGAGCAGGGCGAACAGGTCGAGGCCGGGCGTCAGCTCGGGGGCCTGCGGGAAGAAGCGGCGGACCTCGTCGGACCGGATCGGCCGGACGTAGGCGATGTGCCCCTCGCCCAGCGCCGCGAGATCGGCCGGCTGGAAATCGGCCGGATCGAGATCGGCGGGGGTCAGAGGAGACGGATTCAGATCGGTCATAAAGCCCTCCTGGGGTGGCAGAGCGTCCACCGCCGATCCTGAAGGCATCGGCGGCTCCACCCTGATGTGGGGATCCGCGCCGGCCAATCAATCGGTCGGCGTCAGCCGCGGGCGCCGATATCGATCTTGCGCACGATGCGGTCCGGCTCCGGCCGGACCAGATCGATCGACAGGAGGCCGTTGGCGAGGTCGGCGCCGAGCACCTCCATGCCGTCCGCGAGCAGGAAGGCCCGCTGGAACTGCCGCGCCGCGATGCCGCGGTGCAGGAAGTGGCGCTCGCGCTCGTCGACCTGCCGGCCGCGCACGACGAGCTGGCTCTCCTCCAGCATCACGTCCAGCTGATCGCGGGTGAAGCCGGCCACCGCCAGGGTGATCCGCAGGCGCTCGGGCTCGCTCTCGGTGCGGGGCAGGCGCTCGATGTTGTAGGGGGGGTAGCCGTCGTTGGCGGCCTTGGAGACCCGGTCGAGGGCCTGCTCGATCTCGTCGAAGCCGAGCAGGAACGGGTGCCCGAAGGGCGAGGATCGAGTCATCGCGGCCATCATCCAGAAAGCGAAGCCTCCGACCCCGGGATCTGCCGCAATCCCAGGATGCTCGAGCACCTCGTCGACAGGAGCCCGCCCGGGGCAGCGCTCCGCCGGACGCGACGACGCCGGCGATTCGGAGATATGGCCAAGGCCTTCCGGGCCATCAAGGGAGGGGACCGGAATCGACGGCGACCCGTGGTCGCGCATTTCCGGGAAGTTTCGGCAAATTTATGCGGGATCGATAGGCAAAGCCTGCAACGGCCACGCTTTCTTCTAACAGTTTGGAACTGCTCTGATTTTCTCGCCGGGCCTTGATCCGGGCGGCGGGCCTGGATACTGCCGCGGCAGGCGACGATCCGGCTCCCGAGCTCGATCGCCGCGATCCATTTCCGCGAGGCGCCGGAGCCGTGAGCACGCCCATGACCCCGTCGGACCACGCGGCGATGCGGCGCGTCGCAGACGTGTGCGGCGACGAGGCCGACATTCTGGCCCTGTCGGTGGCCCGCTTCGTGGCGGCCGGCTACATGACCAGCGACGTCGCCTGCTGGAACGCGGCCTTCGACGGGGCCGAGCAGTTGCTCGGGCCGACGGAAGGGTGCCGCTTCGTCGCCTGCGTGGTCGCGATCATCCGGGCGCTCCGCACGGAACGCGACGGCGACTGGTCGTTCATGCCAGCGAGCTGCTGCCGCGTGACCGGCCACGAATGCGCGCTGGTGAAGCTGATCAACCGGGGCCGGCAGCGCCTCTGGGCGGATCTCGAGGCCGCCGCGGCCGAGATCACCGGCCAGGACGCGGCGCCGCGCCTCGTGGCGGCGGTCCGCGCCGCGGTCGGGCCGCTCGACGCGGCGGCCGAGCGCCTCGCCCCGGCCTCCTGCCCCGCCGGAACGGTGCTGCACTGATCCGGCTCCCCGTCACCCCGGACCGCGCGGCCCGAGCCGCCGGCCGGCGCGAACTCGAAGAGGACTTTGTCACGGTGCTTGCCCTGCGCGCTCCCCTGTACCGCCGTCGGATCGGGCGTGTCGCCCTCGACACGGCGGCCTGCTTCGCGCTCTCGGCGCTGCTCGTCGTGTCGGCCCTGGCGCAGGACGCGTCCGAGAAGGCGCCGATCAAGTTGCAGCTCAACAAGGTCGAGACCGCGGGCGAGGCCTGCCGGATCACCATGGTGATCGACAACAAGGGTTCGGGCCTCAAGTCCTACAAGGTGGATCTCTTCGCCTTCGACCCCGACGGCGTCGCGCAGAAGCGCGTGGCGGTCGAACTCGGGCCGCTGCCGCCGAAGAAGACCACCGTGAAGATCTTCGATTTCCCCGGCATCGCCTGCAACAAGGTCGGTCGCGTCCTCCTGAACGACGTCCTGACCTGCGACGGCGGCGATCCGGGCCGCGAGGCCTGCCTCGAGCGGACCGAGACCGACAGCAAGGCCGGCCTGCCGTTCGACCGCTGATGCGGATGGTGTGACGGCTGACGAGACCAAACCGCCCGGCGGCGAGAGCCGCCGGGCGGCCTGCGGCTTTCGCCGCACCCCGAGACGATGGCGGCGCGACGCCGCGTGAGACCAGGACGCCAGGAGCCCGCGATGGACCCGACACAAGCCCCGATCGAGGCGGCCCACGACTTCTCGTTCCTCGGCCTGTTCCTGCAGGCCGACCCGATCGTGAAGGGCGTGATGATCCTGCTGGTGATCGCCTCGATCGCCTGCTGGACGGTGGTGTTCGAGAAGGTCATCCGGCTCGCCGCCGCGCGGCGCCAGGCCAAGGCCTTCGCGAATCTGGTCCGCTCCGGGGGCAGCCTCGACGGCGAGCATCGCGGCATCGCCGGCCACGTGGTGAAGGCGGCGATCGACGCGTGGCGCGATCAGGATTCCTCCGAGACCCGGGCCGAGCGCCGCGACCGCATCGAGCGGGCGATGAAGGGCGCCCTCGCCATCGAGGTGAAGCGCCTGCGCACCGGCCTGTCGCTGCTGGCGACCTCCGGCTCCACGGCCCCGTTCGTCGGCCTGTTCGGCACCGTCTGGGGCATCATGAACTCGTTCTCGTCCATCGCCCGGAGCCAGGACACCTCCCTCGCCGTCGTGGCGCCGGGCATCGCGGAGGCGCTGTTCGCCACGGCGATCGGTCTCGTCGTCGCGATCCCGGCGGTGATGGCCTACAACAAGCTTTCGAGCGACGTGAGCGGCATCCAGAGCACCTTCTCGTCCTATATCTCGGTCCTGGGCAACCGCCTCGCGCGCGACCGCGCCGGCGCCCACCGCGCGGCCGCCGAGTAGCGCGGCCGGCGCCAGCCCCCAGAGAGCCGAACGTAAAGGTACCGGAGACGCCCCATGGCGATGGGATCCATTCGCGCGAACGACGACGACGACCTCGACGATGTGCCGATGTCCGACATCAACGTCACCCCGATGGTCGACGTGATGCTCGTGCTGCTGATCATCTTCATGGTCGCCGCACCGCTGATGACCACTGGCGTGCCGGTCCAGCTGCCGAAGACCGCGGCGCCCAAGGTCGCGCAGTCGAAGAAGCCCGCCGAGGTGACGGTCGACAAGGACGGCAACCCGTCCATCGCCAAGGAGGTGTTCACGATGGAGAGCATCGTGCCGCGCCTGCGCGAGATGGCGGCGGCCGACAAGGATCAGGTGATCCTCGTGCGCGGCGACCGCGACGTGCCCTACGGCAAGGTCATGGAGGTCATGGGCCTCGTCGGGCAGGCCGGCTTCACCAAGGTGTCGCTGATCGCGCAGTCGCCCGGCGGCGCCGCTCCGGCCTCGCCTGGCGCCGCCCCGGCCGCCCCCGCTGCCCCCGCAGGGACCGCGCGCTGAGCCGATGAGCACCTACACGTCGACGGATATGCCGGCCGGTCTCGGCGAGCGCCGCCCGTCCGGGCTGCTCGCCGCTTTCCTGGTCGCCCTCGGGCTGCACGCCTGCGTGCTCGCCGCCGTGATGTTCCTGCGGCTCTCCCCGCCCGCACCGCCCGGCGAGCAGCAGATCACCGTCGACCTCGCGCCGCTCATGACCGACGCGGCCACCGAGGCCCCGGCGGAGCAGCAGATGAGCCAGGAAGCCCCGCCGGAGGCGAAGCCGGTGGACACGCCGCCCGACGAGGCCGTCCAGCCGCCGCCGCCGACCGAGATGACCGAGGTGAAGCCGGAGGACACCCAGGCGGTCGAGATGCCGCAGGAGGCTCAGCCCGTGGAGGCGCAGAGCCAGGTGATCACCTCCGCGTCCGAGGCCGCCGAGCCGCTGGCGCCGCCGCCCACCGAGGTCGCCAAGTCCGAGGAGCCGCCCAAGCCGACGCCCGATCCGGCGAAGCTGAAGGCGGAGCGCGAGGCCAAGCTGCGCAAGATCCGGGAGGAGAAGCTCCGCGAGCAGAAGCGCGAGGAGGCGCGGCAGGAGCGCCTGGAGGAGATCCGCGAGGCCAAGGCCAAGGCTGCGCGCGAGGCGAAGGCGCGCGAGGCCAAGGCACGGGCTGGCGCCGAGCGGAGTTCGGCGTCGGCCTCGCGGGCTAACGCGGCCGGCCGGGCCGCCGCGGGCAACGATCCGAGCGCCATGCGCCAGTGGCAGGGCGCCATCAGCGCGGCGATCCACAGCCGGATGAACGTGAACGCGGCCGTCGGCACCGGCGGCGGGACCGCGGTGGTGCGCTTCACCGTGATGCGCTCGGGTCAGGTGACGGGCGCCGGCGTGGCCCGGTCCAGCGGCGTCGGCCAGATCGACAGCGCCGCCCTCGCGGCGGTGCGCGGCTCGATGCCGGCGGCGCCCCCCGGCGTGACGCAGTCCAGCCTGTCGGTCTCCATTCCGCTCAACTTCCGCGTGCGCTGATCGGAGGACGATCCGGGCCGGATCCCGCCCGGCCGACCGCGAGCCCGATCCGGATCGTCCGGCGAACGCGTACGAATGGTGTGCGCCGTCAGTCCCACCCGGCGATCCGGATTCGCCATCGGCCGCGCGGGCATGCTAAAGCCTTCGTGAACCTGCCTTCCCCGCGCGCCTGACGGCGATGCGGGAGGGCGCCGATCCGGCCTTGCCCCCCGCCCCTCGAACAGGCCGGACCCGCTCAGACCCCGTCCCGCGCAGGCTGCGCCGGGTCGGACCCGTCGAGCCGGGGTGAAAGGGACAGGATGAACGACGACACTGAGTACGACCTCGACGAGGTGAATGCCACCCGCGACGCGGAGGCGGAAGCCAAGACCCGGGCGGAGAACCGCGCCGAGCGCGCGGAACGGGCGGAGCGCATGGCTCGCGAGGGCGCCCAGGCGATGGCGGAGCACCACGCGGCCATCAAGGCGATGGACGAGCGGACGGTGCGGCTGCGCTCGCTCCGGCTCGCCAAGGAGGCCGCGGACGCGCAGGCCAAGGCGGCCGAGAAGGAAGCCAAGGCGGCCGCCAAGGGCAGCGCGAAGAAGGCCGCGCCGAAGAAGACGACCGCGAAGGGCTAGAGGTCGATGGCCGAAGACCGCAACCGCCGCCGCTTCACCGACCCGCGCGCGGCAGCCGAGGCGGCCTTCCGGGCCGCGACGAGCCCGAAGACGGCCGCTCCGCCGCCTCAGGCCGCGCCGCGGCCGGCAACGGTCCCAGGATCTCGGGAAGTGGTGAGCCTGCGCCTCGACAGCGCCGTGCTCGCGCATTTCCAGAAAGACGGCCCGGGCTGGCAGGACCGCATCAACGAGGCGCTCAAGGCCCTCGTCCCGGCGGCCGAGGCCTGAGACCTCCCGCGCGGGGAACGCCGTCGCGCCTGGGACCGGTGCTCAGACCGGCTTCGGCCGCTCGCGCAGGATCCGGTTCACCGCCCGGTCGAGGGCGGACAGGAAGGCCGACCGGTCGGCGCGCGAGAACGGTTTCGGCCCGCCCGTGATGGTCCCGGCCTCGCGCAACGATTGCATCAAGTCGCGCGTCGCGAGGGCGAGACCGATCCCGGCCTCGCTGAACGGCTTCCCAGTGAACGCCAGGACCGTGGCGCCGGCCTTCACGCAGCGCGCGGCCAGCGGAACGTCGGCGGTGAGGACGATGCTCCCGGGTCCGGCCCGCGCGGCGATCCAGTCGTCGGCGGCGTCGAGTTCCGGGCCGACGACCACGCGCTCGATCCAGGGCTCGCGCGGCAGGTTCAGCACGCTGTTGGCGACGACGTGGACGGTCAGGCCGTAGCGCTCGGCGACCCGGTAGGTCTCGTCCTTGACCGGGCAGGCATCGGCGTCGAGGTAGATCGGCGGGCGCGCCGGCGCGTCGCTCATGGCCGGGGCACCAGCTTCGAGGTGAAACCCGCCAGGATCAGGAGCACGCCCAGGGCGAACTGGCCGTGCTCGATATCGCCGCCCACCGACAGAACGACGGCGCGGCCGAAGACCGCGAGCCCGATCAGCGGCAGCCCGAAGCGCAGCGCCATCTTCACGGCGATCAGGGTGTTCGCCCGCGCGGTGCTCGCCCCGGCCATCAGCGGGCGACCGCGGCGCGGCGCGGCGCCAGATCCGCCACGGGCGCGGTCTCGGCGGGTCCGCGCTCGAGCGTCGCCACCGACAGCGGCGCGCCGCGGCCGCGGAGCGCGTGGGCGCCGAGGGACCGTGCCCGGACGCCGGCCGGAAGGCGCGGGAGGCGGTTGAGCAGATCCTGCGAGATCAGGATGCCGACGCCCAGCGGGCGGCACAGGGCCTCGATCCGCGACGTCACGTTCACGGCGTCGCCGAAATACGCGATCTTGTGGCGGTCGACCCCGACTTCGGCCGTGACCACCGAGCCGCCGTGCAGCGCCGCCCGGAGCCGCGGGACCGTCCCGAACCGGGCGGTCCAGGCCGCGGCGTCGGCCTCGATCCGGTCGAGCACCTCGAACACGCAGGTCACGCAGCGCGCGTCCTTCAGGCCACGGGCCATCGGCCACGTCACCATGGCGAGATCGCCGATATAGTCGTCCACCGAGCCGCCGTTGCGCCGCACCGGCTCGGCGAGCGTGGCGAACACGGCGCTGAGATATTCCTGCGCGCGCAGGTCGCCGTGGGTCTCCGCGAAGGCCGTGGAGCCGACCACGTCGAGGAACAGGAAGACCCGCTCCTCCGCCACCGGCTTGTGGTAGCGGCCGATCATGAAGTTCACGAACACCTCGCCGCCGATCAGGTCGCGCATCCGTATGACGAAGACCAGCAGGCCCGACACGGCGAGGGCGTAGGCCAGCACCCGCGCGGTCATGCGGGTCGCGGTCGTGAGGTCGTCCGGTGTCAGGGCGAACGCCCAGACGAGCAGGCCGCCCAGGGCGTTGCCCGCCATGATCATCAGGACGTAGGCGAGTTCCGCGGCCAGCACGTAGAGCCAGGCCGGCAGCCGCCGGATCTTCGCCTGCAGGCCGGCCAGGATCAGCCCGCGGTCGAAGGCCAGCACCGTGGCGCCCATGCAGAGGCCGTACGTGAAGCCGGCGAGGGGCGAGGCGCCGGCCGCGAAGATGATGTTGTAGAGCAACCCCGCGCCGGCCGCCGCCAGCAGGATCAGACCCCAGAATATCCGGTGGGCCGGCAGCATCGAGGCATCTCCAGCATGGCCAGCCGACGGACCGTGCGCGGGTCCGGGCGTCGCGTGGCCCTGCGCGGCGGCACTGCGCGGGGCGGCGCAGACTCGGCGAGCCCGCGCCGCCGGACTTCGGGCATGGGCCTAAAGTTTAGCGCCGCGGGAGGCCGCATGCCATTGCTCAACGCCCCAAGATGGCGCGAGTAAGGCGTGCCGGGTTGTTGCGCGGCCGAGCCGTGATACGCCGGCGGCCCGGGACTCGACCGGACCGCCGCCAGCAACCCCCTGTGACAGCGAAGAGGGAGCGCTGCCATGTACGCCAGGAGCTTCGGCGCGACGCGCGTCTCTGTGCCGGTGATCGGCCAGGGCACGTGGCACATCGACAGTTCGGACCGGACGGACGCGGTCCGGGCGCTGCGGGCCGGGATCGACGCCGGCATGACCCATATCGACACCGCGGAGATGTACGGGGACGCGGAGGCGATCGTCGCCGCCGCCGTCGCGGATTGCCGCGAGGAGGTGTTCCTCGTCTCCAAGGTGGTGCCCGGTAACGCGACGCGCCGGGGCGTCGCGCGGGCCTGTGAGGCGTCGCTCCAGCGTCTGCGGACGGACCGGCTGGACTGCTACCTGCTGCACTGGCCGGGTCAGCACCCGCTCGAGGAGACGATCGCGGGCTTCGAGGATCTGCGCCGGGCCGGCAAGATCCTGTCCTGGGGCGTCAGCAACTTCGACGTCGAGGATCTCGATCGCGTCCGGGCCATCGCGGGGCCGGACCGGATCGCCTGCAATCAGGTCCTCTACCACCTGAACGAGCGGGCCATCGAGCACGCCGTGCTGCCCTGGTGCGAGAAGCACGGCGTCGCCATGGTGGGCTACTCGCCCTTCGGCAGCGGCGACTTCCCCGATCCGGCCAGCGCGGGCGGCCGCGTCCTGGCGGGCATCGCGCAGAACCACGGCACGACGCCCTACGCGGTGGCCCTCGCCTACCTGACCCGGCTGCCGGGCACGTTCACGATCCCCAAGACCGGTCGCCCGGACCGGGCCGTCGAGAATGCCGGCGCGGCGGACCTGCACCTCGGTGCGGCCGAGATCGCCCTGATCGACGCGCATTTCCCGCGTGGACCGCGGCCCCGGATGCTGCCGATGCTGTGAGCCGCGGGGCCGCTCAGGCCCGCAGCGCCAGGGCCACGGGATCCGCCGGCGCGGCGGCGCGGACGCGGTTGCGCCCGGCCTTCTTGGCCGCGTAGAGGGCCCCGTCGGCCGCCGTGAACAGCCCTTCAGGCGGATCGCCGCCGGCCGGGTCGGCACAGGCGACGCCGATGCTCACCGTCGCGATGCCCCCGACCTCCGGGGCGTGGGGGATGCGGAGGTTCACCACGGCCCGGCGGACGCGCTCCGCCGCGACGCTGGCGGCGGTCGCGTCGACGCCCGGCAACAGGGCGACGAACTCCTCGCCGCCGATCCGGAAGCTCAGCCCGGCGGTATCGAGGGAACGTTGCAGGCACTCCGCCACCGCCTTCAGCGCTTCGTCGCCACGCTGGTGACCGAAGCGGTCGTTGAACTGCTTGAAGTGGTCGGCATCGACGATCAACAGCGCCAGGGGCGTCCGCAGCTGTGCGGCCCGCTTCCACTCCACGGCGAAGTGCTCGTCGTAGCTGCGCCGGTTCGGCAGGCCCGTCAGGCCGTCGGTCCGCGCGAGCACGGCGAGCGCGGCGTTGGCCTCGCGGCTGGAGGCTTCCGCGGCCACGTGGCGCCCGACCTCCCGGTGCAGCAGGATCGTCAGGCCGAAGGCGAGGAGGCAGAGGCACAGGATCAGGACGGCGACGATCGCCGCCTTGTAGATCCAGACGCTGCGGATGCTGTCGACGTCCGTCGCCACGGTCACGATCAGCGGCAGGTCGTCGAGGTCGGCGAAGCTGTAGACCCGCTCGACGCCGTCGAGGAACGAGCGTCCCTGGAACTCGCCGCGCGGCTTGGCCCGGTACATCTTGTAGCCGGGGCTCGCGCTGATGTTCTGGCCGAGCGCCTCCGGCCGTGCCGGCGCCCGGATCAGCAGCGTCCCGTCCCGGTGGAAGACGTTCAGAGCGATGCCGTCGTCGAAGTGCAGGCGCTCGAACAGCGCCTGAAAATGCGCGAGCCTGATCGATCCCGACACGATCCCGGCGAATGAGCCGTCGGGCGTCCGGATCCGCCGGGTCATGCGGATGATGGGCTCACCGGTCATGAGAGATACGGTCGGCCCGGACAGGATCAGGCCGCCTTCGGGATTCGACCGATGGAACTCGAATTCCGGCAGCGTGCGCATGTTGGGCCGGGTCCGCACGCCGGGATCGCTCGTCAGCCGGACGTCGCCGGCCGCGTCCGTGACGGCGATCGGACCGAGGCCGGAGCCCGCCACAGCCGTGTCGAACAGCGCCAGGCGCCGAATATCCGGGTCCAGGGCCGCGATGTCGGCGCGGCTCGCGAGCCGTGCGGAGTTCCGCAGCGAGAGGTCGTAGACCCGCAGGCTGTGGCCGACGCCCTCCTCGATCACCGCCAGGAGATTCCCGGCGTTGCGGCGGGCGTTGTGCCAAGCGACGTCCCGCAGGTCCAGGCAGAGATAGACGCCGAGCAGCGCGAGGCAGAGCAGCAGGCATGTGCCGGCCGCCGCGATCAGGCGCGAGGCGCGATCGTCCAGGTGAGCTCTGATCGCTGTAGCGGTCGCGCGCAGGAGCATGGGCTCGATCGGGCTGCCACGAACCGCGCCATTGCGGTTGACGGGCTTACTGTTCACCCGATCTTACATCCACGAAGATTGAAAAAGCGGTTATTGGCAGCACTAAGAAGCGCTGAATCGCCGCTAATACAAATACAGGCCGCCGCGGCTGTCAGTCCCGCCTCGACGCGGTCGCCTTGAGCCGGAGCCCGGGCGTAGTCGCGCGGATGCGCGACGGCGCGCGCCGCGGGCCGCCTCTCGCCCGCGACGCGCGCCGCCGCCTGGTCCCGACGAATGCGGAGACCGCGGAGCGTCAGTCACCGATGCCGAACAGCTTCTCGATGAAGTTGCGGTCGTCCTTCGGCGCGCGCCGCGACGGCGCGGCCTGGCGCGGCGCCGGGGCCTCCGGCTCGCCGAGGATCTGGCCCAGGAGCCCGCCCGGGCCCGCCGGAGCGGCGCTCGCCACCGAGGCGGTCGTCTCCGGCTGGCGGCGCCAGCGGTTGAGGCCCGGGAGCGGGACCGGCGTCTGCCCCTTCAGGGCCTGGGTCATATAGGTCTTCCAGATCTCCGCCGGCAGGTTGCCGCCGGTGACCTTTTTGGTGAGCTCGCCGTCGTCGTTGCCGAGCCAGACGCCGGTCACGAGGCTGCCCGAGAAGCCCATGAACCACGCGTCGCGATAATCCTGGGTGGTGCCGCTCTTGCCCGCGAGGTCCCAGCCGGGGATGTCGGCCTTCTTGCCGGTGCCGCTGACGAAGGTCTCGTGCATCATGGCGTTCATCATGCCGTCGGCGTTGGCGTCGATGACCCGGCCCAGACCGTTGTCGGAGCGCTTGTAGAGGACCTTCCCGTCCTGGCTCTTCACGGCGGTGACCACGTAGGGGATCACGCCGATGCCGCCGTTGGCGAAGGCCCCGTAGGCGCCGACCATCTCCAGGAGCGTGACCTCGGAAGTGCCGAGGGCGATGGAGCCGTTGGCCTGGAGCGGCGAGGTGATGCCGAGCCGCTGGGCTGTCTGGACCACGGTCTTCGGCCCGACCTCCTGGCCGAGGCGCACCGCGACGGTGTTGAGCGACTGGGCGAGCGCCGTCCGCAGGGTGACGGGACCCTCGTAGCGGTGGGAGTAGTTCTCCGGCGCCCAGTTGCCGATCCGGATCGGCGCGTCCTCCCGGACCGTGTCGGGCGTGGCGCCGTGCTCCACGGCCGCGAGGTAAACGAAGGGCTTGAACGAGGAGCCGGGCTGACGCTTGGCGGTCGTGGCCCGGTTGAACTGGCTCTGCGCGTAGTCGCGGCCGCCGATCAGGGCGCGGATGGCGCCGTCCGGCCGCATCGAGACCAGCGCCCCCTGGCTGACGTTGTAGCGCGTGCCCTTGGCGTTGAGCTCGTCGGTGAGCGCCTTCTCGGCCGCCGCCTGGAGGCTCGGATCGACCGTGGTCTGGACCGTGATGTCGGTGTCGAACTTGCCGACGTAATCGTCGAGCACGTCCATCACGAGGTCGGCGACGTAGTTGGCCGACCCGCCGCCGCGGGCGTTGGCGGGCTTCGCCGGCTGGGCGAGCGCCACCTTGACGTCCTGCGCCGACGCGAAGCCCAGCTCCTGCATGGCGGCGAGCACCTGCGCGGCGCGGGCCTGGGCGGCCGGGAGGTTGCGGTTCGGGGCGAGGCGCGAGGGCGCCTGCACGAGGCCGCCGAGCATCGCGGCCTGCGCGAGGCTCACCTCCTTGGCAGGCTTGCCGAAATAGCGCTGCGCCGCCGCCTCGACGCCGTAGGCGCCGGCGCCGAAATAGACGCGGTTCAGGTAGAGTTCGAGGATCTCGTCCTTCGTGTACTTGTGCTCGAGCCAGAGCGCGAGGATCGCCTCCTGGATCTTGCGCGAGGCCGAGCGCTCCGGGGTCAGGAACAGGTTCTTGGCGAGCTGCTGTGTGAGGGTCGAGCCGCCCTGCGCCACGCCGCGCCGGGTCAGGTTCTGGCCGATGGCCCGCATGATGCCGACCGGGTCGACGCCGAAATGCTGGTAGAAGCGCCGATCCTCGATCGCCACGAAGGCGCGCGGCAGGTAGGGCGGCAGCTCCTTGATCGACACGACGCGGCCGCCGGTCTCACCGCGATTGGCGAGCAGGGAGCCGTCGCTCGCCAGGATCGCGATGTTGGGCGGACGCTTCGGCACCGCGAGCTGGTCGATCGGTGGCAGCTGCGAGGCGTGGTAAGCGATGAGCCCCGCGAGCCCGATCACCCCCCAGAGGCCGAGGACGACGCAGCCGTAGACGATGCGGCCGAGCCAGGAACGCCGGCGTCGGCCGCGACCCGAGGCCTTCGCCCGCCCCGTTGTCCGCGCCGGCGCCTTGTTCGGCTGCCGCGCTCCGCCGCCCGATCGCTTCGCCACGCCGTCTCCTGCCCCGGGACGGTCCTCACGAGTCAGGCGCAGGTCGAGTTCGCCGCGATCCCGCGCGCGCCCTTCGGGCACGTCGAAGTTCGGCTCAATCCTGCCCCGACCCTTGGCCATGCATCCCGTTCTCGAATGTTCCGCCGCGATGCGCGACCGTCAGGCACGCCGCAGGACGGTTTCCGCACGCCAAATGCGGCGGTTTCGCGCCCCGTCCGGCAACGACACCGGGGCCGGCACCGCCGGCGATCCTTGTCGAAACCGTTTGTGACCGCTTCGCGGTACGGTGCGGAAAAAGGCTGGCCAATCCGTTAAGGACCGCGCCGAACGGTCGGGATCGAGCCCGGCCACCGCGTGCCGGGAGGACGCCGCCCTAGCGCGCGGCGCCCTGAAGCTCGCCCGTGCTCGCCAGGATCGTCTCCTGCAGCGCGGTCGCCGCCGCGTGGTGGCGACCCGGGCCGAGCACGACGAACTCGACCGCGCCGAGCGGCGGCAGGCCGGCCGCCTCGGAGATCGCGGCGAGGCCCGGCGGCAGGATCTTGGCCGAGTGCGGCGCGATGCCCAGGCCCGCCTCGACGGCGGCCCGCAGCCCCATCAGGCTTCCGCTGGTGCAGGCCACCCGCCAGGACCGGCCCACCGCCTCGAGGGCGTCGAGCGCCAAGGTGCGGGTCATCGACGGTGGCGGGTAGAGCACGAGGGGCAAGGGCTTGGCCGGATCCGGCACGAGGCCGGGCCGGCCCGTCCAGATCAGATCCTCCGCCCAGGCCAAGGTCCCGCGCGGGTCGCCGCGCCGCCGCTTGCAGAAGATTACGTCGAGTTCGCCCGCATCGTAGCCCTGATAGAGGGCGCGGCTCAGCCCGACCGTGATCTGCAGATCGACCGCGTCGTGCCGATCGGCGAAGCGGGCCAGAACCTGTGCCAGGGTCGACAGGGTGTAATCCTCGGAGACGCCGAGCCGGATTCGGCCGCGCAGGCCTTCCGGCGAGAAGAAGGCACGCAGCCGGTCCTGCGCGTCCACCACGTCGCGGGCGAAGCCGATCATGGCCTGACCGTCCGGCGTGGGCGCGACCCGGTGGGTGTCCCGCGTCAGGAGCGCGCGACCGAGCGCCTGCTCGAGCCGAGCGATGTGCCCGCTCACCGTGGATTGCCGCAGACCGAGAGCCTGCGCCGCGGCGGTGAAGCTGCGGCTCTCGACGACGGCCAGGAACGAGCGCAGCAGCTCGATGTTCGGGTTGCCTATCATGAGTCACGATAACCGATATCGGTAACCTGCGGGCGCCGCGCGGCGTTAGGGTTCGGGACAGCCCCGTCCCAGAGCCGCGCCGCGAAGCCTTGCCCGATGTCCGCACCCGTTATCGTGACCACGCTGTTCGTCGGCGGCCTCATGGCGATCCCGACGCTCGGGAAATGGGCGACGCAGGTCACAGAGGTGCTCGCCTCCCTGCTGGCGATCGCCACCGTGCTGGTCGCGATCCTGTATCTCTGCGATCGCTGGCCCGACTACTTCGCCAATCCGCGGATGCCGGTCGGCCTGACGGCGACGCCCTTCGCCGACTGAGACGATGAGCCGTCCCGCGCGAGCTCGGAGACCGGGGAGCGGTCCCTTCGCCGGCGCCGCCCTGGCGTTCGTCGCCGGCTTCGTCGACGCGGCGGCCTTTATCGCCCTGACCGGCCTCTTCACCGCTCATGTCACCGGCAACTTCGTCCTGATCGGCGCCGAGCTGGTCGCGAGCTCCAGCGGCGTGGTTGCCAAGCTCCTGGCCCTGCCCGTCTTCGTCGGAGCGGTGGCGGGGGCGCGGGTCCTGGCCCTGGCGCTGGAGCGGCGGGCTTTCGACCCACTGCCCTGGCTCCTCGCCGTGGAGGTGACCCTGCTCGCGGGATTCGGGCTGTGTGGCACCGTCTGGTCGCCCCTCGGCGGAGCGGACAGTGCCGCTTCCATCGCCGTCGGCATGCTCGCGGTCGCGGCCATGGGGTTACAGAACGCCATCGGCCGCCTGTCTCTCGGCCATCTCGCCCCCACGACGGTCATGACGGTGAGCGTCAGCCAGGCCGTCATCGACGCGACCGACCTCCTCCTGGGGCGCGGCCAACAGCGCGATCAGACCCGGGAGAGGTTCCTGCGCGTGCTCCCGGGGATCGCGGCCTTCGCCGCGGGCGCGCTGTTCGGCGCCTTCGGGATCGCCCATCTCGCCTTCGGCAGCATCGTCCTGCCGCTCGGCGTTCTGACGGCCCTGATAGTCCTGGCCGCGGTGCCCGGAGACGCCGGCGCCGGGCCGTGAAGAGCCGCGCCGCGCGGCGCTCGGGCCGCGACCGCCGTCACCGCTCGGCCGGCGGTTCGGGGGATGGCTTACCCAACACCCGTCGCGCCTCGGTGAGCAGCACGGGATGGCGGGCCGCCTGCGGACCGGAATCCGGCGTCTCGCGGCCGAGCCGGGCGATGCGCGCCCCGAACAGGCGCCGGCGCAGACCGAACCGGCGGACGCTCATCAGCAGCGCCTGAAGCACGAGGCGGACCGCCTCGGTCCGCTCGCGCTCCTCCACGATCGCCGCCGCGAGAGCGGCCTCGCGCCGGAGCGCGGCCTCGAGCTCCTCCCGGACGGCGGCGCGGGCCGCCTCGTCCTTGCGCGCCGCGTCGAGCTGGATCCGGCATTCCTGGAGCGCGCTGAGCAGCAGAAGCTCCTGCGCGGACGCATCCCTCATCAAGGCCTCCCGGCTCGCTGTCTTCCGTCCGACGACGGGGCGTTCCGCCCGATCACCGTCGCGCCGGCCGCGGACCGGCCCGCGCGCATCCTGGTGCGACGCCATAGCGAGCGCGGCCGCTGGCCGGAAGCCGCCGACCGGATTATTCGGCACCCGCACCGCAAACCACGGGGGAATCGGGGACGTGCAGATTCGGATCGCTCTGGCCTTCGGGGCCATCACGCTGGGAGGCGGCGCGCTAGCACCCGCCCCGGCCCAGGCCTACCAGCTCGACACGGTGAACCTGGTCGGCTGCGCGCAGGAGGGCGGCGTCTGCCGGATGCCCTATCCCACCAACGTCTATTACGGCGTGCCCGGCCGGACGAACGGCCGGCCGTTCCCGCAGGGCGGCGTCGTGCCCTGCAACACCCAGACCTTCGGCGATCCGGCGCCGGGCCAGGCGAAGAGCTGCTGGTACGCCCCGCGGATCAACGCGGGCGGCGGTGGGGGCTACGGCGGCGGCGGCTACGGCGGTGGCGGCGGGGGTGCCTACGGCGGCGGGGGCGGATACCGGAATGACGGCTACGACGACCGGCGCGACGCCTACCGCGACCGCCGCGACTACGACCGCCCGCCGCCGCGCCGCTCCTACGACGACGATTACGGGCCGGGGCCACGCCGCTACCGGGGTGATCCCGACGAGTACTGATCTCGGTCGAGCAGGGCAGGCACGGGAACGTATTTGCCCTGTTAACCGCGATCCGGCATCGTCGGGCTCCGCGGAGCCACGAGACGGGACGGAGGAGCTGATGACGGAGAATCGCCGCGGCACCTTCCGGAAGAACGCCTTCACGTTCGGCGCCGTGCTGCTCGACGGCGGCGAGGTGAGCTGCCTGGTCTGGGACGCCACCGACGTCGGCGCGCAGATCGAGGTCGAGGACGATCAGGCCGTGCCGGACCGCTTCGCGCTTCGTGTCAGCACGGGCACCGAACCGCGCCCGGCCACCGTGGCGTGGCGGCGCAGCCGGCGGATCGGTATCGCCTTCGACGGCTGAGGTCCCTCAGGTCGCCTGCAGGGCCGGGCTCGGCTTAGGCCCGGACCCGGCTAGCCGGAACAGGCGCGGCCGGACGAACAGCAGGTCGAGCGCCGTCCCGCGGACCAGCCGCTCCAGCACCAGCGGCAGGATCACCGCCGTCGCCATGACGGTCAGGCTCGCGAGGCCGATATCGGTGATCGCGCCGGTGCGCACGAGGATCTCCCGCGTCGCCGCCATCGGCAGCGAGAAGGCGAGGTAGATCACGATCGAGCGCTGGCCGCAGGTCCGGACCGCCTCGGCGACCCGACCGCCGGCGCGGCCGATCAGAGCCGCCGCCACCACGATCGCGAGGGCTCCGGCCCCGCCGAGGGCGAGGCTCACCAGCGGCAGGCTGGCGAGGGTCGGATGATCCGGCAGGCCCGACGGGGTCAGCGCGAGCCAGCCTTCCAGGACCGCCCAGGCGGCGAGGCCGCAGAGGGCGAGCGGGACGCGGCGGCGCGCCGCGTCGGCGAGCGCGAAGATCCGCCCGGCGAACAGGTAGCCCGCGACGAAGTAGACGTAGCGGGCGCAGAACTCCTCGATCAGGGTCGACTCGCTGCGGATGTCGGCGATCTGCAGCAGGGCGGCGCCGGCGAGGAGCACGCCGCCGGGCACGCGGCGCAGGGCCTTGGTGACCACCGAGAACACCGCCAGCAGGTAGATGAACCAGAGGCTGGAATAGGGCTCGATCAGTGCGTGGGCGAGATGCACCGCGAAGGCCGCGGGACCGGCATCGCCGACGATCTTGCCGTACTTTGCGACCGACTGGATCACCAGCCAGAGGAGGTAGAAATAGGCGAAGTGGACGACCCGGCGGTCGGAGAACAGGCGCCAGTCGCGGTCGATCACCCGTCCCACGAACAGGCCGGAGAGCAGGAAGAAGTCCGGGATCCGGAACGGCTTCGCGAAGGCGACGACCGGGTGGAGGAAGCCCTCGCCGCCCATGGCCTCGCCGGTGCCGATGACCGAATGCATCATGACGACCAGGAGGATGCAGATCCCCTTGGCGATATCGACCCAGGCGAGTCGATCCCCCGTATCCCCGACCCCGGCCATCGTCCGAACCCTCGCGATCGGGGCGATCCTGGACCGGTTCGGGTTGACGGCAAGGAACGGGGCGGCGGCCACCTGCGGATGTGACGAACGCCCGGTAAACGCCGGCCGGGCAGGTGTCAGATCTGGCGGCGCGCCGACTTCCGCTCGCGGGTCATGCGCGTGGCGGCGTGGAAATCGTCGGGCTTGCCGCGGATCCAGACGAGGAAGCGCGCGATCTCCGGATCGGCGCGCAGGGCCTCGACGTCGGCGAGGCGCTTGGCGATCTCCGCCTCGCTGTAGCGGGCGTGGATCGCCGAGTGGCAGATCTGGTGCAGCCGGACCGTGCCGCGATGGGTCCCGCCCTTCAGCTTCGGCGTGAGGTGATGGAGGCTGGAGCGGGCGCGGCGCGGGATCGGGCGCTCGCAGAGGGGGCAGACCGGGTCCGGCGGGCCCGGGACGCCCGGCGCGTCCGGATCCTCGGCGCTCCAGCGCTGCGAGCGCCGTCCGACCACGCGAGCCTCCCTCTCCTACCCCTGCTGGTCCACCGGCTGCGGGCAGGCCGGACCGACGCCCTGTCCGAACAGCGCTTCGGCCTCGCGATCCCGGCTCCCCAGGATGGAGACGTGGTCCCCCGGGATCACGTCGATCCGCGCCCGCGGGCCGGCCGCCTCGGCGAGGTTCCGCGCCAGCTTGGCCGGCACCACCGTGTCGTCGCGGCCCTGCACGATCAGCACGGGCGCCGACCCGTCGCGGATGCGCAGGTCCGAGCGGTACGTGTCGCGCAGGAGCCAGATCGGGGCTAGCGGGACATGCAGCCGCACGGTGTGGGTCATCGAGTCGAACGGCGCCTCCAGGTACAGGCCGATCGTCGGCACCCGTTCGGCGACGGCCACGGCCACGGCGGCCCCGAGGAAGTGTCCGTGGAGGAGGATCGGCGCGTCGGGCGCCCGCGCCCGCGCGGCCTCGACGGCCGCCAGCCCGTCGCGGATCAGCCCATCCTCGCTGGGGCTGCCGGTGGAGCCGGGATAGCCGCGATAGGCCACAGTGAGCACGCCCCAGCCGCGCGCCCGCCAGGGCTCCGCGGCGAAGCGGGCCGCGTGCGGCTCGGGGCGGGATCCGTTGCCGTGGAAGCTCACGACGACGCCGCAGCCCGGCCGCGGAGGCCGCCACAGGCCGTGCAGGGTCTCGCCGTCGGGGGTCGCGACCGTGATCGTCGCAAGGCCCGGCGGGATCGTCCACGGGTTCTGCGGCCCGAAGGCGCCCGGATAGAGGAACCGGCGCTGCCCGAGCGCGAGCGCGGCGCAGGCCAGCCCGCAGAGGAGGAGCGCGGCGAGCAGGAGGCCGGCGATGAGGCGCATTGCGGTGCGATCGCGGTGCGAGAGAACGCGTGCGTTCGGACGAACGGTTTCGGGGATGTGTTTTCTAGGGCGGCCGGTCAGCATTGACAAAGCCGTCCGCGGGCCCGAGTCTGGAACCGTTCCGAGGGGGGCCCTGAAGAGGGCTGAGATTGGGCACGCTGCCCTGACCCTTGAACCTGATCCGGCTCATACCGGCGGAGGGACGGGAACCTGCGGTCGCATCTCGCGCGACCTCATCTCATCTCGGCCATCGCGTGGACCGGACCGCTCCAGCACGAGGAGAGGCCCACGATGAACGCACCCGTTCTCCCGAAGGACGTGAAAGGCAGCCCCGAGACCGTGACCACGGGTCCGGTCACCGGATCGCGCAAGGCGTACGCGAACCCGGCCGGGCGGCCGGACATCCGCGTCCCCTATCGCGAGATCGTCCTCTCCGATCCGAAGGAGGAACCGGTGCGGGTCTACGACCCGTCGGGCCCCTACACCGAGACCGATGCCCGCATCGACCTCAATGCCGGCCTCCCCGGCGTGCGCGAGCCCTGGGTCGCGGCCCGCGGCTACGCGGCCGTCGCGCCGCGCGCGGTGAAGCCCGAGGATAACGGATTCGCGGGCGACAAGCTCGTGGCCCCCTGCCCCGCCGAGCGGACCATCCGCAAGGCGGCCCCGGGCCAGATGGTGACCCAGTACGAGTTCGCCCGCGCGGGGATCATCACCGAGGAGATGATCTACGTCGCCCATCGCGAGAACGTCTGCCGCGAGGCCATGCTCGCGGGCGCCGAGGCCGCGCTCGCGGACGGCCAGAGCTTCGGGGCCTCGGTCCCGCCCTTCATCACCCCGGAATTCGTGCGCGACGAGATCGCCCGCGGCCGGGCGATCATCCCGGCCAACATCAACCACACCGAGCTGGAGCCGATGGCGATCGGCCGGAACTTCCTGGTCAAGATCAACGCCAACATCGGCAACTCCGCCGTGACCTCCTCGGCCGCCGACGAGGTCGAGAAGCTCGTCTGGTCGATCCGCTGGGGCGCCGACACGGTCATGGACCTGTCCACCGGCCGCAACATCCACAACATCCGCTCGTGGATCATCCGCAACAGCCCGGTCCCGATCGGCACGGTGCCGATCTACCAGGCGCTGGAGAAGGTCGGCGGCGACCCGCTCAAGCTCGACTGGGAGGTCTTCAAGGACACGCTGATCGAGCAGGCCGAGCAAGGCATCGACTACTTCACCATCCATGCCGGCGTGCGCCTCGCCCACGTGCCGCTGACCGCGCGGCGCGTCACCGGCATCGTCTCGCGCGGCGGCTCGATCATGGCCCGCTGGTGCCTCGCCGGGCACCGGGAATCGTTCCTCTACGAGCGGTTCGACGAGATCTGCGACATCATGCGGGCCTACGACGTCTCGTTCTCCCTGGGCGACGGCCTGCGCCCGGGCTCGATCGCCGACGCCAACGACGCCGCCCAGTTCGGCGAGCTGGAGACGCTGGGCGAATTGACCAAGGTCGCCTGGGACAAGGGCTGCCAAGTGATGATCGAGGGCCCCGGCCACGTGCCGATGCACAAGATCAAGGTCAACATGGAGAAGCAGCTGAAGGAGTGCGGCGAGGCGCCGTTCTACACCCTCGGTCCGCTGACCACCGACATCGCCCCCGGCTACGACCACATCACCTCGGGCATCGGCGCCGCCATGATCGGCTGGTTCGGCACCGCGATGCTCTGCTACGTCACCCCGAAGGAGCATCTCGGCCTGCCGGACCGGGACGACGTGAAGACCGGCGTCATCACCTACAAGATCGCCGCCCACGCCGCAGACCTCGCCAAGGGGCATCCCGCCGCGCAGCTCCGGGACGACGCGCTCAGCCGCGCCCGGTTCGACTTCCGCTGGGAGGACCAGTTCAACCTGGGCCTCGATCCGGATACCGCCCGGCGCTTCCACGACGAGACCCTGCCGAAGGACGCCCACAAGGTCGCGCATTTCTGCTCGATGTGCGGGCCGAAATTCTGCTCGATGAAGATCACGCAGGACCTGCGCGCCGAGGTGCTGGCGATGGAGGAGGCCGGCGAAGTCGTGGGCGCGGCGCCCGCGATGTCGAAGGCCGAGGCCGAGGCCGGCATGCGGGCGAAGTCGCAGGAATTCCTGGCCGAGGGCGGCAAGCTCTACGTCGACGCCGCCGAGTGAGATGGCGGCGCGCCCGGTCCGCTCAGGATTCGGGCGCGCCGCAGCCCCGCCCCGGCGTTCCGCCGTGCGGGGCCTCGATATCGAGAATGTCGCCCGGGCGGGCGCCGTAGGCATCGTGCAGCGCCGCGAGCATCAGATCCGCGGCGATGCCCGTGTCGGGCGGCGATCCCAGCTCCACCAGGCGCGCGAAGTTCTCCGCCGGGTCCGCCTGGACGTATCCGAGCGCCGCCAGCGCCTGCCGTGCCGTCGCATCCAGCCGCAGGCGCCTTCGGCCGGGTGGCCCGTAGGCGCCCGACGCGGCCTCGCAGAACATCCGCGTATCCCGATCCTGGAAGATGCACTGGACGTAGCGCTGCGCCTGTCCGTGCGGCGCGACGACGATGAAGCGGTCGCGCGAGACGTCGACCGGCCCGCGCCTGTGGATGGCGTCGAGACGCTCCACGACGGCGCAGCGGTGCTCGCGGATGAACGGCGCGCGCGTACCCGGATCGCCAGCCGCGGCCGGCGCGGCGAGCGCGGGACTGGTCGCCAAGACGAGCATCGCCGAGATCCTGTACATCGCGTGCTCCACGCTGCGCGGGGCGGGCCGCAGTCCCGTTGCGGGAAGACGAACCGGCTGGGCGCCGAGTCGACCCAGGAGAAAATTCAGCACGGATTTGTGTCGCCCCGGTAACGCGATGTTCATCGCATCTCCGATCCCGCCGCATCATCCGGTGGACCGGCGGTCGCCATTAAGGAACGATTAGGCAGGACCGCGCCTCAATCCTTCGATCACAGGATCGCAGGAGACCGGCGATGGAGATCCGAACGCTGACATCCACGACGCCGGGGCCGCAAGGCCTCGACGCGCTCGGAGCGACGGCCGCCGCCGCCGTGACCCAGCAGGCGCCCGAGCCCGAGACCTCCGCCAAGCCGCTCGAGCCCGCGGTGAAGCTCGACATCGGCACGAACGGCGGCAAGGCGCGGTACATCCAGGATCCGGACACCAGCTCGATCGTGTTCCAGGTGGTCGATCCGTCGTCCGGCAACGTGATCGACCAGCTCCCGAGCGAGACCGCCCTGCGCAATCGCGCCTACGATTCCGCCCGCAGCACGCAGGGTTCGCAGAGCGGCAGCCTCTCCCGCGTCGCCTGAGCGGAGTCGCTCAGGCGCGCAGCCGGCGGACCGAGTCATCGACCGGCGGCGCGGCCAGGCCGAACTGCGCCAGCGACAGGATCTCCACCGGCGCGTCCCGCCGCGCGACGAGCACGCTGTTCTCGGCGACCGTCGTCCAAGTGCCGTGATCCCGGTCGAGCGGCTCCGAGGCAACGACCACGCCGCCCTCCGAAGCGCGGTAGTAGAGCGAGTTCGCCTTGTCGTTCGCGGCGTAGCGGAACGCGTAGAGATCGCGCCCGTCGGCCAGCGCCGCGGTGAACCGGAACGGATGCGGCCCGGCGAGATCCGTGAGGCGCGCGAGCGCGCGCGCCGTCGCCTCGACAGGATCGCGGCGCGGCCCCGGTCCCATCAGGCCGCAGCCCAACAGCCCGAGGAAGATCGCTTCGGAATCGGTGGTCCCCGCGCGCGACGGGTACAGCTCGTCCGGGATCAGCGCCTCGACCGGGCGCCGCAGGCGGCTCCAGTCGCCGATATAGCCGTTGTGCATGAACAGCCACGGACCGCAGGCGAAGGGATGGCAGTTCGGCCGGGTGATCGGCGTCCCGGTCGCGGCGCGCACGTGCGCGAAGAACAGGTGCGAGTGCAGGTGCCGGCACAGGTAGCGCAGGTTGTCGTCCGACCAGGCGGGCTGGACCTCGCGGTACCGGCCGGGCTCCGGGTGATCACCGTACCAGCCGAGCCCGAACCCGTCGCCGTTGGTCGCCGCGGTCGATTCGAGCGCCGCGATGCTCTGCGAGACGAGGCTGTGGGACGGCTCGGTGACGTAGTGCTCCAGCGGGATGGTGCGTCCCGCATAGGCGATCCAGCGGCACATCGACGGGCTTCTCCGGGTGTCTGTCGACCGGCTGATCCAAGACGATCGTGGACAAAGCGCGGCACCTTGAGCGCGCGGTCGATCACGATCCGTCGCGAAAGGCGTGCCGCGGCCCGTCTCAGACGCCGTGCGTCTGGAGCCAGCTCTCCAGAAGGGCCACCTGCCAGAGCTTCGAGTTGCCCTTGGGCGTCAGCGTGCCGTCGGGATCGGCGAGCAGATGATCGACGTAGGCGCGGTTGAAGATGCCGCGCGCGCGCGCCTCGGGCCGGTCCAGCACGTCGCGGACGTAGTCGAGGAACGGGCCGCGGATGTGCTTCAGCGCCGGAACGGGGAAATACCCCTTCTCGCGGTCGATCACCTCGGCCGGGACGACCGCCCGCGCGGCCTCCTTGAGGATGTACTTGCCGCCATCCCGGACCTTTAGCTCCGCCGGGATACGGGCCGCCAGCTCGACGAGGTCGTGGTCGAGGAACGGCACACGCGCCTCGAGGCCGCAGGCCATCGTCATGTTGTCGACCCGCTTGACCGGATCGTCGACCATCATGACCTCCTGGTCGAGTTGCAGAGTCTTGTCGATGGCGCTGTCGCTCCGCGAGTTCGCGAAGAAGGTCGCGATGTAGTCGGTGCTGTGATCGCCGCCGACCATGTCGGGCGTCAGGGCCTCCCGCATCTCGGCATGGTCGCGGTCGAAATACGCTTTCGCGTAGTCGGCGACCGGGTCCGTCGAGCCCATCAGCTTCGGATACCAGTGATAGCCGCCGAACACTTCGTCGGCGCCCTGCCCGCTCTGGATCACCGTCACGTGCTTGGCGACCTCCTGCGAGAGCAGGAGGAAGGCCACCGCGTCGTGGCTCATCTGCGGCTCCGACATCGCCGCGATGGCCGCGGGCAGCGCCTCCAGCGTCCGGGTGCCGTCGACCGCGAGCTTCGTGTGGTCGGTGGCGAAGGTCTCGGCGATGATGTCCGAGTACTTGAACTCGTCGCCTTCGACGCCGTTCACCGCGTCGAAGCCCACCGAGAAGGTCTTGAGGCCGCGCTGGCCACCGCGCGCCAGCAGGGCCACCAGCAGCGAGCTGTCCAGGCCGCCCGAGAGGAGAACCCCCGTCGGGACGTCGGCGACCTGCCGGCGCTCGACCGCGGTGCCGAGGGCGTCGAGGACGGCCTCGCGCCAGTCCGCCTCGGTCCGGCCACGGTCGGCCGCGCGGGGGCCGATCGCCAGGGTCCAGTAGGTCGACGCGTGCCGCGTCCCGTCCCGCTCGATCGTCAGGATCGTCGCCGGTGGCAGCTTGCGCACGCCCTTGAGGATGGTGAGCGGGGCCGGGACGCCCGCGTGCCAGCTCATGTAGTGGTGGAGCGCGACCGGATCGACCGCGGTATCGACGTCTCCGGCGGCGAGCAGGGCCGGGAGCGACGAGGCGAAGCGGAAGCGGCCCTTCGTCTCGCTGTAATAGAGCGGCTTCACGCCGAGCCGGTCGCGCGCCAGCACGACTCGCCCGGAATCCCGCTCCAGGATCGCGAAGGCGAACATGCCGGCGAAGCGCTCGACGCAGGCAGTTCCCCAGGCGTGGAAGGCCTTGAGCACCACTTCGGTGTCGCTCGTCGAGAAGAACGCGTAGCCCTTCGCCTCGAGTTCGGCGCGCAGCGCGCGGAAATTGTAGATGCAGCCGTTGAACACGATCGCGAGCCCGAGGGCGGGATCGATCATGGGCTGCTGCCCGGCCTCGGACAGGTCGATGATCTTGAGCCTGCGATGGCCGAAAACGACCCGGCCGGAACCGAAGAGCCCCGCTGCGTCGGGCCCGCGCGGCCGCAGAGACCCCATCATCGCGTCGACGGCGGCGGGGTCCGCCGGCCGGTCGAAGCAGATCTCGCCGCAGATTCCGCACATGGTGTCAGCAGGGTCTCGGTCCGGCGCCACGCGCGCTTCGTCGAGCGAAACGGCTCGCGCGCCGCGGCGTTCCGCCGACCCGGCCGGGACGCCGCGCCGGGCTCACGCGGGGTCGCCCGGGGATCACGACCGGGAGATGCCGGACCCGTTTGACGCCATCGCCGTCGAACTGCTAGACCATGGCCGTACATGAGCGCACGGCGCCGTTCGGAGTTCGCGCTCCGCGACAGACCTTATCCGTGCCGACCATGTCGGCGGGCGTAGTTCAGTGGTAGAACGTCAGCTTCCCAAGCTGAATGTCGTCGGTTCGATCCCGATCGCCCGCTCCAATCCTCATAAGCACTTAGTAGGGGACCGTGGTACGCTGACAGGCGAGCGTACCACCAGCGTACCACCGTCAGCCGAATCAACGCTCGCTTCCGCGTTGTCCGAGCGCCCGCGAACTGCCACGCTGCCGGGACGACGACCCTCACCTGACCTGGCCGGTATTTTGGCCCGGGCCGAGTGGGAGGCTACTGCATGGTAGCGGCCATGGGTAGCCGGAAGGCCAGATCTGGGAAGCTGACAGGCGCAGGTGGCCGATAGCCAAGCGACGAGTGCGGTCGGACGCGGTTGTAGGTGGATTGCCACAGACCAATCACGATCTGCGCCTCCTTCAGCGAATCGAAGATCTCTTGGCGTAGGCACTCGTCGCGCAGCCTACCGTTGAAGCTCTCACAGTACACGTTCTCCCACGGCGAGCCGGGTGCGATGTACTGAATCTGTGGCCCCGTCTTGGCGACCCACTGGCGCAGCG
Organism: Methylobacterium sp. 13MFTsu3.1M2; assembly: GCF_900112625.1. Classification (NCBI taxonomy): domain Bacteria; kingdom Pseudomonadati; phylum Pseudomonadota; class Alphaproteobacteria; order Hyphomicrobiales; family Methylobacteriaceae; genus Methylobacterium; species Methylobacterium sp. 13MFTsu3.1M2. The sequence goes on from NZ_FOMM01000014.1 coordinate 181,145, forward strand.
CCTTCGAGATCATCTCGGGGCCGTTATCGCAGCGGATGTGCTCCGGGATGCCGTGCAGGCACATGGCGTCGGCCAGTGCCTCGATCACATCGAGGCTGTTGATCCGCCGCGCCACCTTCAGCGCGAGGCACGCCCGGCTGTGCTCGTCGATCAGCGTCAGGATGCGCAAGGTTCGGCCGTCGTGCGTCTGGGCCTGCACGAAGTCGAAGCTCCAGACGCGGTTGCGGCGGAGCGGGCGCAGCCGTTTGCCCGAGCCGTCGTTCAGCCAAAGCCGGCTGCGCGGCCGATGCTTCTGCGGGACCTTCAGCCCCTCGCGACGCCAGATGCCCTCATCCTGAGGTTCTCGAAGGATGAACCCGGTCCTTGCCCACCTGCCACCCTGCCGCCTGCAGCAGCGCGGTGACGCGGCGATAGCCATAGCGCCCGTACTCGGACGCCAGGGCGATGATGGCGCGGGTCAGCTCATCCTCGTCCGCCAACAAGGTCGGCACGTAGCGTTGCGTGCCGCGGTGCTGACCGACGATCCGGCAGGCGTGACGTTCGGAAGAGACCGTACTTCTCCCGGATCCCGTCCACCGCCTGCTGGCGTCGCTCGGGGGCTACAAGTTTCCCGAGGCGACGTCCGCCAGCACCTGATCCTCCAAGGATAGATCGGCTACCAGCCGCCGCAGCCGCGCGTTCTCGCGCTCCAGGCTCTTCATCTTCCTGGCCTGATCGACTTGGAGACCGCCGTACTCCTTGCGCCAGCGGTGATAGCTCTGCTCAGAGATCTCCGCCTCCTTGCACGCCAGCGCCAAGCTTTTGTTTTGTGCCGTCTGCACCTCGATCTGGCGCAGCTTCAGCACCACCTGCTCCGCACTCGTCTACTGACCTCGCCCCATGTCCAACGCCTTCGGGCCCAACTGATCCTCTCAATCAGCCCGGTCCAAAGCCAGCCGGTCAGGTCAGTTTCCAGAATGTCAGCTTTCTGACGCGGATCTGGAAAAGCTGCCGCTGCACGGGGCGGACCTCAGCCATCGGCCGTCGTTCGCTGGCTCAGGTGAGGGCTGCGAGCTTCAGCGCATGGTCTCGGATGTCCGGTGGCCATGCCGTCATGCGCTCGGCAAAGCCGTTGGCATCCCCGGCGAAAAGCGCCCGGATCACCTCCTCAAACCCGGGCAGATCGCCAGCCAACGCCGAAAGGAAGCGGTAGGCGGCCTCTCTCGCGGCCTTCATCAGGGTCTGCCTACCATCTGCCCGCCGCGCTTCATCAACGAGGCGCCGCAACGCTTGCGATGCACCTCCTGGCTGGGATGCAAGCCACTCCCACTGACGGGGAAGCAGCGTCACCTCGCGGGCGATGACCCCGAGTTTCGGGCGACCTCGGCTTCTTGGCGCACCATCAGGATCCGTTCGGCCCTCAACGGTGCTCGTAGCGTCTCCCGCATTCGCGGGTTCGGCGAACTGTGCGGTGATGTCCGCCTCTGTTCCACGCAGATCGAGGTCGATGACGGAGCCCGACCTGTCGTCGAAGGTCAGGATCGGATCGCCTTCTTCCGCCGCCCGCGCTTTCACGGCGAGAGCCACGTCGATCAAGCGACCGCTGGCGAGCCGCTGCACACCCGCGAACGCGGTGAACGTCCTGATTGGGTCTTCAGGCATGGCGCCTCCATCCTCTCCACCTTAGCCGGATCGACCACTTGATGTCAATTTTACCCGGGTGATATTGCGTCACCGGGGTGCCTTCGATAGCGTCGCCGCCAAGCTGTGAGGGCACATGATGAGAATGGAAGACCGAAAGGCGGCCGTGAGCGCCTACAAGAAGCGAGACGTCGACAGCGGCATCTACGCTGTCCACTGCATGGCCTCCGGTGAGGTTTGGGTCGGCGGCGCGCCCGACCTGTCCAAGATCCAGAACCGCCTCTGGTTCACTCTCCGGCAGGGCACGAACACGCACCGTTCGCTCCAGACCGCGTGGAATGCGCATGGAGCCGAGGCGTTCAGCTTCGAGATCGTCGAGCGGTTGGACGCTGAAGAGATCGCGTACGTCCGTGACCGGGTGATGAGGGAGCGCCTTATCCAGTGGGCGGAGCAACTCCGGGCCGTCCGGATATGAGCTCGGAACTTAGGTCAGCCCATGTGGCGGCCAACGGCATCACCCTGGCCTACGACAGCTTCGGCGACGGGGCGGCTGACACGATCCTCCTGATCGCTGGGCTCGGTACGCAGATGATCCGCTGGACGGACGCCTTCTGCCTTGAGTTGGTGACGCGCGGCTTCCGCGTCGTGCGGTTCGATAACCGGGACACGGGACGCTCAACCCACTTCGCTGAGCATGGCGCGATGGACTTTGCGACCTTGGCCTCGGCGCTCACTGAGGGACGGCGGCCGGAACTCGCCTACACGCTCGACGACATGGCCTCGGACGCGCTCGGTCTGCTCGATGCCCTGTCCATCCGCCGAGCCCACATTGTCGGCCGCTCGATGGGCGGCATGATCGCCCAGATCCTGGCGAGCGAGCACCCGTCTCGTGTGCTCTCGGTCGCCTCAATCATGTCGACCACGGGAAATCCGGACCTGCCGCCGGCAGGGCCTGACGTCATGACGATGTTGATGCGCCCCGCCCCCGATCCCGCCTTGGACGAGGCTGGTTTCCTCGATCACGGCGTTGCCTTCGCGCGGCGCATTGCGGGTACGGCACATCCATTTGACGAAGAGGCCCACCGTGCTCTCCTCTGGGAGGAAGTTCGGCGAGGCCGTGCGCCGGGTGGGTTCGGACGCCAGATCGCAGCGGTTGGATTAGCTGGCGACCGCCGGTCACGGCTCGCCGCGATCACGGCGCCCACCCTTGTTGTTCATGGGACAGAGGATCCTCTGTTTCCGCCTGCCTGCGGCGAGGACACCGCGGCCGCGATCCCGAATGCGGAGATGATGTTGATCCCCGGGATGGGGCACGATCTGCCGCCATTCCTGTACCGGACCATTGCCGATGCAATCGAGCGAACCGCTTGCCGTTCAAGCATCTCGATTTCGGGACTGTAGAAGGGCCTGCATCCACAGGTTCAAGCGACCACTTTTAAGAAGGCTGTTGTGCCGTCCCTTTGGCGATAGTGGGTCGATAGCAGGCCGTCCACTTATTTGTCAGATGGGCTTCAGGGCAACGGATTCGTTGTAGCGAATATAATCGCGGAAACCGCGCACAGCCTTGAGCAACCCCCCACAATATCTGCTGCCAGTCATTGCGCCTTCAAATATTCTCATCCCGCTTCGGCATAGGGAGTTCCCGCTGCCGCGCCCGCGGCGGCTTGGAAACCACGATCGATCAGACGAAGAAAGGCGCGACCGGCAGCCGCGGCGTCGCCGGGCGTTTCCGCCACCTTGTACCCTTCGAAGAAGGCGACGCTCCACGTCGCCACGAGCAAGCCCGCCACCAGATGCGCGTCGGGATCGTCCGCGGGTCGATCAACCGCCTCTGCCATCATCTCTGCCAAAACGCGCGTGAACTCGCTGCACATCTGGCGGGCGCGCGCCTTCAGCGCCTCGCTGGCCAGTGCCGTCGCCACGAACCTCAGCGACGCACCGAAAAGCGGGAGGAGAGGGTTCCGGTCCTCGATACAACGATGAGCGAGCAAGCGCAGTGCCGTGACCGGGCTTGCTCCCTCATCCCGCCCGTGGATGGCCGCGGCCACCATTCCGCGCACCTCATCCTCACGATCGAAGAACATGTCCTCCTTGCGGGGGAAATGGTTGAACACGGTCATGCGGCCGACATCGGCAGCCTCCGCGATCTCGTCGACCGTCACCCGGTCGAAGCCGTGCTCCATGAACAGACGCGTGGCTGCATCGGAGATGGCTTGGCGCGTCGCCAGCCGCTTCCGTGTGCGCCTGTCCAGCATGGGGCTTGCCCGTTCTTGCACGTCTATATATACTCAGTATAGTTTCATATCGAGATCATTCTGAGGTGACGGCATGCCTACGTCAACCGTGGTATCCGGTGCGTCCTCCAGCAAAACGCGAGCCGCACTCGTCAGCGGCGCGAGCTTCGCCGGCTTGGCCACAGCATTCTGGCTGAACCAGCTTGGATACTGCGTCACGGTAGTTGAGGTCGCACCGGGTCTGCGGCGCGGCGGGACGCCCGTCGACATCGAGGGCGAGACAATCGCAATCCTGACACGCATGGGCTTGATGGACGCCGTTCGCGCTCGAACGCTTCCCCCTCGACGCTTCGCCTTCAAGGATGCGGAAAACGCAACGCTGGGCGATATGGCCCACCACCCAGACGATGAGGCGGGGCCGCGCTACGAGATCCACCGCGACGACCTGTTGGATGTTCTGTGCGGCGCGATCGATGGCGATGTGGAACTGCGGTTCAACCGTTCGATCGTGGCGATTGAAGAGCGTCCGGACGCGGTGTCGGCGACGTTCAGCGACGGCAGTCAGCACGAATTCGCACTGATATGTGGTTGCGATGGAAATCGCTCCAATACGCGCAGACTGGCGTTTGGCGACGGTGAGCAGTTCACCCATTTCATGGGCGGATATTTCTACCTCAAAGTCGTGCCAGACACCGGACTGCTCGAACCGAACAGCTCGGAGCTTTTTGCCGTTCCTGGGCGGATGGCGATGCTGAACGGCTATGACGATCGTACAGATATTGGCTTCGGGTTTCGCACAGCCGGCGAGATCGAATACGACTACCGGAACAAGGATCAGCAATGTCGCCTGATCAGGGAAAATTTTTCCGGTCTGAAGTGGAAGGTACCGGATATGCTCGCTCGTATGGGCGAGGACAACGACTTCTATTTTGATCGTATCAGCCAAATCAGGATGCCGACGTGGTCTCACGGGCGCATCGTTCTTGTCGGCGACGCAGGCTATTGCGTGTCCCCGTTCGCAGGCCTCGGTGGCTCGATGGCCATCATCGGCGCGGGAAGGCTGGCCGACGCCCTGGCGCGGCATCCGGACAACCATGCCGCCGCATTTCAAGCTTATGAGGAAGGGCTACGGCCGTTCGTTGAGCAAGTACAAGAACGGGCCGCGATCGACAGCATACAGATGCTATTTCCCGGCGACGATAGCGAAATGGCAGAGCGAGATCGTAAGCTGGCCATCGGTGACATCGGCGTTTGACGGCCGCTTTGGAGAAGCTCCGACGGCAGTCCCACTGGCCGAGTTGGGTCGAATGCGGGGTCGTCCACTCGGGGTCGAAACCGGCTGCCCCTAACCCAGCAAACTGGCCCGAAGGCCATACTTCAGGGCAGACCACTCCAGTGGGGGCGGATCAGGAGAGGATGGAATGTTGCAGAATTTTCTCCCCAACGCCCTATCAGGTTTGAGGGTTACTTTAGATCAGCGCGACATGACATCAGCTGACCGAGCCCTCCGATCGAAGCCCCAAAAACCGCCCCGCCTATCGCCGGTAAGCCGCCGAAAAATGCCGCGGGTACTGCACCGCTGATCGCGCCTACCACTGCAGCATTGCGCATCGCCTGAGGGGTACATGAAGGCGGCACAGTGCCGCCAGCCACATTCATAATCTCTTCGTCATCAAGTTCGCGAATGGTATCGGTAAGTTCGCGGATAGCCTGCATATTTTAGCTCCTCCGCTTCAAACCATATCGCAGGGTCTTTGCAGGACCTCTTTGAGTCCTGCAAAGACCGTAGCAGGCGATCTCCCGGCTGCCACTAGTAAAGATGACCTATGAACTTGCGGATGGACCCTGCGCTAAATGTCGGAAGGGCGGCAGTTTTGCGGCAGCAGAAGGATGATTCATGAAGATCGGTGTCCTGATCCTGGTCGGCGCCTGCGGGGTCCTCGTCGGGATCGTCATCGGATACGTCGCGGGGACGCGACTCAGCCAGGCCTTCGCGCGGCTGCCGGTCACGGACCGCTCCCCTGCCGCGAAGGCGCTCCGGAGGGTGGACCGCGTCGCGATCAAGCACCGCCTCGCGCGGGACGTGTTGTTGATGGAGATGATCGGTCAGCAAGGCAGTAGGACGGAAATTTTGTGTCCTGCCAAGGAAACGGGCGAACAGGCCCGGTAAGCGTTACAAGGCCGCCGCAGCCGCGGGCGGATAAGCGGGGTCTAAGTTCGACTGTCGGCTTTTTGTGGCCGCCCAGACTTAGGATGGACACGTCGGGTGCCGATCCGAGTGGGGCAGGAGATAGAAAGTCCTTTCAGCCTACTCCAACGTAGAGCTAAAGTTTTTCGCGTAGGCCGCACAGTTTCGCAACCGCCGTGAGAAGCAGCCCCCGTGCGACAGATCGTTGTAGGTCAAACCAAACCAGATTTGCCCCTGCCGGCTCGAACGTCGGATATCAGCTGCAGCGGAACGACTGGTTGCTGTCGCTAGATTATTTGCCAAGTGGCCGAAGAGCGTCCGCTTTCGGGGAGCGCTGTTGGCTGTCGGAACGCGTGGGTCGGGTCGATAGAAGGCAGTCCGCTTCTCAAATCGACCTTCCGAAGCGTTGTTCCGCTTACGGCCAGACTTGAACACGTGGATGACGCGGCTGATCATACGCTGGTCGTTCACGCGCCGTTCGCTCAGGGTGTTGTTCGACAGATGCCGTGCCTCCTTGGCACGGATGTTGGCGATAGTGTAACGTGACCGAATGAAACGTCGAATAGCCATAATTGCAATGATCGTATCCTTGATGGCAATTGCAGAATTCTTCATGACGCATAAAAACTCTAAGCATCCCGCGAGAAATCCGCACCCCATCAAGCGCTATGATGTCATCGCCACTTCAAACGCTCCCGAGCCGTGGAATTCTATCGCGGGATACATTGGATATGAGATCATAAACAGGGAATGCCTGCCAATTAACTCGTTTCTAGGTCAGCAAGACGTGCCGAATTTTGGAATTTACATCGAAATGGAACGCGTAGACGATCATACTTGGAAAGGACATTTCTTCCGTGATGCTTGGCAGGATGCAGATATTTACAATCTCGGTATCTGTCATTGGGATGTCACCAGCGCAGGTATTTCTGCGATTGCCAGAAAAGTGAAATTCAACTGGAGCCACACGTTAACTACCCTTTTGCGTGATGGCATTCAGACGAGCTACTTCAAGAAAAGCCTATACGGAGATGCTGGTGCCGTGCGTTATGGCGCACAAGCCTTCACCGCCGAAGACCCCGAGGTATTGCAAGCACCGAGTGCGTATTTTCCTGTCACTATCGCTGTCGAAAACGTCTCCCGCTGAAACATATCAATCAAAACAATCCTCAACATCACCGCTCATTTATTCGAGGCAATATGAAGCAGAAACTCCATTTTTATAGTATTGCTGGATAATCTAGATGGAACAGAACATTGAGTAGTTCTCAAATATATCAATATTTCGAGACACAAAGATCTTGAAGGTCAACTTTTCGGAAAATTGGTTCGGGCGGCATCCAGCTGAATGTCGGCTTTGGAGGACATCGCGATCCGCGTTGAGCGTCAAGATTGGGTCGACAGCCGAAGGGCGGCTTCGGGTTAATTTTCGCCGGTCCGCCGCCCCTCGAAAATGAAGCGGAAGCGGACTCTCGGTGGTTAGATCCTCTAATAGATGATCAGCGTTGATAGGATTGTGTCAGGCGGCGCGGACGGCGGCGAGGAATCGGCTGACCTCCGCGGTCAGGTGCTCGGATTGCCGCGACAGCTCCGAGGCCGCCGACAGGACCTGCCCGGCCGCCGCCCCCGTCTCCTCCGAGGCCTGCGCCGCGCCGGCGATGTTGCCCGTCACCTCGTTCGTCTCCGCCGACGCCTGCGCCACGTTGCGCACGATCTCCTGCGTGGCCGCGCCCTGCTCCTCGACCGCGGCGGCGATCGAGGTGGCGACGCCGCTGATCTCGCGGATCCGGTCGGTGATGCCGGCGATCGACGTGACCGCCTGCCCGGTCGAGGCCTGGATCTGCGCGATCTGGCCGGAGATCTCGTGCGTCGCCTTGGCAGTCTGCTCGGCCAGCGCCTTCACCTCGGAGGCGACGACCGCGAAACCCTTGCCGGCGGCCCCGGCGCGGGCCGCCTCGATGGTGGCGTTGAGGGCCAGCAGGTTGGTCTGGCCGGCGATGTTGGAGATCAACCCGACCACGTCGCCGATCCGCGACACGGAATTGCTCAGTTCCTGGACGAGCGCGCCGGTCTGATCGGCGTCGGAGACGGCCCGCTGCGCCAGATGCGCCGAGCCGTCCACCTGCCGGCCGATCTCCTGCACCGACGAGCCGAGCTTTTCGGCCGCCACCGCCACCGTGCTGACGTTGGAGGCGGCTTCCTCGGCCGCCGCCGCCACGGTCGTCGACCGGCTCGCGGTCTCGGTGGCCGTGGCGGTCATCGCCTGCGTGGTCGCCTGCAACTCGGTCGCGGAGGATGACACCGTGCCGATGATGCCACCGACCGCGTCCTCAAAGCCATCGGCTATCTGCCGCATGCCGGCCTTGCGCTGCTCCTCGGCGGCCAAGCGCGCCTGCGCGGTCTCCTCTTCCAGACGGCGGGTGCGGATCAGGTTGTCCTTGAACACTTGGACGGCCGCCGCCGTCGCACCGACCTCGTCGCGGCGCGCGGTGGGGCAGCTCGCCGCCCGTGTCGCCCGCGGCCAGGCCGGTCATCACGCCCGTCATCGCCTGGATCGGACGCGAGACGTGCAGCAGCACGAAAGCGGCCGCGCCGCAGGCCGCGAGCACGCTCAGTGCGATGAAGAGATAGGCCGTCAGGGTCGCGGACTCGGTCGCCGCCATTGCGCTGTCGGCATCCACGTGCGCGCTACGCTCGTTCAGGGCAACGTCCTGGGCCAGCTTGTCGCGGGCTGCACTGTCGAGATCGATGTTGGCCGGTTCGGCCATGAGCCGGACACCCTCGGTGCTCTGGCCCGCCTCCGCCAAGCGGGCTGCCTCGCGGCCGACGGTCTGGTAGCGCTCCCAGGTGGCGCCAAACGCGGCGTACAGCGCCCGCTCCCCGGCCGAGGAGATCAGCGGCTCGTAGGCCTTCCGGGCGGCGGCGAGCGCCACGACGGCCTCGTCGATCTGCCGCGCGTTCTCGATCCGCTGATCGGGACTGCCGGACAGGGTCAGCGTGCGCAACTGCTTGATGCGCACCTCCGAGGCGGCGGCGCGGATGTTGGTGATCGCCACGAGGGAGGGGAGCCAGTTCATGGCGACGCCCGTGACATCGGCTCGGATGCCTGAGAGCGTGAGGGCCATGAGAACGGCCTGACCGGCGCAGAGAAGCGCGAGGAGGCCGAAGGCGGCGAGGAGCGACGCTTTGACGGTTAGATGAAGACGCATGATCTGGCCCTGGACGGGGCACCCCGCACGTCCGCTACGGCGCCTGCCGCGATCCTTCTTGGCACTTGACCGCTTCCACCAAGCCATGACCTTTTTGCAGGTCTGGAACCGCTAGCCGACCCTGCCGAACGCGCCCGCTCGTCCAGCTTTGGCCACCCTCCAGAAGGCGGCTTCGCGGCCCTGACGCCGGAACTGGATGTCGCCGACCTGGATGTGAGCTTGCGGTTCTGGTGCGACTTGCTCGGCTTCAAGATTGCCTTCGATCGATCAGCCGCGCGCTTCGCCTACCTCGCGCGGGGCAGTGCTCAGATCATGCTGTGTCAGCACAATAGTCGTTGGCTGACCGGTGCGCTTGATCGCCCCTACGGACGTGGAGTGAACTTCCAGATCATGGTCGACCGGCTGGATCCGATCCTCGCGGCCCTCGATGCCGCGCAGTGGCCGCTGTTCGAGGAGCCGATAGAGGCTTGGTATAGAACGGGTCCGGTAGAGGGCGGCCAGCGGGAGTTCCTTGTTCAAGACCCTGACAGGTATCTCGTGCGCCTCGCCGAGAGTCTCGGGCAGCGGCAACTGGATTAGCGACTGCTCTCCACTTTAAGCCGACGATGATAGCAGCCAACTCACGACCGCTTTCGAGAAACGCCGAAGGTGCTCCGAGCGGCCGGGGTGGGTCGGTAGCTGGCCGTCTGCTTTTCCCGCGGACGTTCTCCGAAGCGGATCGGCAGCTTACGGCCAGCTCCAGTCGCGTGAGTGGACGCCCCGGACGGCTGGGTAGGGTGGTTTTGCGACGTTCCGCTTAGGGGCGACCACGCGCGGAAGCGGACGCTGCTGATCAGACAGATGCGATCGCTGCCCGACCAGCGAGACAAGCATGATCTTTAAGCGTTGAGGCCGACCCTGCTGGAGATCATCATGTTTGCCAAGGTCTTCGTTGCTGCCGTTATCGGCGCCGTCGGGTCGTAAGCGTCGTTCTCAGGCCACGGCTTTGAGGGGCTGTGGTGCGTAGGCCCAGGGTAGCAGGTCGTCGATATTGCTCTGCGGGTGGCCGGCGACGATGCGGGTGATGACGTCGGTCAGGTAGGCCTGCGGCTCGACCCCGTTCAGCTTGCAGGTCTCGACCAGCGAGGCGACGACAGCCCAATGCCCGGCCCCACCGTCCGAGCCGGCAAACAGCGCGTTCTTCCGCGTCAGGGCCAACGGCCGGATCGCCCGCTCGACGGTGTTGTTGTCGATCTCGACGCGGCCGTCGTCGAGGAAGAGAGACAAGCCGGCCCAGCG
>NZ_FOMM01000046.1:0-23816 GCF_900112625.1 Methylobacterium sp. 13MFTsu3.1M2
CCGATTGGCTTGATCGCTCTCGTGATCCGTGTCCGGACTGGTTCGGCAGCCGCAAAGGCTGGCGAAGCCAGAGACACACGAAACAAGAAGACCCGCAGCGACACCGCTGCCTGCTTGCCGAACACAGCACTCGCCGTCGCAGCACCCTGCGAAGGCCAAGTGCCAAAAGAATTGCGATGCGCCGGTCTGGTGGCCTGAGCGGCGTGCCCAGAACCCGATCCCATCTCGAACTCGGCCGTTAAACACGCCAGCGCCTATGGTACTGTGTCTCAAGACACGGGAGAGTCGGTCGCCGCCAGACCTGCCCATCGCAAGACACACACCTTCCCTCACCACGATCCGCGACGCCGAAGGGCCGCTCTCTCCGAGAGCGGCCCTTCGGCGTTTCGCTGTTGGCCAGCCCGCCGCGGCCGCCTTACCGCGAAGTCATCTTCCCGCGAGCATCCCGTAACCGCTCCCGCGCCATCATCCTCGAACCGCGCGTGGCCCATCGCCGACGCGGACGAAGCCGGTGACGGATCTCGCGCCCTCCGAGTCCTCCGCGCGCCGCTTCGGGACGGGTCGAGGTCCGCGGCCTCGGCCCGTCCATCACGACGGGGGAGGGGAGCGGCTTGACCATGTTGATGGAGATACGTTCCCCCGGCCCGCGCGGCGCGCTATTGAACGGGGCCATGCGACTGCTGATCATCGAGGACGACCGCGAGGCGGCCGCCTATCTCGTCAAGGCGTTCCGCGAGACCGGACACGTCGCCGACAGCGCGCATGACGGCCTCGACGGGTACGCGCTCGCCCGGGAGGGCGACTACGACGTGCTGATCGTCGACCGGATGCTGCCGAAGCTCGACGGGCTGTCGCTGATCCGGTCGCTGCGCGAGCAGAACGTCGCGACCCCGACCCTGATCCTGTCGGCGCTGGGTCAGGTCGACGACCGCGTGAAGGGCCTGCGCGCCGGCGGCGACGACTACCTGCCGAAGCCCTACGCGTTCTCCGAACTCCTGGCGCGCACCGAGGCGCTGGCCCGGCGGCAGGTCGGATCCGGCGCCGCGGAGGAGACGCGCTACCGGATCGGTGACCTGGAACTCGACCGGCTCTCGCACCGGGTGACCCGGGCCGGCCGCGAGATCCCGCTGCAGCCGCGCGAGTTCCGGCTCCTCGAGTACCTGATGCGGCACGCCGGACAGGTCGTGACGCGCACCATGCTGCTCGAGCATGTCTGGGACTACCACTTCGATCCGCAGACCAACGTCATCGACGTCCACGTCTCGCGCCTGCGCAGCAAGCTCGACAAGGGCTTCGCGTCGCCGATCATCCACACGGTCCGGGGCGCCGGCTACGTGCTGCGCTACGACGAGGGCGCGGCCGGGTGAGCGAGGTTTGGACCGACGCGCCGATCGCCCGCGAAACCGCGGCGGCGCGTTTCCAGAAACTGTTCCGCACCACCGCGTTCAAGCTGTCGCTGGCCTACCTCGCGATCTTCGCCCTCTGCGCCTTCCTTGCGCTCGGCTACGTCGCGTGGAACGCCCGCGCGGTGCTCGACGACCAGATCGTCTCCACGATCGACGCCGAGATCAACGGGCTGTCGGAACAGTACAATGCCGGCGGCCTGCGTCGGCTGATCACCGTAGTGGAGCGGCGCTCCCGCGAGCCCGGCGCCTCGCTCTACCTCGTGACCACGGCCGGCGGTGACCATGTCGTCGGCAATGTCGGCTACGTGCCCGCCGCCGTACTGGCGACGCCGGGCCAGAGCGAGACGCGCTACGGCCGCAACGACGCGGATGCCGAGGCGCACCGGGCGATCGTGCGGGTCTTCACCCTTCCGGGCGGGTTCCGCCTGCTCGTCGGGCGCGACACCGAGGAGCGCGACCGGCTGCGGGCGGTGATCGGGCGCGCCTTCATCACCTCGCTCGCCGCCGTCGTGATCCTCGGGGTGATCGGCGGCTGGCTGGCCGCGAGCCGTGTGCTGCGCCGCGTCGACGCCATGACCCAGACCACCCGCGCGATCATGGCCGGCGATCTCGACGACCGGCTCCACGTGGCCGGGAACGGCGACGAACTCGACCGTCTCGCATCGAGCCTCAACCAAATGCTGGAGCGCATCGGCGAGCTGATGCGCGGCATGCGCGAGGTCTCCGACAACATCGCCCACGACCTCAAGACGCCGCTGACCCGCCTGCGCAACCGTGCCGACGAGGCCCTGCGCCGCGCCTCCACGCCGGAGGAGCTGCGCGCGGCGCTGGAAGCCGTGATCGAGGAAGGCGACGGGCTGATCCGGGTGTTCAACGCCCTCCTGATGATCGCGCGGCTCGAGGCCGGATCCGCCCGGGAGATCCTCGTGCCGCTGGATCTAGGCCAGACGGTCCGGAGCGTCGGCGAACTGTACGACGCGCTCGCCGAGGATCAGGGGCTGACGCTCGCCGTGCACGCGCAGGACGAACTCACGATCGCGGGCAATCGCGAGCTGATCGGCCAGGCCCTGGCCAATCTCATCGACAACGCCCTGAAATACGGGGCCGAATCCGCGGGCGCTGAGACCAGCGTGATGCTCGAGGCGTGGCGCGACGGGGAGTCGATCCGCCTCGCCGTCTCCGATCACGGTCCGGGCATTCCCGAGGCGGAACGGGCCCGCGTGCTCGACCGGTTCGTGCGCCTCGAGGACGCCCGTTCGCGACCCGGCTTCGGGCTGGGCCTCAGCCTCGTCAACGCCGTCGTGCGCCTGCACCACGGGAGCCTGCGGCTCGCCGATAACGGGCCCGGCCTGCGGGTCGAGATCGCGTTCCCGGCCACGCCGCGCCCGCAGCCGGCAGCCGGTGACATCGTGCCCGCACCGCCTCCGGGCGACTCTGTGCCGGCATCCCCTTCCCGCGCTACTTAGGTCGCGACCTGTCCCACCGCGAGCGCGCCGTCCCCGACCGTTCGGCCGGGCGCCCGCGTCCCAGGAGGCTCCATGACTCTCAAGACCAAGACCGCCCTCGTCACCGGCTCGACCAGCGGCATCGGGCTCGCCATCGCGCGCGCCTTCGCGGCGGAGGGGGCCAACGTCGTCCTCAACGGGTTCGGGGACGCGACCGCCATCGAGGAGACGCGGGCCGGGATCGAGAGCGCCTACGGGGTCAAGGCCCGCTACTCGGCCGCCGACATGAGCAAGCCCGACGCGATCGCCGCCATGGTGCGCGAGGCGGAGGAGACCTTCGGGGCCGTCGACGTGCTGGTCAACAATGCGGGGATCCAGTTCGTCTCGCCGATCGAGGAGTTCCCGGCCGCGAAGTGGGAGCAGATCATCGCGATCAACCTGTCCTCGGCCTTCCACACGATGCACGCGGCGATCCCCGGGATGAAGGCCCGGGGCTGGGGCCGGATCATCAACACGGCCTCGGCCCACTCGCTGGTGGCCTCGCCGTTCAAGTCGGCCTACGTGGCGGCCAAGCACGGGATCGCGGGCCTGAGCAAGACGGCGGCTCTGGAACTCGCGCCCCACAAGATCACGGTGAACTGCATCTCGCCGGGCTATGTCTGGACGCCGCTCGTGGAGGCGCAGATCCCCGACACGATGAAGGCCCGCGGCCTCACCAAGGAGCAGGTGATCGAGGACGTGATGCTGAAGGCGCAGCCGACCAAGGAGTTCGTGACCGTCGACCAAGTGGCCGCGCTGGCGGTGTTCCTGTGCTCCGACGCGGCGAGCCAGATCACCGGCGCCAACATCAGCATGGACGGGGGCTGGACCGCGCAGTAGCGCGCCCGGCCTCGACAGGCGCGCCTCGTACAAGGGTCGGCCCCGCCCGCGCCCGGGCGGGGCCGCTCCCGGTCAGCGGCGGCCGTGGACCAGCAGGGCGAGGCCGTAGCCCACCGCGCCCGCGATCAGCAGCGCGACCAGGGGATTCTCCTCCACCCGGGCGCCGACCGCGCTGCGCCCGTCGCGCAGGTACGAGCCGCCCCGCTGGTAAACGTCCTCCGCGACGTCGCCGGCGCGCTCGTAGGCGTCGCTCGCGTAGTCACCGGCGCGGTCGGCGATGTCCCGGGCCCTGTCCTTCACCTGACCGTAGACGTTCTGCGCCTGGCCCTGGGCCTCGCGGAAACGTCCCTCGACCGAGTCGCGGTTCGAGCCGGCGAGATCGCCGGCCGCGCCCTGAACCTTGCCGACGGCCTCCTTGGCGCCGCCGACGATCCGATCCGTATCCACCATGGCACTCTCCTGGACGTGAGCGCGGCGTCGCGACACGGGCGCCGCTCGTTACGCCGTCGTCCACCGAACGCGCGAGATGGCGTTTGTGCCCCCGATCACCGCGAAATTGTGCGCCTTCGGCCTGCGCGGCGGCCGGGACCGGTCAGAGCCCGATCAACTCGGCGATGGCCGCCGCGCCGGCCGCCGGGGAGGTCTCACCCCGGGCGACGCCGGCCTCCGCCTCGGCCGTGCGGCGGCGGACCTCCGGGGAGCCGACGAGGCGCTGGTGCAGGCGCTCGTCGACGAGCGCCCACATCCACTTCACGTCCTGGGTCCGGCGCTTCGCCTGGATCTCGCCGGTGGCCGTGAGCTTCTCCCGGTGATCGACGATCTTCGCCCAGAGCGCGTCGAGACGCAGGTTGTGGAAGCCCGAGATCGTCACGACCGGCGGCGTCCAGGTGGCCGAGGCTGGGGTGAGGATGTGCAGCGCCGCCCGGTACTCCGACGCCGCCGCGTTGGCGCGCTGCTCGGCTTCGCCCGCATCGGCCTTGTTGACCGCGATCATGTCGGCGAGTTCGAGGATGCCTTTCTTGATCCCCTGCAGTTCGTCGCCTGCCCCGGGCAGCATCAGCACGAGGAAGAAGTCGGTCAGGTCGGCCACCGCCGTCTCCGACTGGCCGACGCCGACCGTCTCGACGAGGATCACGTCGAAGCCCGCGGCCTCGCAGAGCAGCATGGTCTCGCGGGTCTTGGCCGCGACGCCGCCGAGCGTGCCCGAGGAGGGGGAGGGGCGGATGAAGGCCCTGGGATCGTGCGACAGCCGCGCCATCCGGGTCTTGTCGCCCAGGATCGAGCCACCGGTCCTGGAGGAGGACGGGTCGACCGCGAGCACCGCCACCTTGTGACCGGCCTCCGTGAGGTTCGAGCCGAGGGCGTCGATGGTGGTCGACTTGCCGACGCCGGGGACGCCGGTGATGCCGACGCGGATCGCCCGGCCGGTCTCGGGCAGGACCGAGTCGATAAGGTTCGCCGCCAGCGCCCGGTGATCGGCGCGCTTGGACTCGGCCAGCGTGATGGCCCGGGCCAGAGCGGCGCGGTCGCCGCGCAGCAG
Organism: Methylobacterium sp. 13MFTsu3.1M2; assembly: GCF_900112625.1. NCBI lineage: Bacteria > Pseudomonadati > Pseudomonadota > Alphaproteobacteria > Hyphomicrobiales > Methylobacteriaceae > Methylobacterium > Methylobacterium sp. 13MFTsu3.1M2. The sequence continues at coordinate 5,271 of NZ_FOMM01000046.1, forward strand.
GCGCTCGCGGAGACTCTCGATGTCGATGGACGGCGTCATGCTCCCTTCATGGCCGCGGCGACGGCCGCCGTCGAGGGGGAGAGCATCGGGGTCGGGGGATCGCCGGCCTGTGTCCCGCCCACCACAAGCCCGGCCGTGCCCGCTATTCACGCCGCATCGCGTCGCTCGTGCCCCGCGATGGTCACGATCCTGGGCAACGGAAGGCGTCCCGCCCGAGCGTAACCGGATCATGTCGAGCCAGATCGTCTCACGCCGCATCCTTCTTCGCTTCGGAGCGCTCGCGGGCGCCGCGGGCCTCGCCCCGTCGCTCGGCGCCTGCGTCACCGACGACCTCGGGTCCGGGGCGGCGCTGCCCGAGAAGCAGTCGGCCCTCGACGTCATGCCGGTGCTGCTGGTCGCCACGACCCGCAAGCCCGTCGGCAACCCGCCCCGGCCGCCGTATTTCAGCAGCGACCGCGGCCGCGGCCTGAGCTTCGCCGAGGTGCGCCTGTCGCCGCCCGACCGCTCGCTGCTCGGCAAGGTCTCGTCCGTCATCACCGGCGACTGGACCATCGGCGCGGTTCCGAAATCCGAATCCGGACCGGGCGCCGCCGAGGCCTTCGCCCAGGCGGCCCTCGGACGCGACGTGCTGATCTACGTCCACGGCTACCGCGAATCGTTCGAATCGGCCGCGGTCAGCGCCGCCCGGCTCTCGGACGGGATCCGGTTCCGCGGCGTCTCCGGCCTGTTCACGTGGCCGTCGGCGGCCGCGACCCTCGACTACAATTACGATCGCGAGAGCGCCCTCTGGTCGCGCGACGCCTTCGAGGACCTGCTGAAGGCGCTCGCCGCCTCGCCGAGCGGCGGCCGCATCAACATCGTCGCGCACTCGATGGGCACGCTCCTCACCCTCGAGACCCTGCGGATGCTCCGCGCCGAGGCGGGCGAGGCGGCGATGTCGCGGATCGGCGCCGTGGTGCTGGCCGCCCCCGACATCGACTTCGACCTGTTCTCCAACGGCGTCGCCCGCATGGGACCCGACGTCTCGAAGATCACCGTGATCTCCTCGACCAACGACCGGGCGCTCGAGCTCTCCGCCGCGCTGGCGGGGGGCGTGCGCGCCGGCGCTGCCGATCGCGCCAAGCTCGAGGCGCTCGGCGTGCGCGTCGCCGACGCCTCCGATTACGGCGGCGGCCTGATCAACCACGATCTGTTCCTCTCGAACCCGGACGTCCAGGGCGTGGTCAAGCGCGCCATCGCCCGCGGCGCCGGAGTCTGACGCTCACCCGGTCCGGGTCGCCATGCTCTGCGGCGGCAGGGGCTCCTCCGGCAGGACCGGCGCGTCGCCCGAGGAGTCCAGGTGGTCGATCCGGTCGGCCCAGACCCGGAAGCCCACCAGGGGATTCGGTCCGAACGTGTGGGTCAGCGGCACGTCCGCGGCGTCCCGGCCGTACGCGACCATGACCCGGCCGATCCGCGGGCTGTTGTTGCGCGGGTCGAACACGTGCCAGGCGCCGCCGAGGTAGACCTCCATCCAGGCCGCGAAGTCGCCCGCCGGGTGCGGCTCGGGCTCGCCGATGAAGCTGATATAGCCGGTGCAGTACCGGGTCGGGATGTTCAGGGCGCGGCAGAACGCGACGGCCAGGTGGGTGAAGTCCCGGCAGACGCCGCGCCCGCCCGCGTAGGCGTCCGCGGCCGTGCGGTCGCGATGGGCGAACTCGTAGCCGAACACGATGTGGGCGTGGACGAAGTCGCAGACCGCCTGCACCCGGGCCCAGCCGGGCTCGGTATGGCCGAAGAGACGCCACGCCTCGTCGGCCAGCAGGTCGGACTCGCAGTAGCGGCTGGGAAGCAGGAACACGATCGTCTCGGCGGGCAGCGCCTCGATCGCGTGCTGCGCGGCCTCCGGGTGCGCCGGATCGGGCCTCCCGCTGTCGCGGATCACGGCGTCGGTCCCGACGGTGAAGTTTCCGGCGGGCGCGGTCAGCCGGCCGCACAGGTTGCCGAAACCGTCGCGGTAGATCGCCACCGGGACGGGCGGATCGGTCCGGAGCATGTCGGGCGCCTCCAGGGCGGCCGCCCCGGAGGGATGCACGTTGAGCATCACCACCATGGGCACGGGGTAGGGGAAGGCGTAGCGCATCTCGCAGCCGAGCCTGATCCGCATGCGCGGGTGATCCTTCGTGTTCGAGACTGTGGCCGCCCTGATGGGCGCAGGATCCGTGCCGCGCCGAATCGTGCGGGTCGGGCCGCGACGGGCTTGGCGGCCGTCCGCTTCACCCCTACAGCATCCCCGCGCGACGCTCGTGTCAGACGGACGAAACCGTGACGTTTCTTCCCGGGGCAGCGCGTCGCACCCGTGCGCCAGCCCGCGGACCGGGCGCGCCTGAGGACGGTTACGAGAGGGATGCCGGCCATGTTCACGCTCGAGATCGACGGCACCGCCGTTGCGGTGATCAACAGCGACGAGGCGTCCGCCAAGGACCTCTTCACCTGTGACGGCTTCAAGGAAGACATCCGGACCATGACGACCGGCGGGAAGCCGGTCTGGAACGGCACGTCGGCGCTCACGGTCCGGGCCGCCACCGAGGACGAGGTCGAGATCTTCGAGGACGCCCTCGCCGAGGACGACGGCGAGGGTGATTTCGTCGAGGATCCGCGCCACACCGGGTCCGATTCGGACGACGAGGACGAGGCCGACATCGTCTTCCTCGTGGATATCGACGAGGACGAGGACGAGGACGAGGCCGACGCCTGAGCGCGGCTGAACCCGAGCGCCTCCCGGGCGGTTTCCGATCCGATCTGGATCGGAAACCGGGAGGACGGCATGGCTGACAGCAGACGGATCGTCGACGCGCTCGTGCGGTCGAGGCGCGGCGGGCTCGCCGCCGGTGCCGCCCTCGGCGGACTGGCGCTGATCGGCGGCCTCGCCTATCGGGCGCTGCGCGGGGCGCCCGCGCCCGAGGCCGGGGGCCCGGACTTCACGAAGGTCGACGAGGACGAGGCCCGGCTGATGCTGCGGGCCATGGTGGCGGCCACGACGGCCGACGGGATGGTTGACGCCGCGGAGCGCCAGCGCCTCGACGCCGCCGTGGCGGAGGCGGGCCTCGATCCCGACGGTCGAGCCTGGCTCGAGCGCGAGCTCGCGGACCCGGCCGACGTCGACGCGATCGCCGACCGGGTCGCGGATCCCGACGCGGCGGCGCGGATCTTCGCGGCGGCGCGACTCGCCATCGAGCCCGACACGCTCCAGGAGCGTCAGTTCCTGAAGATGCTGGCCGAGGCCCTCGACCTGCCCGCGCAGGCGGTCGAGCGTGTCGAGCGCGACATCGGAGCCTGACTGGCAACCTGCCCGAAGGGCGGATCTCCCACGGCGGCCGAGCTTCGTGCTAGGCTCCCGCGCGACGACGGGTCCGGTGGACGGTCCGCGCGCGGGAGGACGGGACATTTCATGGCAGGACTGTCAGTGCCCGCGCCCGGGCGCGCCCGCCGGCGGGCCTGCGCGCTGGTCGCAGCCATGCTGATCGCCGGCGGCTCCGCGCGCGCGGCCGATCCGGCCGCCGGCCCCCTGACGATCGCCGAGCAGGGCAGCTTCTTCGTCGGCGGCCGCGACGTCCAGTCCGACACGCTCTCGACGCTGCCGGCCTACGCGCCGTCGGGCACGATCAGCGTCGACCAGATCTACGTCCGCTATCAGGTCCCGGTGAATGCCGGACGGCCGCCGCTGGTCCTGATCCACGGCTGCTGCCTCACTGGCAAGACCTGGGAGACGACGCCCGACGGGCGCATGGGCTGGGACGAGTATCTCGTCCGGCGCGGCTTCCCGACCTACGTGATCGACCAGGCCTGGCGCGGCCGCTCGGCGGCGAGCCCGGCCCAGATCAACGCCGTGAAGACGGGGCAGGCCGACCCCAAGACGCTGCCGGCCGTGTTCTCGGCCGGGCGCGAGCCGGCCTGGGCGATCTTCCGGTTCGGGCCGGAATACCCGAAGGTGTTCCCCGGCATGCAGTTCCCCCTGGAGGCCCAGGGCGAGTTCTGGAAGCAGATGGTCCCGGACTGGTCGGCCGCCCTGCCGGTGCCGAACCCGACCGTGCCGGCCCTGTCGGAGCTCGCCAAGCGGCTCAGGGGCGCGGTGCTGATCTCGCACTCGCAGTCAGGGATCTACCCGTTCCAGACCGCCGCCCTCGATCGGACCGGCCTGCGCGCCATCGTGGCCATCGAGCCGGCCGCCTGCCCGGACCCGGCCAAGGACGACCTCGCACCCTACAAGGACCTGCCGATCCTCGTCCTGTTCGGCGACTACGTCGACGCCTCGCCCCGCTGGGCGCCGCGGCTCAAGCAGTGCCGCAGCTTCGTGGCGGCCGCCAACGCCGCGGGCGGCAAGGCGGAGCTGATCCTGCTGCCCGAGATCGGCATCCACGGCAATTCGCACATGCTGATGCAGGACAAGAACAGCCTCGACATCGCCGACTGGCTGGTCGGCTGGATCGACAAGCGGGCGCCCGGCAAGTCTTGAGGCGTGCCGGTCGAACCGGTGTGCGTTCAAACGGTTCGGTCGCCACAACCGTCATCGCGAGCGCAGCGAAGTGACCCAGGGCTGCCCAGCTTCGGCGGTCGTCGCGGCGACTGGATCGCTTCGCCGCCCTCGCGAGGACGGCGGCGCGGATGATGGCGTCCCTGCCGAGGTCGGCGACGGGGCGTCTTCTCAGCCCGGCCTGTGCGTGCTGAGGAACGTGCCCATCCGCTCCAGCGCCCGCCGGATGTTCTCGGCCGAATTGGCGTAGGACAGGCGGAGGTAGCCCTCGCCGTGGACGCCGAAATCCGGACCGCCGATCACCGCCACACCCGCTTCCTCCAGGAGGGTCGAGGCCAGGGGCTTCGCCTTCCAGCCGGTCCGGGCGATGTTCGGGAAGGCGTAAAACGCGCCCTTGGGCGCGATGCAGGAGACGTCCGGCAGGGCGTTCAGCCCGTCGACCACGATCGCCCGGCGCCGGTCGAACTCGGCGACCATCTCGGCCACGCAAGCCTGCGGTCCGTCGAGCGCCGCGATGCCGGCCCACTGGGTCGCCGCGTTGACGCAGGAATGCGCGTTGACCGCGAGCTTGCGCGCCGCGTCGTAGAGCGGCTTCGGCCAGACCGACCAGCCGAGCCGCCAGCCGGTCATCGCGTAGGTCTTCGACGCGCCGTCGAGGTAGACCAGCCGGTCGCGGATCTCGGGATATTTCAGCAGCGAGTGGTGGGTCTCGCCGTCGTACGTCATGGTGCCGTAGATCTCGTCCGACAGCACCGCGACGTCGGGGTGCTCGGCGAGGCCCTTCACCAGGGCGTCGATCTCGGCCTTCGGCGTCACGCCGCCGGTGGGGTTGGCGGGCGAGTTGACGATCAGCAGCCGCGTCTTCGGCGTGATCAGCGCCAGGGTCTCGGCCGCCGAGAAGGCGAAGCCGTTCTCCTCGCGGATCGGCACCGGCACGGGCGTCGCCCCGGTGAACTCGATCATCGAGCGGTAGATCGGGAAGCCGGGGTCCGGATACAGGATCTCGGTCCCGGGCGCGCCGAACATCAGGATCGCCATGAACATGGTGACCTTGCCGCCCGGCACGATCATCACGGAATCCGGCGAGACCTCGACGCCGTGGCGGCGGTGGATGTCGCGGGCCACCGACTCGCGGAGCTGCGGGATGCCGACAGCCGGCGTGTAGCCGTGGTGTCCGTCGCGCAGCGCTTTGATCCCCGCCTCGACCACGTGGGCGGGCGTGGGCATGTCCGGCTGGCCGATGCCGAGGTTGATCACGTCCCGACCCTGCGCGGCGAGGGCCTGGGCCCGCGCCAGAACCGCGAAGGCGTTCTCCTCGCCGATGCGCGAGAAGGCCGGGACCACGTGCAGCATCGCGCCCTCCGGGCGGTGGGACGTCAGTGCTTGGACCGCTCCGAGAGCTTCATCGCGCCGAACGACATCGCCGCGGCGATCGCGCCCAGGATCACGAAGGTCTTCACGGAGGCGTAGAACAGGTCCGGGTTGATGCCCTCATCGGTGTAGAGCACGAGCCCGATGGCCGCGAGCGGCAGCGAGATGAGGGCGAAGAGCGGGACGAGCGGGTTCATGTTCGGCACTCGGGATCCGGCGCGCGGCTGACCGCGGCCCTGGGAAAGCGCCCCTGCATATCACCGTGCTGCGAAGGTTGGGACCCCGCGAGCTGCAGTTTTTCGCCGGCTCGCCCGAACGCTCATGGATGCGCAATCATTTCGCGCAACAGTGGCGTCTCCGGGAGGGCGGACACGTATGCGTTGGGCATCGGTCGATTCGAAAGGCAAGGGAGCGGGGAGTTCAGGCTCCAGATCCTCCAGCGTCGAGACGCTGGCGCTCCATATCGGGCGGCTGCTGCGACATCCCGCCTACCGGCGCGAGTCGGTCGTGAGTCCGCTCCTGCGGCGCCACCTGCCGTTCGAGGCCGGCTACGCCTGGAACGGCGAGGCCGGCCTGCGCGCCCGGCTGACGAGCGCCGCCCTCGACGAGGCGAGCATGGATCACCTGATCCGCAACGTGCAGGCCGAGTTCCTGCGCCTGCGCCGGCCCGCCGATACCTGAGCCGGATCCGGCTCAGGCCGGGACCCGGACGGTGGCCCGCAGGCCACCGAGCGGGCTGTCGTGCAGGGTTATGTCGCCGCCGTGGGCCCGGGCGATGTCCCGGGCGATCGACAGGCCCAGCCCGGAGCCGCCGGCATCCTGGCGCGCGTCGTCGAGCCGCACGAACGGCTTGAACACGTCCTCGCGGCTCTCCGCCGGAATGCCGGGCCCGTCATCGTCGATCGAGACGAGGAAGGTCCGGGCCTCCAGCCGGCCGGAGATCGCCACCGTCTCGCCGTAGCGGACGGCGTTGGCGGCGAGGTTGAACAGGCAGCGCCGGAAGGCGCCGGGCCGCACCGTGACCTCGGGCGCACCGGCGAGATCGACCGCGGAGACGTGGGCGCCGAGGCGCTCGACGTCGGTCCGCAGGTCCTCCAGCAGGGCGCGCATGTCGGTGGGCGTCGCGGGCTCGGCCGAATCGCCCCGCGCGAAGGCGAGGTAGCCCTCCAGCATCCGGCTCATCTCGTCGACGTCGCGGCTGAGATCCTCGATCTCCTCGGTCTGCTCGATCAGCGCCAGGGACAGGCGGAACCGGGTCAGGATGGTGCGCAGGTCGTGGCTGACGCCGTTCAGCATCGTCGTGCGCTGCTCCATCGCCCGCTCGATGCGCCGCTTCATCTCGATGAAGGCGTGGCCGGCCTGACGCACCTCGCGGGCACCGCGGGGCCGGAACTCGATCTCTCGCCCCTTGCCGAAGCCCTCCGCCACGGCGGCGAGCCGCAGGATCGGCTTGATCTGGTTGCGCAGGAACAGGATCGCGACGCCGAGCAGCACCAGCGACGAGCCGATCATCCACACGAGGAAGATGTGCGAGTTCGACGCGTAGGCCTGGCTGCGCCGGGCGGTGATGCGCATCACCCCGTCGGGGATCGCCACGCGGATCTCGATGAGGTTCGAGCGCCCGACCGTGTCGATCCAGAACGGTCTTCGGATCTGGCGCTTGATCTCGTCGGACAGGGCCTCGTCGAGGATCGAGAAGAACGGGCGCGGGCCCGGGGGCGGCAGCTTGGCGCCCTTGAGGATGTCGAGGTCGAGGTTCAGCCGCTCCCCGGCGATGCGCGCGAGGGTCTCGGCATCCTTGTCCTGCGGGTAGCTCTCGTAGATGTCGATCAGCGCGGCGACGTCCGCCGTGACCGCCGCCGACAGGCGCTTGGTCACGAGCTGCCAGTGCCGCTCCATGAAGGTGTAGGCGATCACCGACTGGAGCAGGACCACCGGCGCGATGATGATGATCAGCGAGCGGGCGTAGAGGCCCTTCGGCAGGACGTCGCCGATCGCCCGGCTGACGCGCTTCCACAGGCGGCGCGGGGGCGAGCGCGGCGGCTCCTTGCGGAGCGCCCGGGCGAGGGCGGGATCCGGGGCGTTCATGGGGCTGGGCGCCGGGGCCGGGCCCATCGGGCGAGAGGGGCCTCGGTTTCAGCGAAACGTCCACCCCACGCCCTCATCCTGAGGGGGCCGCGCCAGCGGGCCTCGAAGGAGGTCTCCAGGGGTCGCGCGGCCGGCTGGAGGGCTCCTTCGAGGCCTCCGCTGCGCTCCGGCACCTCAGGATGAGGCTGTGGTTTGGACATGCCGGACACTAATCGGGGCGCCGTCTCCGCGAAAGATCGTGGGTGCAGAGTATGGCCGACCGACGATCTCGGCCAATGTTTCCTGACGCGCCCTTCAGCATGAGGGCTTCTTGCACCGCGGCACGCGGGCCATACCTGTGAGGGGCGGGGGGCGCCCGCCGGCCGGAAGTCCACGAGGCCATGCTCAGCACAGACACAGACATCCTCTCCGCCGCCCAGTCCTGGCGGCGCGACGGCCGCGCCGTGGCCCTCGCCACGGTGATCGAGACCTGGGGCTCGGCCCCCCGACCGGTGGGCAGCCACCTCGTGGTCGACGGCGAGGGCAATTTCCTCGGCTCCGTCTCCGGCGGCTGCGTCGAGGGCGCGGTGATCACCGAGGCGATCGAGGTGATCGAGGCGGGCGTGCCGCGCGTCCTCGAATTCGGCGTCGCGGACGAGACCGCGTGGCGCGCCGGCCTGTCCTGCGGCGGCCGGATCCGGGTCTTCGTCGAGCGGGTCGACTGATGCGCGGCGACGTCCTGGCAGCGCTCAACGACGCGCGGGCCGCGCGCCGCGCCGCGATCCTCATCACCGACATCGCCGACGGCGAGCAGCGCCTCGTCGGCGAGGACGCGATCGCCGCCGATCCCCTCGCCGACGTGCTGGCGAAGCACCTCGCCTCCGGCAAGAGCGGCCTCGTCGAGGCGGGCGGGCGGACCCTGTTCCTGACCGTGCAGGTGCCGCCGGTGCGGCTCGTGGTGGTGGGCGCGGTCCACATCTCGCAGGCCCTGGCGCCGATGGCGGCGGGGCTCGACCTCGCGCTCACGGTGATCGACCCGCGCACCGCCTTCGCGACCCCCGAGCGCTTCCCCGGCACCGCGCTGATCGCCGAATGGCCGGACGCCGCCCTCAGGACCAGCGTGCCGGTCCTCGACCGCTACTGCGCCCTGGCGGCCCTGACCCACGATCCGAAGATCGACGATCCCGCGCTGAAGGCGGCGCTGACGGCCGAGTGCTTCTACGTCGGCGCCCTCGGCTCCCGGAAGACCCACGCGGCGCGCGTCGCGCGGCTCACCGAGGCCGGCTTCACGCCCGCGCAGATCGGCCGGATCCGCGCGCCGATCGGCCTGCCCATCGGCGCCGTGAGCCCGGCCGAGATCGCCCTGGCGGTGCTCGCCGAGATCGTCGCCGCCCTGCGCCGCGTGCCCCGCCCGGAGGTCGCGTGAGGTTCGGGACCGTCCCGGTCGCGGACTCGGCCGGGCTGATCAGCGCGCACACGGTGCGGCGGGCCGACATCACCCTGCGCAAGGGCGCCGTCATCGCCGCGGAGGCCGCCGCCGGCCTGGCGCGGGCCGGCCTGTCGGAGATCGTGGCGGCCACGCTCGAGCCCGGCGACGTCGGCGAGGACGCCGCCGCGGCGCGGCTCGCCGCGCGCCTGCGCGGGCCGAACCTGCGCGTCGAGGCGCCCTTCACCGGCCGCAGCAACCTGTTCGCCGAGACGGCGGGGGTGCTCACCCTCGATCCGGCCCGGATCGACGCGGTCAACGCCGTCGACGAGGCGGTGACGGTGGCGACGCTGCCGCGCTTCCGGCCGGTGGTCGAGGGCGAGATGGTCGCCACGGTGAAGATCATCCCCTACGCCGTGCCGGGCGCCGTGCTGGCCCGGGCCTGCGCGGCCGCGGAGGGCGACGTCCTCGGGGTGGTGCCGTATCGCCGCCGCCGGGTGGCCGTGGTCTCGACGCGCCTGCCGAGCCTCAAGGAGACGACGATCGACAAGACCCTCCGGGCCCTGGCCGACCGCCTCGCGCCCGCGGGCGCGGCGATCGTGGCCGAGACCCGGGTGCCCCACACCGCCGCCTCCGTGGCGGCGTCCCTGGCGGAGATGATCGACCGCGCCGGGGCCGACCTCGTGGTGGTGTTCGGCGCCTCGGCGATCGCCGACCGGCGCGACGTCATCCCGGCCGGCATCGCGGCGGCGGGCGGCCGGGTCGACCATCTCGGCATGCCGGTCGACCCCGGCAACCTGCTCCTCGTCGGCGCCCGCGGCGGCGTGCCGGTGATCGGCGCGCCGGGCTGCGCCCGCTCGCCCAAGGAGAACGGCTTCGACTGGATCCTCCACCGCCTGCTGGCGGACCTGACCGTGACCCGGGCCGACATCGTCGCCCTCGGCGTCGGCGGCCTGCTGATGGAGATCGTCTCGCGCCCGCAGCCCCGCGCCGGCGGCGCGGCCGCGGCGGACGAGCCGGATCCGGGGGCGGAGGACCGGCATGCCTGAGATCGGCACGATCCTGCTCGCCGCGGGCCTCGGCAGCCGGTTCGGCGCCGCGCCGAAGCTGCTCGCGCCCCTCGACGGGCGGCCGTTGGTGCGCCACGCCGCGGAAGCCACGCTCGGCGCCCGTCCCCGGCCGGTGATCGCCGTGCTCGGCGCGCACGCGGCGGCGGTCCGCGACGCGCTGTCGGGGCTCGACCTCGTCCGCGTCGACAATCCGGACTACCGCTCCGGCCTCGCGAGCTCGCTGCGCGCCGGCCTCGCGGCGCTGCCCGCCACCTGCACGGCCGCCATCGTCGTGCTGGGCGACATGCCGCGCGTCACCGCCGCGCATCTCGACCGCTTGGCCGAAGCCTTCGCGGAGGCCTCCTCGGTCGCCTTGGAGCCGCCGGCGGCCGTGGTGCCGGTGCAGGCCGGCCGGCGGGGGAATCCGGTGCTGCTCAACTTGCGCCGCCTCGGCCCGGACATCGCCCGCCTCGCCGGCGATCACGGGGCCGGGCCGCTCCTGAAGGGGCGGTCGGACGTGCTGGAGATCCCGGGCGACCCGGCCACCGCCCTCGACGTCGACACGCCGGACGCGCTGGCCGCGCTGCGCGGTTAGCGCCCCGCCGCGTCGCGCCCGCGCGCGGCCTTCGCCTCGGCCCGGCACCGGTCCGAGCAGTAGCGGACCTCGTCCCAGACGCGCTCCCACTTCTTGCGCCACGCGAACGGGCGGCCGCACTGGGCGCAGATCTTCTCCGGCAGATCGCCCTTGCGGCGCATCGGCGGCATCGCGGCTCCTCCCGGCCTATCCGGGCCGGCGCGCGTCGGGGCCGGTCCCGGCCGCCCGGCGCAGGCGCGCGTCCAGCGCGTGGGCGAGGCCGAGCATGATCGCGATCCCCCCGACATTGACCGCGATCTGCAGCGGCCAGGTGGGGTCGAAGGTCCGGTAGAGGATGCGGCCGATCAGCGCCGCCAGGCACCCGGCGGCGAAGATCTCCAGCGAGTGCCGCCCGCAGGCGTCGACGAGGCGCAGCCGCCGCCACCGGCTCGCGCGGGCCACGGCGGGCGCGCTGAACAGCAGGTAGGCCAGCGCCAGCATGTTGATCAGGCGCAGGGGCGCGACGTGGCTCTTGTCGGGCGGCCCGATCGCCAGCGGCCGGAGGTCCGGAAGCCCCCACTCCGCCCAGGACCCGCCCTGCAGGAACGCGAAGGCGAGGTAGGCCGCGGCCGCGGCCACGGCCCAGCCGCGCCGCGGCAGCAGGCCGTCATGGGCGCGGACCGTGACCGCGAGTGCCGCGCCGATCACGAACAGGAACTGCCACGCGAAGGGGTTGAAGTACCACCCGTCATCCACCGCCGCGGCGTTCGGGAGGTTCAGCTGGTGATCGACGTTGGCGGCGAGCCAGAGGGCGCCCGACAGGCCCAGCACGCCCCAGATCCCGCGCCGCATCCCGAGATAGATCAGCGGGAACAGCGCCAGCAGCAGGATGTAGAGCGGCAGGATGTCGAGGTAGTTCGGGAGCGCGTTCAGCGCGAGGCCGCGCAGCAGGCCCGGCAGCAGCCCCATCTGCAGCAGCGGCGCGACGCCGAATCGCGGCGTCAGGCCGGTGAGGTCCATCCAGATCCGGACGATGACCAGGGTCGCGAGCAGCAGCCCGGCCTGGAACAGGTAGATGCGCAGGCAGCGCTTGGCGATGCGCGTGAGCGCCGTCCGGATCCCGGCGCGCCGGAACAGCCCGCCGTAGGCGATCATCGACGAGTAGCCGGCCAGCAGCACGAAGATCTCGGCCGCGTCCGAGAACCCGAAATTGTGCAGCGTCAGCAGGGCCGGTGCGTTGCGCGGGATGTGGTCGATGAAGATCGTCAGGAGCGCGAGGCCGCGCACCACGTCGACCCGCGCGTCGCGCGCGGGCTTCGCCGGCCGTGCCTCCGCGGGCGGTGGGGGGAGCGCCCGCGGTTCCGCGGCGCCGGGCCGTTCGAGATCGTCGAGGCGCGTCACTCAGCCCATCACCGTGGCGCTCTCCGTCCGGACGCGGAGCGGCCGGGGCCGCGGTGCAACCATAGCGCGCCGGCCGCCCGAGGCCCCGCCGATCACGCGCCTTTGTTCGGATGTGCACAACGGCGGGGTCGCACCGATGATCCGCCCGCCGCGGCGGCCGTTGGCCGCGCCGCCCCCTCGCGTCGCGGCGGGGCCCGGTATAGACGCGGCCGACGATCCCGGTTCCCGGCGCCCGCGCCGGCACGGGGCGCGTCGCTGGGTTCGTGGCAGGGTTGAGGGCAAGGGGCATGCGCGTCCTCGTCACCGGAGCGGGAGACTATCTCGGCCGCCGCCTGCTCGAGGCGCTGCGTCGGGACCTGCCGCCGGGCAGCCCCATCCTCGGCCTCGACCGGAGCCCGCCACCGTCCCTCGACGGCGTGACGCTGAGGGCCGTGGACCCGTTCGACGCGCGCGAGCTCGCCGAGACGGTCGCGGCCTTCGACCCGACCTGCGTGTTCCACCTCGCGGCGCTGGCCTCGGTGGCGCAGTCGAGCGAGACGCCGTCCTACGCCTGGCGGGCGGAACTGCTCGGCACCCTCAACCTCGCCGAGGCGGTGGCGCGGACCCGCGCGGCGCTGGTCTTCCTCAGCTCCACGGTCGTCTACGGCGAGGTGTTCCGCGCCTGCCCGCGCCCGGACGAGAGCGTCACGCCGCGCCCCGACACGATCTCGGGCCGGACCAAGAACGCCTGCGAGTACATCCTCCGCGACGTGCTGGCGAATGCCCGGATCAAGCATCTCGTGCTGCGGCCGTCGAACTACATCGGGGCCGGACAGAGCGAGACCTTCGTGGTCGCCTCCTTCGCCGGTCAGATCGCCCGCATCGAGCGGGGGCTGGCGCCGCCGAGCCTGGAGGTCGGCGACCTCTCGGCGGGGCGCGACTTCCTCGACGTGGCCGACGTCACCGCGGCGTGCCTGCGCGTGATCGCCCGGATCGACGAGCTGCCGGACGGCGGCATCTTCAACGTGGGATCGGGGGTCGTCACACCGGTCTCCGACATCCTGGAGACGCTGCGCGGCCTGACGGAGGCGCGGTTCGACCTGCGCGTCGCGCCCGGCCGGGTCCGCCCGGCGGGCGTGCGCAGCGAGGGCTGCGACCCCGCGGCCTTCGCGACCGCCACCGGATGGGCCCCGGCCATCCCGCTCGCGCAGAGCCTGGCGACGATCCTGGCGGAGGCGCGGGCGCGCCTCCGGTGATCCGTCACCGGGCAGAGGTGACGGCAACGCCCTCGGACGGGCGCGCGGCTCCGGAACGCCGGCGGCGCCCCGGAGCCGCGACCGGTCTCAGCGCGAGAAGCGCTTGTACTTGATCTTCTTCGGCATGATCGAATCCGCCCCGAGCCGGCGGACCTTATCGGCCTCGTAATCGGAGAAGTTGCCCTCGAACCACTCGACGTGGCTGTCGCCCTCGAAGGCCAGGATGTGCGTCGCGATGCGGTTCAGGAACCAGCGATCGTGGCTGATGATGACCGCGCAGCCGGCATAGTCCTCCAGCGCGTCCTCGAGGGCGCGCAGGGTCTCCATGTCGAGGTCGTTGGTCGGCTCGTCGAGGAGCAGCACGTTGGCGCCGCCCTTCAGGGTCCGGGCGAGGTGAACGCGGTTGCGCTCACCGCCCGAGAGGGTGCCGACCTTCTTCTGCTGGTCGGGTCCCTTGAACGCGAAGGCCGCGCAGTAGGCGCGCGAATTGATCTCGCGCTTGTTGAAATAGATGATGTCGTTGCCGCCGGAGACCTCCTGCCAGACCGTGGCGTTCGGGTCGAGGGCGTCGCGCGACTGGTCGACGTAGCCGAGCTTCACAGTCTCGCCGACCTCGATCTTGCCGTTGTCGGGCTTCTCCTGGCCGGTGATCATCTTGAACAAAGTGGTCTTGCCGGCCCCGTTCGGGCCGATCACACCGACGATGCCGCCGGGGGGCAGCTTGAACGACAGGTCCTCGATCAGCAGCCGGTCGCCGAACGCCTTGCTGAGGTGCTCGAACTCGATGACGTTGTTGCCGAGCCGCTCGTCGATCGGGATGACGATCTGCGCGGACGCGTCGACCTTCTGCGCCTGCTTGGCGACCAGCTCCTCGTAGCGGGTGATGCGCGCCTTCGACTTCGACTGGCGGGCCTTCGGCGAGGCGGCGATCCATTCCTGCTCGCGGGCGATGGAGCGCTGCCGGACCATGTCCTCGCGGCCCTCCTGCTCCAGGCGCTTCTGCTTCTGGACCAGCCACGCCGAGTAGTTGCCCTCGTACGGGATGCCCTTGCCGCGATCGAGCTCCAGGATCCAGCTCGTCACGTTGTCGAGGAAGTAGCGGTCGTGGGTCACGATCAGGATCGCGCCCGGATACTGGCGCAGGTGACCCTCCAGCCAGTTCACCGTCTCGGCGTCGAGGTGGTTGGTGGGCTCGTCGAGGAGCAGCAGCTCCGGCTCCCACAGGAGCAGGCGGCACAGCGCGATGCGGCGGCGCTCGCCGCCCGAGAGGGTCGCGACCGGCTGCTCGTCGCTCGGGCAGCCCAGGGCCTCCATGGCCTGATCGACCTTCGAGTCGAGCTCCCAGAGGCCCAGCGACTCGATCCGGTCCTGGAGCTCGGTCATCTCGTCGGCGGTCTCCTCCGAGTAGTTCATGGCGAGCTCGTTGTAGCGGTCGAGCATGGCCTGCTTCTCGGCGACGCCCTCCATCACGTTCTCGCGGACGGACTTGCTCGGATCGAGCTGGGGTTCCTGCGGCAGGTAGCCGACGCGCGCGCCCTGCGCGACCCAGCCGTCGCCGGTGAACTCCTTGTCGATGCCCGCCATGATCTTGAGCAGCGTCGACTTGCCGGAGCCGTTGATGCCGAGCACGCCGATCTTGGCGTCGGGGTAGAAGGACAGGTTGACGCTATCCAGGACCTTCTTGCCGCCGGTATAGGCCTTGGTCAGGCCCCGCATGTGGTAGATGAATTCGCGAGCCATCGCGGATCGTCCTCGGCACGTTGTTCGGGACCGCGC
The DNA here is from genome assembly GCF_900112625.1 of Methylobacterium sp. 13MFTsu3.1M2. Classification (NCBI taxonomy): domain Bacteria; kingdom Pseudomonadati; phylum Pseudomonadota; class Alphaproteobacteria; order Hyphomicrobiales; family Methylobacteriaceae; genus Methylobacterium; species Methylobacterium sp. 13MFTsu3.1M2. Next base: position 20,683 of record NZ_FOMM01000046.1, read on the forward strand.
GGATCGTGCCAGCGGCACGGGTCAGGCACCGGGCCTCAGCACCCGTCCTGGACGCGCGTCCCTACGATATAGGAATGACCCTCTCGGAGTATCAGGCCCGCCGGGACGCGGCAAGGACGCGGCAAGGACGGGCCGGCCGCCGGCGGGCGCCGGATCGCTCACGCGAAGGGGTTCTTGACCGTTCCCGGCGGCGCGTCCGGCACCTCCGCCACCGCGTCCGGCAGGTCGGACGCCTCCAGGGCCTTCACGATCGCGTCCAGCGTCTCCCGGAGCAGCCTGGCCTGCTCCAGGCCGGTCCGGTCGCGGGTCAGGTCGAGGGACCCGTGCAGGGCGATCCGGTCCTTGCCGTTCTCGAAGCTCAGGGCGCCGACGGAGCGCACGCCGGCATCGTCGGCGAACGGCGCGAAGCCCTCGGTGTCCGAGTTCTTGCCGTCCGGGCTCTCGCTGTCCGGGCTCCCCCTCTTGGGCCGGGCGCGTCGCTTGTCCTCGGGCATCGGGTCCTCTCAGAAGAACGTGCGCAGGAAGTCGCGGACGAGCTTGCGCAGGGCGCGGGTGAGTTCGCGCTCGAGCCAGTCCTGCCAGGTCTGCTCGTGCCGGGGCCGACGCTCCTCCGCGCGGGCGGAGGCCTGAGGATCCGGCAGCCCCATCGCGGTCGCCCGGGCCGCGGGCGGCAGGCCGGGAAAGACGTCGATGCCGGCTTCCTGGCGGAGATCGTCGATCGACAGGGCGCGCCAGTCCTTCGAATCGTCGTTCCGGGCGAGGTAGGCGCCCGCCTCGCCGCGGGACGGGTCGTAGACGGCCTTGAACAGCTGCGTCGGGACGAGCACGCCGCCCTTGATCTGCTGCACCGCGTCGCCCGCGAAGATCACCCCGGTGACGACGAACAGCGCCCCCCGGCGGGTGGCCAGGCGCCGGGTGCTCTCCTCGATATCCGCCCAGAGTCCCCGGTTCAGGACGCGGTTCTGCGGCACGATGTTGGCGAGGCTGAACGACTCGGCCTGGGCGGCGAGGGTCGGCATGTCCCCGGCCGGCGCGAGATGGCCCCGGTCGAACCCGCTGCGGACGTAATCCTCCAGCGCGGCGCGCTGATCCTCCGGCAGGCGCGTCTCCTCGTGGAAGGAATCGTCGCGGGCCACCGCCCGGGCCGCCGCGACGCTGGCGCGGGTGAGGTGCTCGGCGGCGTAGAGCGGCGTGCGCGTCACGCCGGAATGCAGGACCGCGAAGGCCTCGAAGCACAGCGGGACCGCGCGGACGGCGAGCTTCGGATTCGTGAGGACGGGCGTCAGCCCGTCCGCGAACAGGGCCGGACAGGAATCCTGGGCGCGGACCGGGGGTGCGCCCAGCGCGAGGGTCAGGACCGCAGCGGCGAGCGTCGGTGCCCGCATCACCAGCAGACGCGGACCCGGCGGACGCCCTCCGGGGTCGGGCGGTCCCGCCACGCGCAGGGCCGGCCGAGGCTGTTGCTGAACGGGCGGGCATCGCGATCGGGACCGCCCGGCGCGACCCGCGCCGGGCAGTCGCCGAGGAAGTTGCAGAGGAAGTCGAGATTGCCGTCCGGCGGCCGCGGCTGGGCGTAAGCTTGGCCGTGACCCGTAATCGCGAACATGAGCAGGATTGTGCACAGACGAGCCGGATTCAAAGGCGAACCTCTTGTGGCGTTAAGGGCACGTGACTGAAAAAAACGCCGGCCCGACATTGATCGCGCCGCCGATCGTCCGTAACTGGCACTATCATGACAGCGACGGACGGGCGGGTTCTAGCATGAACGCGTGTCCCCGGGCTGCTGGCGTCGCGGTTGCCGAGGGCCCGTGACGGAGCCGTCGCCATACTCGAACGAACGGATGCGAGCATTGGCACTCTCCCCTGAGCAATCGGCGTTGCTGGACCGCGTTCCGTCTCCTTCGGCGCTGCGGCGTCTTCCGGAGTCGGAGCTGCAGGCCGTGGCGGACGCGGTGCGCGCCGAGATGATCGACGCGGTCTCGATCACCGGCGGCCATCTCGGCTCGGGGCTCGGCGTGGTCGAGCTGACCGTGGCGCTGCACCACGTGTTCGACACCCCCGACGACCGCATCGTCTGGGACGTCGGACACCAGTGCTACCCCCACAAGATCCTCACCGAGCGCCGCGACCGCATCCGAACCCTCCGCCAGGGCGGCGGCCTGTCCGGCTTCACCAAGCGCACCGAGAGCGTCTACGACCCCTTCGGCGCCGCCCACTCCTCCACCTCGATCTCGGCCGCGCTGGGCATGGCGGTCGCCCGCGACCTCGACAACGCCGCCGCCAAGGCGAAGAACCGCCCGCCCAAGCGCCGCAACGCCATCGCGGTCATCGGCGACGGCTCGATGTCGGCCGGCATGGCCTACGAGGCCCTCAACAACGCCGGCGCCCTGCACTCGCGCCTGATCGTCATCCTCAACGACAACGACATGTCGATCGCGCCCCCCGTCGGCGCCATGTCGGCCTACCTCGCCCGCCTGGCCTCGGGCGGCGCCTACCAGTCCCTGCGCGAGACCGCCAAGCAGCTCGGCAAGCTCCTGCCCAAGGCGCTCTACCAGCGCGCCGCCGCGGCCGAGGAATACGCCCGCTCGCTCGTGGTCGGCGGCGGCACCATGTTCGAGGAGATGGGCTTCCACTACGTCGGCCCCGTCGACGGGCACAACCTCGACCACCTGCTGCCGGTCCTCAAGAACGTCCGCGACGCCGAGCACGGCCCGATCCTGCTCCACGTCGTCACCCAGAAGGGCAAGGGCTACGCCCCGGCCGAAGCCACCGCCGACCGCTACCACGGCGTGGTCAAGTTCGACGTGGTCTCAGGGATCCAGGCCAAGGCCAAGCCGAACGCGCCGGCCTACACGCGGGTGTTCGGCGAGAGCCTGATCAAGGCGGCCGACGCCGACGACAAGGTCGTGGCGATCACCGCCGCGATGCCGGGCGGGACCGGCATCGACCTGTTCGGCAAGGCGCACCCGGACAAGACCTTCGACGTCGGCATCGCCGAGCAGCACGCGGTGACGTTCGCGGGCGGTCTGGCGACCGAGGGCTACCGGCCGTTCGTGGCGATCTACTCGACGTTCCTGCAGCGGGCCTACGACCAGGTGGTGCACGACGTGGCGCTGCAGAACCTGCCCGTGCGG
>NZ_FOMM01000022.1:0-125466 GCF_900112625.1 Methylobacterium sp. 13MFTsu3.1M2
GAGCTGGCGGCCTGAGCTGGCGGCCTGAGCTGGCGGCCTGAGCTGGCGGCCTGAGCTGGCGGCCTGAGCTGGCGGCCTGAGCTGGCGGCCTGAGCGCCCGGCGCTCAAAGCTCTTCACGTCGTCGCGAGCGCAGAGCCCCGGCTCGGCGCTACAGGCGCGACCTTCCCCCTCTCCCGACGGATCTCGGGCCTGCCCGAGATCCGTCCCGAGAAGCCCGACTCGGGGCAAGCTCGACTCGGGTGGAGAGGGGACCCGCGCCACGTGCGGCTCGCGTGCCCGGGCGCCTTCATCCGGACGCGACGCAAAGAAAAAGCCCGGCCTGCGCGCGCAGGCCGGGCTATCTCATGACTGACGTGGTGTCGCTCAGGCGGCGGGAGCCGGGCTGACCGGGGTCTGGCCGGCGGCGTTGCCGCCCTGGCCCTGCGCGGCGGACGGCGACGGGAAGCCGGGACGACGGCCGCCGGCGGGGAAGCGGGGCTTCGGCTTCGGCGCGGCGATCAGGCCCTCGCGGATCGCGGTCTTGCGGGCCTGCTTGCGGGCGCGGCGGACGGCCTCGGCCTTCTCGCGAGCCTTGCGCACGGACGGCTTCTCATAAGCCTTGCGCTGCTTCATCTCGCGGAAGATGCCCTCGCGCTGCATCTTCTTCTTGAGGACGCGGAGCGCTTGATCGACGTTGTTGTCGCGAACGAGTACCTGCAACGGACTTGATCCTCTGGACCTGAAGTTCTGGGTTCACGCGGCCCGCCGCCGATCTGGAAACCGGCAACGTCCCTCGCCCGGTTTGAACCCGGGAGGGACGGGAACGTCGGTTTCCGAATCGGCGTGGAGCTCACGCCTTGACGGGGCTATTACACCAAGCGCGCACCAGTTCCAACCTGTCCGCGCGATCCATCCGCGCCTGCGCCGTGCTAGGTTGCGCGGATGAGACACGACGACTCGCAGCAATTCGCCAGCGACAACTATTCCGGCATCTGCCCGGAGGCCTGGGCTGCGATGGAGGCGGCCAATCGCGGCCACGCCCCGGCCTACGGCGAGGACGCCTGGACCGCCCGGGCGGCCGACGCCTTCCGGAACCTGTTCGAGACCCCGTGCGAGGTGTTCTTCGCCTTCAACGGCACGGCCGCCAACGCGCTGGCGCTGGCCGCGCTGTGCCAGTCCTACCACAGCGTGATCTGCGCCGACTCGGCCCATGTCGAGACCGACGAGTGCGGCGCGCCGGAATTCTTCTCGAACGGCTCGAAGCTGCTGACCGTCCGGACCGAAGGGGGCAAGCTCACGCCGGAGGCGATCCGCGGGCTGGCGCAGAACCGCAGCGACATCCACTTCCCGCGGCCGCGCGTGGTGACGATCACGCAGCCCACCGAGACCGGTCAGGTCTACAGCCTCGCCGAGTTGCGGGCCCTGTCGGCGACCTGCCGCGAGCTGGGCCTCGCCCTGCACATGGACGGGTCGCGCTTCGCCAACGCCTGCGCGAGCCTCGGGTGCAGCCCCGCCGACATGACGTGGCGCTCGGGCATCGACGTCCTGTGCTTCGGCGGCACCAAGAACGGCATGCATGCCGGCGAGGCGGTGGTGTTCTTCGACGCCACGCTCGCGGAGGATTTCGGCTACCGCTGCAAGCAGGCCGGCCAGCTCGCCTCGAAGATGCGCTTCCTCGCGGCCCCCTGGGTCGGCATGCTGGAGAGCGGCGCGTGGCTGCGGAACGCGGCCCACGGCAACGCCTGCGCCCGCCGCTTCGCCGAGGCGGTCGGCGGGCTGCCGGGGGTGCGAGCGCTGTTTCCCGTCGAGGCGAACGCGGTCTTCTTGACGATGCCGGCGGCCACGATGGAGGGCCTGCGCGCCCGGGGCTGGCGGTTCTACACTTTCATCGGCGGCGGGGCGCGCTTCATGTTCGCCTGGGATGCCCGGACGGAGCGGGTCGACGAGCTGGTCGGCGACCTGCGCGCCCTGGCGGCCGCCGCGGCCTGAGCGCGCGGACAGAGGGGCGCGGAGCCAACCCGTTGAAGGTGTTTCGCGCGCTGATGTCGAGATCCGCTGAGGAGCATCGATACGTCGGCACGACATGCGCTTGGTCGTCCCTGCGAGCGCAGCGAAGCAATCCAGTGTCGCGCGACGCCTGCCGAACTCGTGCGGCCCTGGGTCGCTTCGCTGCGCTCGCGATGACGGAGGGGCTGAGAGCCCGGGCTCGCGAGTGCTGGGACGGCGCGACGCTGCGACGGCTCGCTCCCTACAGCAGCGCGAGATCCGCCGGGTCCGCGCTGGGGAAGATCCGCCGCAGGCTCGCCTGGTCGAGCCCGTAGAGCCGCCGGAACAGGCCGCCCAGCAGGCCGCGATAGTCGGTGAGCACCGGATAGTCCCGGTTCTGGAACAGGTGCGCCTCGTCGGCCCGCACCTGCGGTCCCGCGATCCGGCCGCCCCGGACGCCGCCGCCGAGGATCCAGTAGACGCTGCCGTGGCCGTGATCGGTGCCGCGGCTCCCGTTCTCCCGGAAGGTGCGTCCGAACTCCGACAGCACCACCACCACCGTGTCGGACCAGCCCGGCCCGATCTCCTCGACGAAGCCCGAGAGTCCGCGCCCCAGCTCGCCGAGTCGGTCGGCGAGGTAGCCGGTGCCCGCGCCCTGGTTCACGTGCGTGTCCCAGCCGCCGACATCGACGAAGCCGAGGTTGAAGTTCTCGCGCATCAGGCGGCCGATGCGCCGGGCCGACAGCTCGAAGCCCTTGGGCGAGACCGCCCCGCGGTCGGCCTGCCCGGCATGATCGGAGATCGTGTGGTAGACCGCGTCGCGCACCCGGAACCCCTCGGTCACGGCGGCGGCCAGCTTGGTGTCGCTGTACATCGCCGCGATGAGGCGGGCCTGCCGGTCGTCGATGCCGGGCTTGCCGACCCCGTTGATGGCGATGTTGGGCACCGTCTCGCCGCCCCGGAAGATGAGCGGCATCTGGTCGGTGAAGGCGATCGGCCGGACCCGGGTCAGCTCCGCGGCGAGCCGGGCCATGAAGCCGGAATTGTAGTCGCGGGCCGCGCCGACCGTCTGGCCCATCTCGATCGTGTCCTGGGTCTCGAAATGGCTCCGGGTCAGGTCGTCGGTGCCGGCGAACGGCACGAAGGCGGCCTGACCCTTGGCGTAGAGCGGCAGGAGCGTGTCGCGCAGAGCCGGGTGCAGGCTCCAGTCGGCGTCGAGCGCCAGCGCCGCCTTCGGGTCCGACGCGTCGGGCTTCGGGATCGCGAGGTTCGGCCGCGACCGGTAATAGAAATCGCTGCCGGTCGGGATCACCACGTTGGCGGCGTCGTAGGCGCCGCGCAGGAACACCACGAGGAGGCGCGCGTCGGCCTTCGCGGCGGCCCAGACGCGGCCGGCCACCGTGGACAGGCCGAGCGCCGCCGAGGCGCGGATCAGGTCGCGACGGTTCATCGCATGAACTCCGGCGAGGCGAGGTAGAGGGTGTTCCAGTCCTGCGGCGAGACCGCCTGGGCGAGGGCCGCGCGCGTCGCCGTCGACAGGGTGCCGGACAGCGCCGAGAAATAGAGCCCGTTGGCGAGCACCGGGAAGGCCGGCTCCTCGGCCTGATCGGGCAGCGCCGGCTTGAACAGGCCGGCCGAGCCGGACCCGATCTGCCGGGCGATCTCGAACCGCGTCGCGAGCTGCCCGGGCCCATTCCAGGCGGCCGCGTCGAGGGGGTAGCCGTCCGGCGTCGAGCGGTTGAACAGGCCCTCGCCGAGGCGGTTTAGCCAGCCGAGCACCGGGCCGGCGTTGCGGATCACGCGCCCGTCGTAGGCCATGCGCAGGGCCGAGAAGACATAGCGTACCGGGTCCTTGAAGGCGCCGCCGCGCTCGGCCGTAAAGGCCGGCTCGCGCACCAGCGCCTCCATCACCGCGGCGATGTCGCCGTCGGTCCGCGTGAAGACGGCGGCGAGTCGGGCGATGAGGGCGTCGTCGGGTGCCTGCCCGAGGAAATAGGTCGCCAGCGCCCGGGAGACGTTGGTCGCGGTGGCGGGGTTGCGGGCGATCAGGTCGACCGCCTCCTCGACCTCGGGCCAGCCGCGGCCCCGGATGCGCGTGCCGAGGAAGACCTTGTCGCCGTAATCGTGCCGGTTCGGGTTGAACTCGAACAGGCCGTCCCGGCGGAAGTCGGCGGCGCGCTCGGGGCGGAGCTTCGGGTTCTCGGGCTTCAGGTCGATGCCGACCCCGCTCAGGATCCGGGCCAGCGCCTCGACGTCGCCCTGCGTGTAGCCGGAGCCGACACCCATCGTGTGCAGCTCCATGATCTCCCGGGCGTAGTTCTCGTTCGGGCGGCCGGCGGCGTTGGCGTCGTTGTCGAGGTAGCGCAGCATCGCCGGGTGGCGCAGGCTCGCCATCAGCAGGTCGCGGAAGCGCCCGAGCACGTGCGGGCGGATCGCCGTCTCGACGTAGTCGCCCACGGCGGCGCGCAGCGTCGACTTTCCCTGGTGGACGTTGAGCCGGTTGAACCAGAACCACGTCAGGCGCTCGCGCAGCTGGTCGGGGCTGTAGAGCGCCCGCAGTACCCAGACGGAGGCGGCGTTCCGCGCGGCCGTGTTGAGCGTCGCCTGGAAAGCCTGCTGCGCAACCTTCCTGGCCTCGGGATCGGCGATGTCCTTCGCCGCCTTGGCCTGCGCGTCCAGGGCCTGGGCCCGCTCGAACAGGCTGCCCGGCGGGGTCAGCGCGTCGACCTGCGCCTGGGCGTCGGGGGGCAGGCGCATTTCGGCGGGCGGGTGAAGCTGATCGTGTAGCCAGCGCGTCCGCCCCTCCGCGGTGAGCTGCGCGAAGGCCGAGGGCGTGGCGCCCCAGGTCAGGGCATCGAGGAAGGCGGCGTCGGCCGCTGCGGCGCGCTGCGGCGGCTCGGCCGCGCGGGGGCCGGGGCTCGCGGCGGCGAGCAACAGGGCGGTGACCAGACAACAGCAAGCTGCGGCGCGCGCCATCGGGGCCTCGCGAAGCGTGGATCGACCGGGGAAGCGTGGTGTCGCGCCCCTGTACGGTGCCTGAAAGGCGGCCCCATTCTGCCGCCGTCTTTGCCAATATCGGGGCTTGCCGCTACACGATCCCGAGACCGCGCGAGTGCCGCGCCGCGCACCACCACGTTCCGCCGACCCAGAGCGTTCGCTCCATGCTGATGCAGACCAAGACCGAGGCGAGGCCGGCCGATCCGGTGTCGCGGCGGCGCACCTTCGCGATCATCTCCCACCCCGACGCGGGCAAGACCACGCTCACCGAGAAGCTTCTGCTGTTCGGAGGCGCGATCCAGCTCGCCGGCGAGGTGAAGGCCAAGCGCAACCGGGTCTCGACCCGCTCCGACTGGATGGGCATCGAGAAGGAGCGCGGCATCTCGGTGGTCACCTCGGTGATGACCTTCGAGTACGGCGACTGCGTCTTCAACCTCCTCGACACGCCCGGCCACGAGGACTTCTCCGAGGACACCTACCGGACGCTGACGGCGGTCGATTCGGCCGTCATGGTGATCGACGCCGCGAAGGGCATCGAGGCGCGCACGCGCAAGCTGTTCGAGGTCTGCCGCCTGCGCGACATCCCGATCGTCACGTTCGTCAACAAGCTCGACCGCGAGGCGCGAGACCCGTTCGAGCTGCTCGACGAGATCGAGAAGACGCTGGCCCTCGACGTCGCCCCGGTCACGTGGCCGATCGGCACCGGCCGCAACTTCTCCGGAACTTACGAGCTCGGCGGCAACCGCGTGCGCCGGCTCGACGCCGCGGAGGATGCCGGGATGGTCGCGGTGTCCGGCCCCGACGATCCGCTGTTCGACGAGCTGCTCACCGAGGACGGCGCCGCCGACGCGTGGCGCGAGGAGGTCGAGCTCGCCGAGGGCGGGCTGAAGCCGTTCGACCTCGACGCGTTCCGCGAGGGCCACTTGACGCCGGTCTTCTTCGGCTCGGCGCTGCGCAATTTCGGCGTGCGCGACCTGATCGACGGTCTCGCCAAGGTGGCGCCGCCACCCCGCGGCCAGGACGCCGACAAGCGCCTCGTCGAGCCGACCGAGCCGCGCATGACCGGCTTCGTGTTTAAGATCCAGGCGAACATGGACCCGAATCACCGGGACCGGATCGCGTTCATGCGGGTCTGCTCGGGCAAGCTCAACCGGGGCATGAAGGCCCGGCTGGTGCGCACCGGCAAGCCGATCTCGCTCTCGGCGCCGCAATTCTTCTTCGCCCAGGACCGTGCCATCGCCGACGAGGCCTATGCCGGCGACGTGGTCGGCATCCCAAACCACGGTACGCTGCGGATCGGCGACACGCTCACCGAGGGCGAGGACATCGTGTTCCGCGGGGTGCCCAGCTTCGCGCCGGAGATCCTGCGCCGGATCAAGCTGACCGACGCCATGAAGGCCAAGAAGCTGCGCGAGGCGCTCCAGCAGATGGGCGAGGAGGGTGTCGTCCAGGTCTTCGTGCCTCAGGACGGCAGCCAGGCGATCGTCGGCGTGGTCGGCGCGCTGCAGCTCGACGTGCTGAAGGAGCGGCTCCAGGCCGAGTACGGCCTGCCGGTGGATTACGAGACCTCGCGATTCTCGGTCTGCCGCTGGGTGTCGTCCGATTCGGAGGCCGAGCTCGACAAGTTCATCGACTCGCACGGCTCGGCCATGGCCAAGGACCTCGACGGCGCCCCGGTCTTCATGGCGACCACGGCCTTCTCGCTCCGCTACGAGGAGGAGCGCTACCCGGCCGTACGCTTCACCGACGTGAAGGATTACCAGAAGCGGGCGGCGTGACGCGCTTCGGCGGCGCCTCCGCGTCGCCGGGCCCGCGAGGGGGGCGCGGCGTCAGAACTTGCCGAGCATCGGGAATTCGACGCTCAGGGTCGATTCGGACGCGATCGGCGCCTCACGCTTGCGCGGCTTGCGGTTGAGGACCTGCTTCAGCTTGGTCTTCAGCACCGCCATGTCGAACGGCTTGAGGATGAAGGCGTCCGCGCCCGCCTGGTGGGCGAGGTTGATGTCCTCGAAGTCGAAGGACGACTCGGTGAGCATGAAGGGCGTGTTCATCAGCGCGTCGTCGGCGCGGATCTCGCGCAGCAGGGTGAGCCCGTCCATGGGCTCCATGTCGAGATCGGAGATCACCAGGGCGTAGCGGCGCTGCCGCATCCGCTCCAGCGCCTCGGGCGCGTTGGTGACGCCCTCGACGTCCGGGAAGCCGATGCGGGTCATCAGCATCACGATCAGCCGCAGAAGCTTCTCCTGATCGTCGACGATGAGAATCGGGGGCGTATCGCTCTCGGACATCGGCGGCTCAGATGAAGAGGTGGTCGATGCCCTGACGGGACATCGCGTCGGACTGCAGCGACAGGCATAGCCCGTGTATCGCGGACGCCTTCGGCGTTCCGCGCTGGAGCATCGGGAGCAGGTTGGCCTTGGCGAACAGCGTGTCGTTCCCGGCCGTGCGCTGCGCGCTCTTGAACGAGTGGACGAACTCGCGCTTGGTGATCTCCCGCCACTCGCTGATCTGGACCTCGCGGTGCCGGCTGTCGGCACTCACCCGGTCGAAGGTCTCGTGCACGGATGTGCGCTCGCCCTCGATGACCTGGCAGGCGAAGTTCCCCTCGATGACCAGAAAGCTCGTGATCACCGCGAACTCGTTCTTCTTCTGAGCGATGCGACCGATATCGCTGATCTGCTCGGACCTCTTCGCCGCGTCCGACGACAGGTTGAGACGCGAGAAGTAGATGATGTGGACGAGGCTTGTCCGTTTCGCCCGCATGATCCCGAGATCCGCAATCCGTACCCGTTCAGCGCTTCCAGACAGGACGCACCGCGCGTGGCCCCGGCCCGGCGGCATCTTCGCGCGTGTCGAATAACACCGCGTAAACGCGGCGGACGGGACTTCCGGTCCGGATCTCCACGCCCGCGGGACCGACCCGGCAGGATCTGCCGGGCGCGCGGCCATGACCGGTCAACACTGCCGGGTCGTCGACAATCCGGTCCAGGATTCTCAAGGACTTAGCCATGGCACGCCGGTTGCGGCCGGACCGGCCTGCGGGCCAGTGCGGCGCGCATCGGGATCGTTCGCCATGGATCTTTTCACCGCCCTGCAGACCTCGGTCTCCGGACTCCAGGCGCAGTCCTACGCCATCAGCAACATCTCCGGGAACATCGCGAACTCGCAGACGACTGGCTACAAGCGCATCGACACCAGCTTCGTCGACCTGATGTCCGAGAAGACGCCGGGCCGCGAGGTCGCGGGTTCGGTGCTGCCCCAATCGCAGCTCACCAACACCCTGGCCGGCAACGTGGTCTCGTCGAGCGTGCCCACCAACATGGCCATCAACGGCCAGGGCTTCTTCACCGTCGTGCAGAAGACCGGAGACGCGAACGGCGCCACATCGTTCGGCGGCACGAGCCTGTACACGCGCCGGGGCGATTTCGCCCAGGACAAGGACGGCTATCTGGTCAACGGCGCCGGCGGATACCTGACCGGATCCAACCTCGATCCGATCACCGGTCAGACGACCAGCATCGGTCCGATCAAGATCGGCAACTCGGCGCTGCCGGCGCAGGCCACCACGACGATCACCTACGCCGCCAACCTGCCCTCGACGCCGAGCACGTCGGCCTCGGCGACGTCGGGATCCGATCTCTACAATCAGAATACCGCGGCCGTCGTGACCTCCGGATCGGGGCAGACCGGCGTCAAGGTCGATTCGACCCAGACCGGTGCCGTCTCGACCTTCATGAGCAACAGCATCGCCGGCCCGTCGCTGCCGGTCTACACGTCGACCGGCGCGCCGCTCACGCTGACGACCCGCTGGGCCAAGGTCCAGGACGCGACGACCACGCCGGCTCAGCCGGCCGTGTGGAACCTGTACTACTCCACCAACCCGAGCGCGCTCACGACGTCCGACTGGAACAACGTGGGCACGGCCTTCACCTTCGATTCCACCGGGAAGCTCACCTCGCCCTCGACGAACCCGATCCCGCTGGGGCCGATCACCATGGGTGACTACACGTTCCCCAGCCTCAACATGAATCTCAGCGCCTCAGGCCTGACGCAGTATGCCGACACGACCGGTGCGGCGACGACCAACGCGCTGACGCAGAACGGCAACAGCTCCGGGACGCTCACGAGCGTGGCCGTCGGTCCGGACGGCAAGGTGAACGGCACCTTCTCCAACGGTTCGGTCGTGGCTCTCGCCTCGGTCGGCGTCGTCCAGTTCGCCAATGCCGACGGCCTGAAGGCCGATACGAACGGGAACTATCTCCAGACGGTCGATTCGGGGCCTCCGCTCGCGGGCCTCAACGGCAGCACGATCTCGGGCGCGAGCAACGAGCAATCGAACACCGACATTGCGACCGAATTCTCTAAGATGATCGTAACCCAGCAGGCTTACTCTGCGAACACGCGCGTCATGTCGACGGCCCAGACGATGATGTCTGATCTGCTCAACGTGATCCGCTGAGTGAGGGTGCGATTCGAGCCGCGGAGGCCGTGACATGTCGCTGAATGCGATCTCCACCTCGAGCGCAGGCCTCGCCGCCACCCAGGCGGCGATCAACATCGTCTCGCAGAACGTCGCCAATGCCGGGACGGCGGGCTACGTCAAGCGCACGCTCTCGACGGTCGCCACCGGGACGAACAATTCCGGCGTGGCCGCCGGCACGATCACCCGCAGCTTCGATGCCGCGGCGCTGAACCAGCTCCGGCTGGAGACCTCGGGGGCCGCCTACACGGGCACCAAGTCCGGCATCGCCGCCCAGCTCGACGCCCTCTACGGCGTGCCCGGCAGCTCCACCTCCCTCGACGGGACGCTGAACACCTTCACCCAATCGCTCCAGGAGCTCGCCGCCAACCCGACCTCGGCGGCCGCCCGTACGACCGTGCTGGGCAACGCCGCGGCCGTCGCGAGCCTCATCAACAGTGCCGCCGGCACGGTGCAGAACCTTCGCACCGGTCTCGAGTCGCAGCTCGGAACCGACACGAGCGCGGCGAGCACGATCCTGTCCAACATCGCGACGCTCAACGGCAAGATCCAGAACACCACGGACAGCACCTCGCTGACCGATCTTCAGGACCAGCGCGACCAGGCGATCAACAGCCTGTCGAGCTACATGGACGTGCAGACGGTCCAGCAGCGCGACGGCACGGTCTCCGTCATGACCCAGTCGGGGGTGACGCTGGTCGACCGCGGGAACGCCGCGACCCTGACCTTCGACGGACGCGGCGTGCTCAGCCCCACCGCGAGCTACGCGTCCGACCCCGCCCAGCGGACGGTCGGAACCATCACGGCGACGCTGCCGGGCGGCGGCAAGATCGACCTCGGCGCCCCCGGCGTGCTGCGGTCCGGCAGCCTGGCCGCCGAGATCGAGATGCGCGACCAGACCCTGCCGCAGGCGCAGCGGCAGCTCGACGATCTCGCGGCCGGCCTCTCGAAGGCGCTCACGAATACCGCGACCACCGGGACGTACAGCGGGACCGACACGCAGATCAGCGTCTCGACGATGCAGCCCGGGAACACGATCACCTTCCCGGTCACCGACAACACCGGGGCCGTGCGCAACGTGACGCTGGTGGCGTCCGCGACCTCCAGCGGCGCGGTCGTGCCCGCCGCGCAGACCACGGATGCCAGCGGCCTCACGCTGACCTTCAATGCCAGCGGCGGGCCCGGCACCTACGCGGCGGCGATCCAGTCCGCCTTCGCCACGTTCAACGCCTCCGGCAGCACCTACAAGCTGCCGACACTGTCGGCGAGTCCGGTCTCCTCGACCGCCACCAGCGCAACGCTGACGCTGGGGGCGGCCGGCAAGGTCGCCGGCGCGGCGAGCGCCAGCGTCACGGCCGTCTCGGCGTCGGACCTGAACACCGGCAACCCGTCGATCGCGATGTTCGTCGACGGTACGGGCAACAAGCTCTACACCGGCACGTTCGACGGCGGCTCGCAGCTCACCGGTTTCGCCCAGCGCATCACGGTCAACGGCGCGCTGGCGGGCAACACCGCCGCGCTGACGGCGACGAGCGCCACGGACACGAGCACGTCGGGCGCCCGCGCCCAGAAGCTGTTCACGGCGCTCACCGCGAACCAGCAGACCTTCTCGTCGTCGAGCGGTATCGGCGGCGTCTCGGCCCCCTACAGCGCCACCGTGATCGGTTTCGCGCAGGACATCGTGTCCACGCAGGGGGCCAACGCGTCGAACGCCGCGGCCCTCGACGCCACCCAGCAGACGGCGCTCTCCACCGCGCAGAGCCGGTTCTCCGCCGGGGCGGGCGTCAACATCGACCAGGAGATGTCGAACCTGATCGCCCTGCAGACCGCGTACGGCGCCAACGCCCGGGTGCTCACCGCGGCCCGCGACATGCTCAACCAGCTGCTGCAGATCTGATCATGACGACGATCACGCCCTTCGCGGCCGGCTCCTACATCACCAACCGCAACGCCTCGCAGCTCCAGGCGCTGAAGAGCCAGCTCAACGACCTGACCAACCAGCTCTCGAGCGGTCAGGTCTCGCAGACCTATGGCGGCCTCGGCTCCGGGCGGTCGACGGCTCTGTCCGCGCAGGCCACCCTGAGCGCGCTCTCCGGCTACGCCGCCGGAATCACCGCCGCGCAGACCCGGACCGACCTCGCGGTCACGAGCCTGACGCAGGTTGCGACCCTCGGCACCTCCACCGGGACGATGCTCCAGAACGGCCTGCAGAGCGTGGCGGCGAACTCGGTCTCCGGCCGGTCGACGGCGCTGGCCAACCTGCAGACGGCGCTCGACACGCTCAACGAATCGGCGGCGGGCAACTACCTGTTCGGCGGCACCGACACCACGACCCAGCCGGTGGTCGATTCGAGCAAGATCCTCAACGGCACGACCGACGCGAGCGGCAACACGCTCGACGGCCTCTCGACCCTGATCTCGCAGCGGGTCACCGCCGAGCTCGGCGCGGGGGGCAACGGCCGCCTGACGCAGACTCTGGCCAGCTCGGCCACGAGCGTGCAGGTCACCGAAGAGTCGAACAACCTGACCCGAGGGCAATTCGGCTTCACCCTGGCGGGCGCGCCGACCACGACCGGCTCGGCGATCGGCGCGACCTATACGGCGGGCACGGCTACGAGCCCGGGCAGCTTCAGCCTCAGCATGACGACGCAGCCGAGCGCCGGCGATACCGTGTCGTTCGCGCTGAAGATGGCCGACGGCACCTCCACGACGATCACGCTCACGGCCGCGACGAGCGCGGACCCGAAATCGATCACCAACTTCGCCATCGGCTCGACGCCCGCCCAGACGATGGCCAACCTGTCGGCGACACTGAGCAACGCGCTGACCGGTGCGGCCAACAGCACGCTGGCGGTGAACGCCACCGCGGCGACCGCGTCGAACTTCTTCTCGGGCGCGGCGGAAGGCGGCCCGTCGGGGTCCGGCGTGATGCCGCAGCGCATCCTGTACGACGGCACCACCCCGGTCGGCTACAGGGCGGCCACGCCCCAGGACACGGTGCTGTGGTACCAGGGCGAGAACACCTACACGCAGCCCGCGCCGCCGGCAGTGCCACAGCCGACCTCGGCGATCGACACGCAGTCGGTCCAGGTGAGCGCGACCGGGAGCGTCGGGACGGGCGCCCGCGCCAACGATCCCGCGGTCCAGAACGTGCTCGCCGGCCTGGCGACCATGGCCTTCGGCCTGCCCACCACGAACGACGCCAACACCTACAACACCTACCAGACGGTGGCGACGAAGGCCGGCAGCCTGCTCTCGTCCGCCAACCAGACCCCCAGCGTCCAGGACACGGTCACGCAGCTCACCGTCGCGTCGACGCGGCTCTCGAATGCCGGCACGACCAACAAGGCGCTCCAGAACACCGTCCAGAACACCCTGGACGGGATCGAGCAGATCTCCCCCGAGGAGGTCATCACCAAGCTGCTCGACGTGCAGAACCGGCTTCAGGCCAGCTATCAGGTGACCGCGACGCTCTCGAAGCTCTCCCTCGTGAACTACATCAGCTGAGCTGATCGCCGAGACCGGTCAACGCGCGCCTGACGCTCGAAAAATCTCGCGACGTGTCGGGTTCACCATAGTCTTGCCGCTTTCCGGGAATGAAGCGCAGCGTGCGGTCGCGCCCACGCGCCGTCATTCGATTGAGGAGAGGTCGGCATGGCGCTGTCCGGACCCATCGAACTCGTCCTCCGCCTGGGAGCCGTCCCGCGTAGCGGCGCGATCGTCCTGGTCGAGCAGGCCGTCGACACCTACCTCGCGGGCTACGCGCATCCCGAAGAGCGCGCCATCGCCCTCGACATCCTGCTGCGGGACCTCGCCCGCCTGCGCATCCACGAGCCCGACCTCGACGGGTTCGTCGGCGAGGTCGAGCACTACATCGACCTGCTCCACCGAGATCTCGCCCGCCAGGCCGCCTGAGATGCGCGGCCGGATCCCGGTCTGCGCTGCCCTCGCGGCGATCGTGGCCGGCGCTGGCCCGGCCGAGGCCCTCGACCTGCGGGATCTGCCCGTGATCCCGGGGCCGGTGCCGTGCCCGTCCAAGGGCCAGGGCTTCGTGCGGCTGCCGGGGAGCGGCAGCTGCCTCCGCGTCTCGGGCCGCGTCGTCGCGGGGGCGGATCTGGCCGCGGGGAGCGGCGTCGCGGCAGCGCCAGTTGTCGCCGGCCGCATCGCGGTCGACAACCGCGTCGACACCGATCTCGGCGAGGTGCGGACCTACGTCCGGATCGGCGCCGGCCGCCGTCCGGGCGGGCCCTAGAGGTTGCGCGAGAGGACCAGCGGCCCGCTGCGCACGCCGCGGCCGTACGGGGACGGCGCTGGCGTCTGCCGCCCGTAGCCGGAGGGGAGCTGTGCCCGGCCGATCTCCTCCGCCAGGGTCTTGATCAGCCCTTCCGAGACGGTCTTGGCGCTGGCGAGCACCGTCTGGTTCGCCTCCACGGCCGCGGTGAACCGCCGGTGGGCGGTGCGCAGGGCCTCGACCCCGTCGGGATGGAAGCGCTTCAGTGCGACGGCGTTCGCCTTCGCGACCTCGAGACCCTGCATGTAGGCGGCGGCCAGCGCGGCCTTCGGCTCGGCCGCGGCGACGCCCTCCTGCAGTCGCCCTTCCCGGACGTAGGCCGCCTCTTCGGCGAGCACGGCTTCCAGCGCGGCCATGTTGCCGAGCACGCCCGCCACCAGGGCCTCGGCGGTGATCCGGTCCCCGACGCGCAGCGGTTCAGCCCTTTGCATGGATCGCTCCCTCGCTCGCCGCGCCCTGCATCTTCATGATCTCACGGAAAACCGAATCGGCGATGCCGACTCCGCCGCTCTTCACGATCTGCTTCGCGTATTCCTTGGTCAGCATCGAGCGGTAGACACCGCCGCCGGTCCCGTTCTCGCCGAGCGGCCCGTCGGTGCCCTCCGACTGGGTCAGCCGGTCGAGGCTGTTCTCCAGGAACATCGATTCGAACTCGGTCGCCGTCTTCAAGGCCTTGGCCTTGTTGGCGGTCTTGATGATCCCGTCGACGGCGCTCCCGGCCACCGAGGTTCCGACGCTGGCGGCGGCGCTGGCCGCGAGACTGGCGAGTTGCAGCATGGATCGTCCCTTCGCGTCCGTTCGGTCACATCAGCTCGATATCGGCCTGGAGCGCGCCCGCGGCCTTGATCGCCTGGAGGATCGAGATGAGATCCCGCGGGCCGACGCCCAGGGCGTTGAGACCGTCGACCAACTCGCGCAGGCTGACACCCTCCTTCACCAGGGCGAGCTTGTTTCCGTCCCCGGTATCGACCTTCACCCCCGTGCGCGGCACCACGACGGTGCGTCCGTCGGAGAACGGCGCCGGCTGGCTGACCTGCGGCTGCTCGGTGATGGTGACGGTGAGGTTGCCCTGGGCGATGGCCACCGTCGACACGCGCACGTCCCGGCCCATGACGATGATGCCGGAGCGCTCGTCGACCACGACCCGGGCGGTCTGGTCAGGCTCCACCTTCAGCTGCTCCACCTCGGTGATGAGGCGGATCATGTTGCCGTTGTAGCGGGACGGGATCTGGATCGTGACGGTGGCCGGGTCGGTGGGCTCGGCGGTGTCGGCGCCCATGAAGTCGTTGATCGCCGCGGCGATCCGCTTCGAGGTGGTGAAATCCGGGTTGCGCAGCGACAGACGCAGCGAGCGGGCGTCGTTCAGCTTGAAGGCGATCTCGCGCTCGATATTGGCGCCGTTGGAAATCCGGCCGTTGGTCGGCACGCCCCGGGTGATCTTCGCGGCATCGCCCTCGGCGGCGAAGCCGGCGATCGCCACCGAGCCCTGCGCCAGGGCGTAGACCTCGCCGTCGGCGCCGAGCAGCGGCGTCACCAGCAGGGTGCCGCCCTGGAGGGACTTGGCGTCGCCCAGCGACGAGACCGTCACGTCGATCCGGGTGCCCTGCGCGGCGAAGGGCGGCAGGCTCGCGGTCACCATCACGGCGGCGAGGTTCTGCGTGCGCATCGTGGCGCCGCGGGTGTTGACGCCGAGGCGCTCCAGCATGGCCTGGAGCGACTGCTTGGTGAACGGGATGTTGTTCAGCGTGTCGCCGGTTCCGTTGAGGCCGACCACGATGCCGTAGCCGACGAGCTGGTTCTGGCGAACGCCCTCGATGGAGGCGAGATCCTTGACGCGCGACAGGGCGAGCGCCGGCACGGACAGCGCGGCGAGAAGCAGGGCGCCCGCGAGGGCGACCGAGAGAGACCGGAGAGGACTGAACGCGTGACGCGGGCGCATGCCGTGTTTCGACCGTGACGGACCTGCCCCCATCCTGCCAGGGTCGTGCCAGCCGCCCGATCTGTGCAAGCCATTGAAGAAAACAAAGTTTTTCCGGGCCAGGTCTGGCCCCGCGCCTCGCGGTGCCGGCACCGAACCTGCCGACCCGGCAGCTTCTGCCGGCTTGTTTACCCGCGCTTAACCCTGGCGGCCGAATTTCCGGTTCTGCGCGGGGGCGCTTGGAGCAACGCGAACCGGATCATGCGTGTCGAGACTCGCCAGCCGATCCAGAGCGCCGGCGGTGTCGCGTCCGCCCGGAAGCCCGAGGGCGGCGCAGCCTTCAGCCTCGGCGCGGCCCCGTCGTCGACGACGTCTGCCGGCGCGCCGGCCGCCGCCGCGACGCTCGCCGGGCTCGACGCGGTCCTGCTTCTCCAGGCCGAGGCCGACACGCCCCAGGAGCGGCGCCGGCGCTCCGCCCAGCGCGGCCAGGACCTCCTCGACGGCCTCGACCGGCTGAAGGCGGCACTGCTCGGCGGCCGCGTCGCGCCGCAGGATCTGCGCGCCATCGCCGGCCGCCTGAACGAGCGTGCCGGCCTCTCGGGGGATCCCCGGCTCGACGGCCTGATGGCCGAGATCGAACTGCGCGCCGCGGTGGAACTCGCCAAGCTGGAGATGGCCCGGCGCGTCTGACCGGGCTTCCGCACCTCACCCTGGGCGCATCCCGGTACTGCGCCCGGCGAGCGCCCGATCCCGCTACCCCGCCCGCTACACCGCCCGCCGCTTCGGACCCGTCGGCAACATCTGCGGCTCGCCCGGTCCGGTCTCGACGCCGAGATCCGGCACCGCGATGATCGGTGCGCCGCGCAGGTCCTTGCGGGTGACGATGGCGCCGCGCTCCTCGAGATAGGCCAGCATCCGCCGCGCCCGGCCGCCCGAGCTGGTGCCGTAGGCCTCGGCCAGCACGGTGTCGGTGGGGCAGGGGGCGCCCTCGATGGCAGCCCGCGCGACCACGAGGAACAGGCCAGCGAGGTCGTCCGGCAGGCCGGCCGCGATCGCCTGGGCCTGCTCCCAGCCGGAATTGTCCGCGACCGCGCCGCCGGCCTCGGCACGCGCGACCGCGAGGCGTCGCTTGAACTCGGGCAGACCCATCGTGTCGCCGCGCAGGCGCCGGATCCGGCAGCGGACCGTGAAGTCCTGGTAGAGCGTGGCGGGAGTGCAGGCGGCGGCGTCGGCATCCGCCAGCACGGAGGCCAGCACCTCGGCGAGCGCCGCCTCGCGGGCCTCCGGGTCCATGGGTTCCTCCTCCGGCTCCTCCGCCGGAGCCGGCGGACGGTAATTGGCGAGCTGGACGAGCACGTCTGGCGCCGGCGCGGGGCGCGGCTTCGGCCGCGGCGCCAGCGGCGCGACGGTCTCGGCGGGGCTCGCTGTGAGGATCAGCGCGCGGGCATCCTCCAGGGCGTCGGGCAGGGGCACGAGGACCGGCGAGGAACTCCGGCTCACGGTCTGGGTCGGCCCGACCGCGATGGTGAGCGGGCGTCGGGACAGGGCCGGTCCCAGGGCCACGAAATGCCCGCGCGGCAGGTCGCGGAACGTCTCGGCCTGCCGGCGCTCCAGCCCGAGGAGGTCGGCGGCGCGTGCCATGTCGATGTCGAGGAAGGTCCGGCCCATCAGGAAGTTCGAGGCCTCGGCCGCGACGTTCTTGGCGAGCTTGGCGAGGCGCTGCGTGGCGATGATGCCGGCGAGCCCGCGCTTGCGGCCGCGGCACATGAGGTTGGTCATCGCTCCGAGCGACAGGCGCCTGGCCTCGTCCGAGACCTCGCCGGCGGCCGCGGGCGCGAAGAGCTGCGCCTCGTCCACGGCCACCAGCATCGGGTACCAATGGTCGCGGTCGGCGTCGAACAGGCCGCCCAGGAAGGCGGCGGCGGCCCGCATCTGGCCGTCGGCGTCGAGATTCTCCAGCGACAGCACCACCGAGACCCGGTGAGTCCGCACCCGGGCGGCGATCCGCTGCAGGGCGACGTCGTCGCCGTCGGCCTCCACCACGACGTGGCCGTAGCGGTCGGCGAGGCTGGCGAAGTCGCCCTCCGGATCGATGATCGCTTGCTGCACGAGGCCGGCGCTCTGCTCGAGCAGCCGCCGCAGCAGGTGCGATTTGCCGGACCCGGAATTGCCCTGAACCAGGAGCCGCGTGGCGAGCAGTTCGGTGAGGTCGAGGAGCGCGGGGCGCTCGCCGGTCAGGCCGAGATCGATGTCGGAACGCATGGGGCCTCATAGCACGGCCCGGCGGGTCCGGGTGTGCCGCCGCGGCACTGTCCACGCTTCCCGCATATGGGCCGCGTGTGGGCCGCATGCGGGCGTCGATCCGAGGCGTGGCTCCACCGCCGGTGCGCGATCGGGCCGTCAACCCCCGTCCGGGAGCCCCGGGCCCCGCTCTTCCGCCCTGGACCCCGGCATGGCGGCCCTGTAGGCCCACGGCCCTTCTCTCCACTCCCGGATCCACGACACGATGGCGGCCTGCGGCCTCGATTTCGGCACGTCGAACACCACGCTCGGGCATATCGGCCCGGACGGCCCGACGCTGCTGCCCCTGGAGGGCGCGCACCGGACGATCCCGAGCGCGATCTTCTTCGAACTCGGCCGGGAGCCGATCATCGGCCGGGCCGCCACGGCGGCCTATGTCGAGGGCCGGTCCGGCCGGCTGATGCGCGGGCTGAAATCCGTGCTCGGCACGCCGCTCATGGAGGAGGCGACCCCGGTCGGCCGCCAGCGGCTGCGCCTGCGCGACGTCATCGCCCGCTACCTCACCGCCGTGAAGGCGCGGGCGGAGGCCGCCAGCGGCCAGAGCCTCGACACGGTGGTCCACGGCCGCCCGGTCCACTTCGTCGACGGCGACCCGGAGGCGGATCGCCGCGCGGAGGACACGCTGCGCGACATCGCCCGCGACGTCGGCTTCAGGGAGGTCTCGTTCCAGTACGAGCCGATCGCCGCGGCGCTCGACTACGAGCGCCAGGTCCGCGCGGAGGAGATCGCCCTCGTCGCCGACATCGGCGGCGGCACCTCGGACTTCTCCATCGTGCGCCTCGCGCCGGAGCGGCGGGGGCGGCCGGACCGGGCCGGCGACATCCTGGCCAACGACGGGGTGCGGATCGGCGGCACCGATTTCGACCGACAGCTCAGCCTCGGAACGGTGATGCCGCTCCTGGGCCTCGGGAGCCCGATGCGCCGCGGCGACCTCGCGGTGCCGAACGCCTACTACCACGACCTCGCCACGTGGTCGGCGATCAACCGCCTCTACAATCAGAAGACCCTGCGCGAGATCGACGAGGTCATCCGCGACGGCGCCCGGCCCGACCTGCTCGCGCGGCTGCGCGAGGCGGTGGAGGGCGAGCGCGGTCACGCCCTGGCCGGGGCGGTGGAGAGCGCCAAGATCGCGGCGTCCGAACAGGACGCGACCCTGCTCGACCTCGGCCTCCTGGAGCCCGGGCTCGCGGTCCCGGTGGATCGCGCGACCCTGTCCGCCCAGACGGGGGACCTCGCCCGCGCCGTCGCGGCCCGGATCGCGCGCTGCCTCGCGCAGGCGGAGCTGACAGCCGACCGGGTCGACGCCCTGTTCCTCACCGGCGGCTCCACCGGCCTGCCGCACCTGCGCGCCGCGCTGACGGCCGCGCTGCCGGCCGCCCGGGTGGTGGAAGGCGATACGTTCGGCTCGGTGGGGCTGGGCCTGACCATCGAGGCGGCCAGCCGCGGAGCGTGAGGCCGCGCCCGGCCGGGCGCGCAGCCTCTGCGACGATTGACGGGCCGGCCTTGATCCTCGACAAGGCGGTCCCTCCCGCTCGGAGACAACGGCGGCCCATCCGGGCTCCTCCGCGCCGCCTCGCCCGATGCTGTTCAACTCCTTCGTCTTCCTCCTCGCCTTCCTGCCGGCCGCGCTGATCCTGCACGGGCTGGTGGCGCGCGCCGCGCCCGCGTGGCGGCTGCCGCTCCTCGTCGCCCTGTCCTTCGTGTTCTATGGCTGGTGGGACGTCCGGTTCGTGCCGCTTTTGGCCGGCTCGATCCTGGCGAACTGGTGCGTGGCGCGCGCCTATCGCCGGTGGACCGGCCGCTGGCTGATCCCGGCGGCGATCGCCGCCAACCTCGCGCTGCTCGGCGTGTTCAAGTACCTCGACTTCGCGGCCGACCTCGCCAACCTGATCCCCGGCCTGGAGGCGCAGCGGCTCGGCCTCGCCCTGCCGCTCGGCATCTCCTTCTTCACCTTCCACCACATCATGTATCTCGCCGACCTGCGGGCCGGCCGGGCGCCGGGCTTCGGGCTCGTGAAATACGCCCTCTACATCGCGTTCTTCCCGCAGGTTCTCGCCGGCCCGCTCGTGCGCTGGAGCGAGATCATGCACCAGTTCGACGAGGCGCCCTACGCGCGGCCCGACGCCGCCGAGCGCTTCGCCCGCGGGCTGATGCTGCTGACCGTCGGCCTCGCCAAGAAGGTGTTCCTCGGCGACCCGCTCGCGGAGTATGTCAACCCGGTGTTCCAGGCCGCCGCTGCCGGCAAGGCCGTCACGGTGGTCGAGGCGTGGCAGGCGACGCTCGGCTTCACCTTCCAGATCTACTTCGACTTCTCCGGCTACACCGACATGGCGCTGGGCATCGCGCTGCTGTTCGGCCTCGTCCTGCCGCAGAACTTCGACGCGCCCTACCGCGCCACGTCGCTCCGCGACTTCTGGCGGCGCTGGCACATGACCCTGTCGCGCTTCCTGCGCGACTACCTCTACATCCCGATGGGCGGGAACCGCCGCGGGCTGCCGCGGCAGGTCGGGGCGCTCGTCGCCACGATGACGCTCGGCGGCTTCTGGCACGGGGCCGGCCTGACCTTCCTCGCCTGGGGGGCGCTGCACGGGATCGGCCTCGGGGCCGGTGTCCTGGCGCGCCGGGCCCGGATCGCGATCCCCGCGCCGCTGGGCTGGGTGCTCACCAGCCTGTTCGTCGTGCTGACCTGGGTTCTGTTCCGCGCGACGAGCTTCGAAGCGGCCCTCGCGATCTTCAAAGGACTCTTCGGGCTCGCGCCGAAGGGCTCCGGCTTAAAGTGGCGTACCATCGCCATCGCCGCCCTGGTCGCGACGGTCGGGCCCACCGCCTGGAACGCGGTGCACCGGCTGCCGCCGCGCCGGCTCCTCGCCTTCGGCTTCGCGCTGCTGTTCGTGCTCGTCCTGCTCAAGATCGGCGACGATGCGAACTACGAGTTCATCTACTTCCAGTTCTGAGGATGGCGCCCGCACCCCCCACGACCGACAGGGACTGGCGCGGCTTCGCCCGCACCCTGGCCTTGTCGATGGTCGGCCTCTTCGCGGGCTACCTGGCCCTCGCGGTGCTGGTCGACCCCTACGATACCGGCCGCTCGACGCTGCTGTCCCGGGGGGCCGTGCGGCCGCAGGGGCCCCGCACGGCCTCGGCCGTCCGCGGCCGCGACCCGGCCTATGCGGGCGTGGTGATCGGCAACTCGCACATCCAACTCATCGAGCCGGCGGCACTGACCCGGCTCACCGGCACCCCGTTCCTCCAGCTCTCGGTGCCGGCCACCGGCCCGTCCGAGCAGTTCGCCTTGCTGGGATGGTACCTGCATCACCACATCCGCCCCGCCGCGATCGTGCTCTCGGCTGACGCGTTCTGGTGCGCGGACGACCCGTCCTTCCCGAGCGAGCACGGCTTTCCCTACTGGCTCGTGGGCGACTGGCCCGCCTACCTGCGCGGGCTGATCCGCTTCTCGGCCGCGCAGGAGACGGTCAACCGCATCGGCTGGCTCCTGAACCCGCGCCGCAAGACCGCCGCGGCCGACGGCTGGTGGGATTACGAGCGCAACTACCTGAGCCAGGGCTTCGGCGTCGATCCCGCCAAGAAGGCGTCGCTGGAGAAGCCGGTCGGGCCCGAGCCGGAGCCGCGGCACGGCGGGCCGTTCCCGATCGCGGCGCGCCTGCGCGCCGAGCTGACCCGGATCCCGGCGGAGACGCCGGTCGTGGTGGTGTTCCCGCCGGTCTACGCCCGCGGCGAGCCGCCGCCCGGCAGCCCTCGGGCGCGGGCCGAGGCGGCCTGCCGGGCCGAGGTGCGCACGGTGCTGGCGACCCACGCGCTCAGCACGGTGGTCGACTGGCGCGACGGCCGTCCCGCGGCGGCCGATCCCGACCAGTTCTTCGACCAGACCCATTACAGGCTGCCGATCGCTTGGAGCCTGACCACGGAGATCGCAGAAGCGATCGTACGGTTGCGGACCAGATGACAGCGTAAAACATCTGTACCGTGGCCTGTTTGCCGCACGCGGCGATGCAGTGACAGCCAGTTACAGCCCCTGCATCCGTGTGCGTTGTGGCGATGAGGCACCTCGACTATACGGCACCTCACGTTATCGCCGCACACCGGCCATCCCCTGGTGGGCGGTTTACCATCCAGCGAGGGTGACGCATGGCGAAGGTGCAGCTGGAGGACGGCTACGTCCCGTCCGACGACGAGCCCTTCATGAACGACCGGCAGCGCGAATATTTTCGGCGCAAGCTGCTGAGCTGGAAGAACGACATCCTGCGCGAGGCGCAGGATACGCTGGTGGCTCTGCAGAGCGAGAACGAGAACCACCCCGACCTCGCCGACCGCGCGTCCTCCGAGACGGACCGGGCGATCGAGCTGCGGGCCCGGGACCGCCAGCGCAAGCTCACCGGCAAGATCGACGCGGCGCTGGCCCGAATCGAGGACGGATCCTACGGGTTCTGCGAGGAGACCGGCGAGCCGATCTCCCTGCGCCGGCTCGACGCGCGCCCGATCGCCACCCTGTCCCTCGAGGCGCAGGAACGGCACGAGCGCCGCGAGCGCGTCTACCGCGACGACTGACTGGGTCCGGGCCGCGCGCCAAATCCCGCGCAGCGCCGGCGCGGCGCCTACTGCGTCAGCCGCAGCGCGCCGATGCTGGCCTGGATCGACTTGAAGGCCTTGATCAGGTCGTCGGACGAGTTGGCGAGGTAGAACTGGTCGGGTGACGAGGCGCAGTTCCGCAGCAGCGTCTGGCCGGCCGAGTCGATCGGATCCGCCGGGACGCTGAAGCCGATCGTGTAGATCGATATATTATTTGTCTTCGCGTTGCTGCACGCGAGGGCTGTCAGTTTGTCGAGCGCATCACGCGCTGTGCGGGTGTTCGAAATATTTTGATTGCTGGGCGGAAGCCGCGAATTCGGGTTCGATCCATCGGCGTTCGTAAAGTAGCCGAAGGGAAAGTACATGGATTTATTGTAGGACGGGTTCGAATTTACGGGCCAGGTATTTTCCCCGTCTGTCATGAGGATCATGATCTTGTTGATCGTGCTGAGGTCGGAATTGGCGCTGTTCGAGGAGTAGCGCGCGCCGTCTGCGAACACGCTGTTCGGGGAAAGCGTGCGCCATCCCCACATGAAACCTTCATGAATATTGGTCGAGCCTGAGGCTACCATCAGGTTGATCAGGTTCTTGAGCGTCGTGGTATCACTGGTCAGTCGCTGAAGCGGCTGGGTCGTGCAGCCGAAATTCGGCCCGTTGGGAATACCCGTGTAGCGGTTTCGCGAGGTGGGCGACGGATCGCGGGGGCTGAGATACTTGCATGCACGCGCCTCGGCCGTCGAGAATGACGTGTCCCGGGTCGGCTTGGGGCAATCGGGGCTGTTTGTATAATCGTCGATATAGCTGTTAAAGCTGATACTCGATGAGTTTTTGGTCGAGTATTCGCTATATTCCGACGAGCCGTCACCCGGCTCGTCGGGGGCGAAGAGCGGGAGATAATAAGAATCCTTGTTGCTCGCGGTCGGTGCGCCGTCTTGAACATTCAGGGGATAGGGCAGTGTTTCGAGGCATCCCGCCCAGGCCCAGCCGGAGTTGGCCGCCTGCAACTTCGAGAAGATGTCGAAGCGATTGGTGATGCCCGTGCCCTGAAGGCCGTTGACGTTGAGCCAGTGATAGCTGGATTGCGCAGCTTGATCGATCCAGGTCGCGTAACGATAGGTGGCTGGATTGACAGCCACAGACGCGGCGAACGGCACGATGGAGATCTTGCTCGCGCTGGAGAAGGCCGGGCTGGTGTAGACGTAGTTGACGAAGTCGGTCGCGGCCGTCTGGACGGCCTGGAGCTTCGACTGTCCCCCGCTCGAGGCGGCCATCGAGCCCGTGTTGTCGAGCACGAGCGCGATCTCGAAAGTCTTCGGCAGCGGCGTGGCGCATTGCGAGACGGCGCCCGGGTTGATGCGCTGGGTGCCGGTCAGCCCGCCGAAGAAGGTCGTCGACTGCTTGTGAGCGGTCAGCGTGATCTTGCGCGGGCTGCTGGTGATGGCCAGCCGGTCGACCACGAGGCTCGCGGCCCCCATGGCACCGGTCATCGTCGTCTGCGCCAGGGCGTTGAGTTCGGTCTCGGACGTCGTCAGCGGCGTCTGGCAGAGCAGCAGCGCCGTGGCGTCGGCCGCGGCCTGGAGCTTCGTCTCCAGCCGCGTGGCGAAGCCGTAATCGATCGCCGCGCCGCCGACCATCACCATCGGCACGCTCAGGAACGCGAACAGCAGGGCGACGTTGCCGCCGCGGTCGCGCAGGACATCGCGGCGCCGCTCGGGGCTGCCGTCAGGACTAGCGGACGATCTTCGTGCCATCGCAGTTCGATTGTTTGTCGTCCGGCAGGACGACTTCCGTGTAGGTGCTGGTGCCGTAGGCCTGGCCGCCGCGGGTCGGCCACGGCGCGCTGCTGGTGAACGTGATCGTGTTGCTCACGCCCTTGGCGAGCTTGACCAGCGCGCTCCCGATCATCGGCGTGTAGCTGATGCTGACCTCAGCCAGCACGTAGCGCATGCCCGGCATCCGGTAGCCGTCCGGCACGGTCAGGCTGGACGCGGGGCCCGGGCTCCGCGCGGTCCCGTTGGTGTTGGCGACGCTGGAGCAGACCACCGGGGGACCGCTCGGGTTCTTCGCGTCGGTGCCCATCGCGCTGACCACGATCTTGACCTTCGACGTGTCGAACGGGCGCATCACCGCCGTGGCGGAGGCGAGGATGTCGTTCATCACGGTGGTGCTGATCGGGTTCTGTGTGTCGCCCTGCGCCGTCAGGTCCGCCACCGTGCGGCCGAGCTGCGTCAGCTTGCGCCACTCGTCGATGGCGTGCGTCACCTCGGTCATGCCCGCCCAGATCGCGAGCAGGATCGGCAGGATGACGGCGAACTCGACGGCCGCGCCGCCGCGCCTGTCGTGCCGGAGCCGCGCCGCCCGCCGGGTCAGGACGGTGAGGACGGGCACGGGCTCGCTCCGACGATCTGGTAGGGCTCGGTGCGGAACACCGCCGTGGAGGTCAGCAGGCTCGATCCCTCCGCGGATCCGCTGGTGAACTGCTTCGTGTTGAGGCCCATCAGGTTGAAGAAGGTCGGGAACGGCACCGCCGCGGTGACGATCACGATCGTCCCGGGCGAAGCGCATTTGTAGTTGGAGCCGAAACCCGTGCTCCACGTGCCCGTGGCGGTGTCGATCGGCTTGTTCGCGGTCGCGCTCGCGAAGCTGCTCGAGGTCGCGACGTCGATCTTGACGTTCTGGCAGTTGAACACGGTGGGCACGGGGCTGACGGGCGATCCGCACATCCGCGCCTTCAGGGTCGCGAGCACGGTCGCCGGATTGGTCTGGCCCGCGGTGTCGAGCTGGAACTGGCCGGTGAAGATCGTCCGGACCGCGTTCTGGAGCGCGCGATCGAAATTCTGCGTCGCCCACATCTGGAACACGATCTGGATGATCGCGCCGCACAGCGCCAGGAAGGGCAGGGCCACCAGGGCGAACTCCACCGCGGCCGCGCCCCCGGTGTCGCGCCCGAGGCGCGCGAGGAGGCAACCTGGCGTCACTCTGACCTGCGTTCCTACAAGTCCTCGGCTGTTCATATGCGAGCAGATCAGTCGGAAGTAGCCATCTCATCCGATGTGACGCCAAGCTTTTGCGAAACTCTTAATCCGATCGACTAGACCAGGGTTATCAAACGGCCGCTACTTTTGGTTGTAATAGCGCCGGCGTGTCGCCGACGCGCTGTTGACGCAACGCCTGCGCGCGCCAGTTCCCCGCGCGCAGGCCTGCCGGAGAACCCCATGAGATCCCCCCTGATCGCGCTCGTGGTCGGCGCGGTGGCGCTCGCGCTCGCCGCCTGCGATGCCCCGAAGCCCGGACCGGCCGGACCTCCAGGGGCGAAGGGTGATCGGGGACCGGCGGGGCCGGCCGGGCCGGCGGGGGTGAACGGCGCCACCGGCGCCCGCGGCCCCGCGGGCGACCCGGGACCGGCCGGACCGGCCGGTCCGCCGGGACCGTCCCTGAACAGCCAGGTGCGCCTCGACGTGGCGTGCCGCCGTGACGAGGAATTGATTGGCGCTTACTGCCGAGGCATGGCGGTTGTGCCGTCGGTGACCGTCACGGACGGCGTGTCCACGGTCGGCTGCCTCGACATGACCGCCAAGGCCGCCAAGGATGCCCAGCCCGTCGCGGTCTGCATGAAGAAGCCATGAGACTCGCCGTCCCAGCTCTCCTGGTCGCGCTGGTGTCCGGCCCGGCCTGCGCACAATCCTTCGTGCCCACGGAACGGGCGGCGATCGACCTCGTGCGCGACCGGCGCACCGCCGGCTTCACCACGGTGGCGCGGACGCTGGCCTATGCCGAGCGCGCGACCGGCGGCGCCTTCCGTCTCGGCGGCTACCGGGTCGATTACCGCCCGGACGTCCCCTTCGCCCGGGTGCGGATCTGCTATCGCCTGGGGATCGACCCGCCGACCTGCGGCCTCGCTTACCGCGTCGCGGTCAATCCCGCCCATGTCGAGCCGGCCGACCGCTACAGCGGCCTGACGCGCGACCTGGAGCACGGCCCGCAGGCCTTCCTCCGGGCACTCGCCCGGGAGGCCGACCTCCAGCGCCAGCCGGACGTCCTGCGGAAGGTCGAGGCCGCGCTCGAGCCCTACAACCCCTACGACTGGCGCTGAGGGAGGCGGCTCTCAGAGCAGCCGCGGCCAGCGCAGGAGCCGCTCCGGCGCGAAGGCCGCGACCGGCACGGCCGGTTCCTGGCCGGTGGCGAGGTCGGCGACGATCTCGCCGGTGATCGGGCCGGTGGACAGGCCGATATGGCCGTGGCCGAAGGCGAAGAGCAGGCCGTCGTGCCGGGGGGCGCGGCCGATCACCGGCATCCCGTCGGGGGTCGACGGCCGGGAGCCGAGCCACGGCGCGTTGTCCAGCGGGCCGCCGAGCCGAAGGGTGGAGGCCGCCTCCCGGGACGCCGCATCGATCTGGGTGTGGTCGGGCGCGGCGGCGCGCGCGTTGAGCTCGACACCGGACAGGACCCGGACCCGGTGCTCGCCCATCGGCGACAGGATCGAGCCCGCGCCCGTGTCGAGGATCGGCCGGGTCAGCGGCGCGCTGTCCGGATGCAGGGCGTAGTGGCGGTGGTAGCCGCGTTCGGCCGCAACGGCGAAACGGTAGCCCAGGGTCCGGGCGATCGCTCCGGACGCGGCGCCGGCCGCGAGGACAACCTGTCGGCCCCGCACCGCGCCGCCGTCGTGATCGACGCGCCAGCCGTCCGCCTGGGGCTCCAGCCGGGCGACGCTGCCCCGCAGGCGGCGGCCGCCGAGACCGGTGAACAGGGCCTCGCACGCCTCGATGAGCCGGCCGGGCTCGCGGACCGACCCCGTCTCGGTGAGCAGCATGGCCCGCGCGTAGGGCCGCACCAGCGCCGGCTCGAGCACGCGCAGCGCCGCGGTGTCGAGGATGTCGAAGGCGACCCCGTGCCCGGCCAGGATCTCGCGCTCGAGGGCGGCGGACGCGAAGGCCGCTTCGGTGCGGTAGGCCTTGATCCAACCCGTCCGCTGCAGCCGGTCGCCGGTCCCGGCCCGGGCCGCCAGCCGCTCGTGGGCCGGATAGGCGGCGCTGGTCAGGGGCAGCAGCGCCTCCGCGGCGCGGCGCCAGCGCGAGGCGCGCGCGGCGGCGAGGAAGTGCGCCGTGTAGGGCACGATCCGCGGGAGATGCCCGTAGTGCAGCCGCAGGCCGCGATCGGCGTTGCGCAGGTAGGCCGGGAGCTTGCCCCACAGGGCCGGGCTCGACATCGGCAGGATCGAGCCGCGGCTGACCACACCGGCATTGCCGTAGGAGGTCCGGGCCCGCGCCTCGCCGGGATCCAGCAGCACCACGTCGAGCCCGCGGTCCCTCAGCGCGATGGCGCTGGCGAGGCCGACCATCCCGCCGCCGACCACCACGATGTCGGCCGTCTCGTCCGTCGCCATGCCGCTCACATCCTGCACCGCACCACGCGCGCCCTTCTGCCGGGTTTCCCGCGTCCTGGGTAGCGGGCGCCGCGGGGCGGCGCATCCGGCCGGTGTGATCGCGAAGTCCCGCGCACATTCCCGCGCAGATCGGCTAGAGAGCGGGCCATGACTCTCGTCCGCTTCGCACCCTCGCCGACCGGGTATCTCCATATCGGCAACGCCCGGCCGGCCCTGCTCAACGCCCTGTTCGCCCGCCGGACCGGCGGCCGCTTCCTGCTGCGCCTCGACGATACCGACGCGGAGCGCTCCACGGAGGCCTTCGCCCAGGCGATCGGCGAGGATCTCGCGTGGCTCGGCGTCGTGCCCGACCTGTTCGCGCGGCAGAGCGACCGCACGGCGCAGCACGCCGCCGCCGCCGACCGCCTGCGCGCAGCGGGAAGGCTCTACCCCTGCTACGAGACGCCGGAGGAGCTGGAGCGCCGCCGCAGGCGTCAGCTCGGCCGCGGCCAGCCGCCGATCTACGACCGGGCGGCGCTGCGGCTGACCGCCGAGGAGCGGGCGGCGCTGGAGGCGGAGGGCCGCCGGCCGCACTGGCGGTTCCTGCTCGAGGCGCGGACCGTCGGCTGGGACGACCTCGTCCGCGGGCCGGCCCATGTCGACTGCGCGTCCCTGTCGGACCCGGTGCTGATCCGCGCCGACGGCAGCTACCTCTACACGCTGCCGTCGGTGGTGGACGACGCCGATCTCGGGATCACCCACGTCATCCGCGGCGAGGACCACGTCACCAACACCGGCGTGCAGGTGCAGATCTTCGAGGCCCTGGGCGCGCCCGTCCCGGTCTTCGGCCACCACAACCTCCTGACGACGGCCGACGGGGAGGGGCTGTCGAAGCGCCTCGGCCACCTGTCGCTGCGCGGCCTGCGCGAGGCCGGCTACGAGCCCGCGGCGGTGCGCTCGCTGGCGGTGCTCACCGGCTCGGCCGAATCGGTGCGGGCGGTGCCCGACCTCGACACCCTCGCGGGCCTTGTCGATCTCGGCGAGATCTCGCGGGCGCCGGCCCGGTTCGACCCGGCGGAGCTCGACGGCCTCAACGCCCGCCTGGTCCACGCCATGCCGTACCCGGAGGCGGCCGCGCGCCTCGCGGCTCTGGGGATCCCGGAGGACCGGGCAGAGGCGTTCTGGGTCGCGGTGCGGGCCAATCTCGGGCGCGTCGCGGAGGCGGCCGACTGGTGGCGGGTCGTGGCCGGTCCCGTCGAGCCGGTGCTCACCGAGCTCGCCGTGATCGCGGCCGCCCGCGAGACCCTGCCGCCCGAGCCGTTCGACCCGGAGACCTGGAAGGCGTGGACGACCGAGATCCGGACCCGCACCGGGGCCAAGGGCCGCGGCCTGTTCATGCCGCTCCGACTCGCCCTCACCGGTCTGGAGCACGGGCCGGACCTCGCCGGCCTGCTGCCGCTGATCGGGCGGGAGCGGGCGGCGCGCCGGCTCTCCGGCGCCGCCGCCTGAGCGATCAGCGGCCGGGCTTCGGGCGCGCCTCGATCAGCGCGGCGTCGAGCAGGAAGCTGCCGTCGGCCTCGATGGCGAAATGCGCCGCGACCTCCGCGGGCGCGGTGACCTGCAGCGCCCGGATCGCCGCGACGTGGGTCTCCGGCGTCCGCATCCGGGCGATCCAGCTCGCGAACTCCATGCGCGGCCGGCCCGGCGTCGCGTCGCCGGGCGCGAATCCGGCCGCCTCCAGCAGGGCCCGCCATTCCGAGACCCGGTAGTCGCGCACGTGCGAGGGGTCGCGCAGCAGCTCCAGCGCCTGCAGGTGCGTGTCGAGCAGCGGATCCTCGGGCGCGACGATGTCGCTGACGATGAGGAACCCGTCCGCCCGCAGCACTCGTCGCGCCTCCGCCAGGGCCGCCGGCACGTCGCGCCAGTGGTGGGCGCTGTAGCGGGTCAGGACGGCGTCGAAGCTCGCGTCGGGGAAGGGCAGGGCCTCGGCGCCGCCCTGCCGCGTCTCGATCCGGTCGAGCCCCCGCCGGGCCGCCTCGGCTGATACGGCCGCCAGCATGTCTGCCGACAGGTCGTAGGCCGTGACGGCGGCGCCAGCGGCGGCCGCCGCGAAGGCGACGTGGCCGCCGCCGCAGCCGAGGTCGAGCACCCGCAGGCCCGGTCGCGCGCGGACCCGCTCGCCGATCCGGTCGAGATCGGCGCCGGCGGCATGCACGGCGCTGGTCACGTAGGCGGAGGCCTGCGCGCCGAACTGGTCGACGACGTGTCGGGCGTGGCTGCGGGCGTTCATCGGCGGATCTCCCGGATCAGGTCGCGAGCGGCTTCAGGCGGGACAGCCGCAGGGCGATCATCAGCGCCAGACCGTACAGCCCGCCCACGAACAGCACCACGCCGTTCCACCCGGAATGGGCGAAGAACCAGCCGCCCGCGGTCCCGAGGACCGACGAGCCCAGATAGTAGAGGCCGAGATAGATCGCCGAGGCCTGGGCCCTGTCGCGCAGCGCCCGCCGCCCGACCCAGCTGCTCGCGACCGCGTGGGCGCCGAAGAAGCCTACCGTCGTCACTACGATGCCGGCCAGGATCAGCAGCAGGCGGTCCGAGAGCGTCATCACGATGCCGGCCAGGCCGACGGCGGTGGCGACCCAGAGGACACGGCGGCGGCCGAAGCGGCTCGCCAGCTCGCCGGTGACAGGGCTGCTGACCATACCGGCGAGGTAGACCGAGAAGATCATCCCGATTACCGCCTGGCTCAGCGCGTAGGGCGGGTCCAACAGGCGGAAGCCGATGTAATTGTAGATGCAGACGAAGCCGCCCATCAGCAGGAACGCCTCGGCGAAGAGCCAGGGCAGGCCGGCGTCGCGGAAATGGTGGGCGAAGCTGCCCGGGACTTCCGCCCAGGCCAGCCGGCGCGGCACGAAGCGGCGCGAGGGCGGCAGCCAGCGCCAGAACGCCAGCGCGGCGGCGAGCGCGAGGCCGCCGATCACCGCGAGCCCGGCGCGCCAGCTGACGAAGTCCGCCATCACGCCGCTGATCAGGCGGCCCGACATGCCGCCCAGCGCGTTGCCGCCGACGAGCAGGCCCATCGACAGGCCGATGGCCTTGGCGTCCATCTCCTCGGCGAGATAGGCCATGGCGACGGCCGGGAGTCCGCTGGCCGTCAGCCCGGTGAGCGCGCGCAGCGCCAGGAAGCCGTACCAGCCGGGGACCAGGGCGGCCACGACCGTGAGCACCGCCGAAGCGACCAGCGAGGCCAGCATCACCGGCTTGCGCCCCCAGATCTCCGAGAGCGGGCTGACGACGAGCAGTGCCACCGCCAGCAGCCCGCAGGGCAGCGACAGGGCGAGGCTGCTCGCGGCCGGCGAGACGCCGAAATCCTCCGCGTAGATCGGCAGGAGCGGCTGGACCGCGTAGAGCACCGCGAAGGTCGAGAAGCCGGCCGCTGCCAGGGCCAGAGCCGTGCGGCGGAAGACCGGTGTGCCCGACCGGATGAGCCCGTCCTCCGCCTCGCTGTTCATGACCGTCCCGCGCCGCTGTCCTCAACCGGTGGTGAGGCGCGGTGGCCGCACGGTCAACTGCCGCGCAGGACAGGCCCGCGCGGCAGCCGCCCTAGCGCGGCGGCGGAGGCGGCGGAGGCGCTGCCTGGCCCTGCCCCCGACCTTGCCCCTGCTGCAGCAGCGGCGTGATCCGCTGGACGACGACGCGGCGGTTCTCCCGCGACGGACCCTGCGTGTTCACTTTCAGGTACTGCTCGCCGTAGCCCTGGGTAGTCAGGTTCTCCGGCGGCACGCGGAACTGCTCGGTCAGCACGGTCGCCACCGACTGGGCGCGCCGGTCGGACAGCGACAGGTTGTCGAGCGCGGAGCCGACGGCGTCCGTGAAGCCCTCGATCAGGAACACCTCCCGGGGGTTGGCCTGGATGGCGCGGTTCATTGCGGCGGCGATCACCGACAGCTTGGCCGCCTGATCGGGCGTAACGGTGAACGAGCCGGTGTCGAAGGTGATCGTGTTGATGTCGACCGAGCGCAGGCGGGCGCGGAGGTCCGGGCTGTAGCGGATCTGGTCCAGCGTGTACCGGCGGTCGACCTGCACCACGGGCGGCGCCGTCAGCGCCTCGTAGACCTCCGCCTCGTCGGCCTGGGCGTAATCCACGATGTAGCGGTCCCGCGGGATGCGGATCTCCGGCGGCGGCAGCACCACCACGTCCTCGTAGATCGGGCGGAGCGGGCCGGCGTAGCTGTTGTCGATCAGGACGAGCTCGCGACCGTCGCGGTAGCGGAGGTAGCGGCGCAGCATCCGACCGTCGTCGTTCGTGACGGTGACGATCTGCTCGCCGCCGGGCCGGTCGACGTAGCTGTAGAAGTCCGCGCCCTGCCGCTCGAACCGGTAGCCGCGCGGGTCGAGGGTGCGGAAGCGCTCGTTCTCGTCGTGGCGGATCAGGTAGCCGTCGCGGTCCTGCACGATGATGCGGCCCGGCTCCCGGTAATAGGTCCGACCATCCTCCCGGAACTCGCGCCGGTCTGTGCGGACCTGATCGAAGTCGCGCACGCCGTCGTTCTGGCGGAAGCCGCCGGGGACGTAGCCGGGCTGTCCCGGCCGGTTGAAGGCGTTCGGGTCGGCCGGACGGCCCGGGCCGCCCGCGGGCGGCTGTCCCGGCTGTGCCGGCGCCGTCCCGGGCTGCGGGCCGCCGGGCGGCGGGGCCTGTCCGGGGGCGGGAGCCTGGCCCGGCGGCACGAACGGCCGTCCCGGAATCCCGGGGGCCATGTTGGGCGGCACCGGCCGTCCGGGCTCGGCGCCGGGAGCACCGTTGGGCTGGGCCGGCGCCCGTCCCTCGGGCTGGGCTCCCTGCGGCTGGAACGGCCGTCCCGGAACGCCCGGAGCGGCGTTGGGCGCCTGCGGCCGGCCGGGCTCGGCGCCGGGACCGCCATTCGGCTGGGCGCGGTTCTCGGGTTGGCGGTTGTCGGGCTGGCGATTGTCGGGCTGCGCGTCTGGGCGCTGGGCCGGTCGACCGGGTGCGCCGGGAGGCGCGTTCGGGGGCTGACGCCGGTCGCCGGGCGTACCCGGACCGCCCGGACGCTGACCCGGCGGTCCGCGATCCGGCGCGGACCGGTCGGGGGCCGCGTCGCGCTGCGCGGGACGGTTCGGCTGGTCGTCGGGACCGGGGCGATCCCGGTCGGGCGCCTGGCGCTGCTGCGGCGGGGCCGGCGGACGCTCCGGCGCGGGCCGCCCCTGGGGCGGCGGAGCCTGATCACGATCCGGCGCCTGCTGACGCTCGGGCCGCGCCGGGGCTGGCCGCTCCTGCGGCCCGCGATCCGGACGGTCCGGCTGCTGATCCCGCCGGTCCTGCTGCCGGTCCTGCTGCCGCTCCGGTTGGCGGTCTTGCCGGTCCGGCGCCGGGGAACGGGCCGCCGGCGGCTCCGGCCGGCGCTCGGGCGCGCGCTCCCGCGGAGGCGGTTCAGCCTGCGGCTGGCGCTGGGCGGGCGGTTCGGGCCGCTCGCGCGGGGGCGGCGGCGCCCGCTCCGGCCGGGGTTCGGGCCGCTCGCGCGCGGCCGGTGGGCCCGGCGGCGGGCCGGGACGCTCCTGCGGCGGCCGCTCGGGGCGCGGGCCACCGTGCGGGGGCTCGCCGCCGCGGGGGCCGCGCTCCTCCGGTCCGCCCTGCGCCACCTGGATCTGGCCCGGCGCGGCGTCGGCGAGCTGCACGAGCGTCAGGCCCGGCAGCACCGTGCCGGTGAGGAGGATCAGGCGGAGCAGGCGCATCGCGGTCTCGTGTCGGTTCAGGCCGAGCCGAACACCGGACGTCGCGTATGGTTCCGCACCCGTCGGCGCGAAACCGGTCTCAGGGGGTGAGGCGCTGGGGCACCGCGATGACGTCGGGCGCGATGATGCGCACGGCAACGTGATCCGGCTTGGCCTCCGCGGCCTTCGTGCCGTCGGCCGGTTGGACCTTCGCCGCATCGTCGCGGCCGGACCCCGCGCCACCCTTCGTGTCGACGCCCGCGCGGCCGGCGGCGTCGGCGGCGAGCTCCGCCGCGGTCCGGTCGGCCCGGCCGACGAGGGTCAGGCGCACCTTCGGCCGGGACAGGGCCTCGGCCTGCATCGGCGTGACGAAGATGTCGCCCTTGTGCCGGACGAGCATGCTCTCGGCCTTCACCAGAGACTGCGCCCAGGACTTGCCCTCCGGCTTGCAGGAGCAGTTCGGCACGAATTCCTTGCGGAATTTGAAGGCGTTGGCGAGGTTCGTGTAGGCGCGGCTGCCCTTTACCGTGGCGGCGTGCTTCAGGGCGTCGTCGCCGTACGGCATGGAATAGGCCTGCGCCTCGGTCCCCGGGCAGAGCGCCTGACACATCTCGTCGGCGCCACCGCGGCCCTCTGGTAGGTTCTTCATCGGGAAGTAGCCGCCGTCGCAGGTCCGCACGCAGACCATCTGCGGGCCGCCCCGGCCGTAGGCCTCACCGGAGCCGGCATAGGCCTCGCGCGGCGGGCAGGTGGAGGCGACCAGCCCCTGAAGCTCCCGCTTCCGGGCGCCGCTGTCGTCGATCACGGCGCCGCCGTAGGTGGCCTTGAGCGCGCGGATGCGCTGCTCCACCGCGCCGCACTGGGGCGGCCGGGTGTCGAAGAACAGGAACTTGCCGCCCTCGCAGTTCAGGCCGCGGAAATAGGCTTCGAGCCGACCGATCTCGTCGTTGAGCGCGCGCGTCGTGCTGGCGCCGCTCTGGAGCGAGGCCAGCTCAGCCCGGTAGCGCCGGCACTGCGGCGACGGCAGCTGCGGCGCCGGCCGCGCCTCGGCGGGCGCCGGGGCGGGCGCGGCCTCCTGCGCGCTGGCGGAGGTCGCGAGCGGAGAGGACAGTCCGAGGGCTATGGCCGCGCTCAGGATGAGGCGGCCGAGCGTACGGACGATCGGGCGGTGAGGCATAGGCTGCATCGCGTTGATCGGGTGCGCGGCGATCCGGAGTATCCGGAGCCCGCGCGCATCCGCGCTTCGGGACGGAAGCGGGGCCATTCTACGCCCCCTCGCAAGACCGCGACACCCCTCCTACATCCGGCCCGCAAGCGTGAGGGGGAATTGACCGGCGATGTTGTTTCGGAGTCTCACCTATGTTGGGCTTCTCGCACTGGGCCTGGCAGCGGCCGGTCCGGCCGCTGCGCAGGAGCCGGACCGGATCTTCGACAAGTCGACGGTCTGGCGCCCGCTGACGCCCAACGACAAGCTCGTGGTCTACGGCGTCGACGATCCGGCGGTCTCGGGCGTGTCGTGCTGGTACACCCAGCCCGAGAAGGGCGGGATCAAGGGCACGCTGGGCCTGGCCGAGGATGTCTCGGACATCTCGCTGGCCTGCCGGCAGACCGGGCCGATCGCCTTCAAGGGCAAGCTCAGCCAGGGCGAGGTGGTGTTCAGCGAGCGCCGGTCGCTGATCTTCAAGTCGATGCAGATCGTCCGCGGCTGCGACGCGAAGCGCAACACGCTGATCTATATGGTCTACTCGGACAAGGTCATTCAGGGCTCGCCGAAGAACTCGACCTCGGCGGTGCCGCTGGCGCCCTGGGGCACCGAACCGGCGCAGAAATGCGCCGACTTCATGAAGTGAGCGGCACCCGGTGACGCGAGCCATCCGCGCGGCGGCCCGGCGACGGGCCGTCCGCGGTCGGCTCAGTCCTGGCAGGTGATCCGGATCGGGCGCTCGGACGGCGCCGGGACCGGCTGGCTGATCGCGCCGGTATACTCGTCGGCGGCGGCGACGCCGTAGGAGTTCGCCGCGGCGTAGCCCTGGGCCTCGCACCACGCGTTGGCGACCACCTGGCCGCAGGCGCTGCCCGGCGTCGTCAGGCACTCGCCGACGCCGTAGCCGTCGCTCGACGGGATCAGGAAGGTCTTCTCGACACGGGCCGGCGCCTTCGCGGGCGTCTCGCCGTCGGTGCCGGCCAGCGCGGCGTGGGTCAGGCCCGCGCAGGCGAGAACGGTGGCGAGAGCGAGGGAACCAACGGCCGAGCGTCGCATGGATTGTCCTTGGGCACAGGATCTGTGGCGTGAGGATCGTGGCCCGGACGGTCCGACGGCGCGGTTAAGGAAGCCTTACCCGCATGGCGCGCAGGCCATCTCGAATTCCTCACGCTTTTGGGTTAGCCCCATCGCGCGGGCCGCGCCGTCGCCGCGATGCAACAGGGTGCCGTGCCGGGGCTGGCCGATCCGCCACGTTTCGGCCGCTCTTCGCCGCGCGGGGCTTTCAGGTCGTTGAAGGCAGGGCCGGATTTCCGGCCACGGCTCCGGGCCGGACGTCATCCCCGGCGCCGGAGAAGGGATGGGTTTCATGGCGCCGATGTTGCGGCTCTACAACACGCTCACCGGCGCCAAGGAGGCGTTCGCGCCGATCGACCCGCAGCATGTCCGCGTCTACGCCTGCGGCCCGACGGTCTACGACGCCGCCCATATCGGCAACGCCCGGCCGATCATCGTCTTCGACCTGCTGTTCCGCCT
The DNA here is from genome assembly GCF_900112625.1 of Methylobacterium sp. 13MFTsu3.1M2. NCBI lineage: Bacteria > Pseudomonadati > Pseudomonadota > Alphaproteobacteria > Hyphomicrobiales > Methylobacteriaceae > Methylobacterium > Methylobacterium sp. 13MFTsu3.1M2. The sequence continues at coordinate 36,373 of NZ_FOMM01000022.1, forward strand.
GCTGCGCCACCTCTACGGGCCGGAGCACGTCACCTACGCGCGCAACGTCACGGACGTGGACGACAAGATCAACGCCCGGGCGGCAGAGCGCGGCATCACCATCCGCGAACTCACCGACGGGACGCTGGCGCAGTTCCACCGCGACGTGCGTGACCTCGGCGTGCTCATGCCGGAAGACGTGAACGTGCCGGGCGCGCGAGCCCGCTTCGTCGAGCCCCGCGCCACCGACCACATCGCCGAGATGGTGACGATGATCGAGGCGCTGGTCCGGGCCGGCCACGCCTATGTGGCGGAGGGCCACGTGCTGTTCGACGTCCCCTCGATGCCGGATTACGGCGGCCTGTCGAAGCGGCCCCTCGACGAGATGGAGGCGGGGGCCCGGGTCGAGGTCGCCCCCTACAAGCGCTCGCCCCTCGACTTCGTCCTGTGGAAGCCGGCGAAGCCCGGCGAGCCGTCCTGGCCGTCGCCGGCCGGCATCGCCGCCGCCGGCCGCCCGGGCTGGCACATCGAATGCTCGGCCATGTCGGCCAAGCATCTCGGCCGGACCTTCGACATCCACGCGGGCGGCATCGACCTGATCTTCCCGCACCACGAGAACGAGGTGGCGCAGTCCCGCTGCTGCTTCGGCACGCCGGTGATGGCCAACGTCTGGCTGCACAACGGCTTCCTCCAGGTGGAGGGGGAGAAGATGTCGAAGTCGCTCGGCAACTTCATCACCATCCGCGACGTGCTGAAGGACTGGCCGGGCGAGGTCGTGCGCCTCACCATGCTCAAGACCCAGTACCGGCAGCCGATCGACTGGACCCTGCGCGGCCTGGAGGAATCGGCCCGCGTGCTCGACCGCTGGTACAACGCCGCCGGGGACGCGCCCGCCGCGCCCGACATCCCCGCCGGGGTCGTCGAGGCGCTCTGCGACGACCTCAACACGCCGGCCGCGATCAACGAGCTGCACCGGCTCGGGAGCGGTGCGGAGGCGCAGCCCGGGGCGCTCCGCGCCGGCGCGAACCTGCTGGGCTTCCTCGCGCGCACCCGCAGCGACCGCGAGCAGGATCAGGTCGCGGCGTCCGGGGTCGACGTCGCGGCGGTCGAGGCGCTGATCGCCGAGCGCCGGGCGGCGCGGGCCGCCAAGGACTGGCCCGCCTCGGACCGGGCGCGCGACGCCCTCGCGGCGATGGGCGTCGCCGTGAAGGACAACAAGGACGGCACCACGACCTGGACGGTGGCGCGCTGATCGCCGAGCCGGCCGCCGATGACACGGACGTGACGGCGGCCGCGTCCTCGCGCCGGCTTGCGCGGCGCCGCGCGTGCGGCATCTGTGGTCCGGGGGCTCGCGGCGGAGATGAGCAGCACGTGATCAGCTTCGGGACCAGCTTCGGGACGATCTTCCGGACCATCGGGGCGCGACGCGGCGCCGCCGCGACGGCGCTCACCCTCGGTCTGGGCCTGTCGGGCCCGGCCGCCGCGATCGACGGCGGCTCGGCCGCTGGCCGGGATGCCCTGGCGCAGGCCACCGTGGCGATCGGCACGATCACCCAGCCCGAGGAGGCGCTGAAGCTGACCCGCTGCACCGGCGTGCTCATCGCGCCGGATCTCGTGCTCACCGCGGCCCATTGCGTGAACGGTGATCCGCTCGGCGCGCTGGTCGTGTTCTTCCGGGGCAGCGAGCCGGCGCGGCCGGTCTACGGGGCGCGTGTCGCCGCCCGCTACAGTCCCGATCCGGGGGAGATGCTGCCGAACGAGGCGTCGGGCGTCAGCCTCTCCGACCTCTCCCTCGACCTCGCGGTCCTGCGCCTGACCGAGCCGGTGCGCGACCGGCGGCCGGTGCCGCTGGCGGCGGATCCCGGCCGCGTCCCCAAGAGCCTGCGCATCGCCGGCGCCGGCCTCTCCGGTCGGACCGTCGGGCGCCTGCGCACGGCCACGCTGACGCCGGTGGCGGCGAGCAGCACCGGGCTGACCATCGCGCGGGCCAACGGTGCCCGGGTCTGCTTCGGCGATTCCGGCGGCCCGGTCGTCGCGCAGGATCGCCGCGGCACCTACATCTGGGGCGTGGCCAGCGCGGTGATCAGCCGGGCCGCGCCCTGCGGCGGCTACGTGGTGATCGCGCCCGCCGCGCAGGTCTTCTCGGCCACCGGGACGCGGTGAGGGCTGCGGATATCGCCGGAACGCGAAAACCCCGCGCGGCCGGACCGCGCGGGGTTTTTCAGGAGACGGTGTGACCGGCGGATCAGACCGCCATGCGCTCCTCGCCGTCCATCGGCTCACGCAGCACGTAGCCGCGGCCCCAGACGGTCTCGATGTAGTTCTTGCCCTGGCTGGCGTTGGCGAGCTTCTTGCGCAGCTTGCAGATGAAGACGTCGATGATCTTCAGCTCCGGCTCGTCCATGCCGCCGTAGAGATGGTTCAGGAACATCTCCTTGGTGAGCGTCGTGCCCTTCCGGAGCGAGAGGAGTTCCAGCATCTGGTACTCCTTGCCGGTGAGGTGCACCCGGGCGCCGCCGACCTCGACGGTCTTCTGATCGAGGTTCACGATCAGGTCGCCGGTGGTGATGACCGACTGGGCGTGGCCCTTCGAGCGGCGCACGATGGCGTGGATGCGCGCCACCAGCTCGTCCTTGTGGAACGGCTTGGTGAGGTAGTCGTCGGCGCCGAAGCCGAGGCCCTTCACCTTGTCCTCGATGCCGGCCATGCCGGAGAGGATCAGGATCGGGGTCTTCACCTTCGCCACGCGCAGCGAGCGGAGCACCTCGTAGCCCGACATGTCGGGCAGGTTCAGATCGAGGAGGATGATGTCGTAATCGTACAGCTTACCGAGATCGACACCCTCTTCCCCGAGGTCGGTGGTGTAGGTGTTGAAGTTCTCGGACTTGAGCATCAGCTCGATGCTCTGCGCGGTCGCGCTGTCGTCCTCGATCAAAAGTACCCGCATCGTCGGTCCCCAGCCCCGCCGGCCGCATCAGCGCGCAGACACGTCCCAGCCTTCGCCCGCCACCGGCCTGTGGACGGGCGCTCCGTCGCTCTTGACGTGGAACGCTATGGATTAATCGTTAACAAAACCTGATTCCTGCCCGCAAGCGTCTCGTTCGAAGTTCCGCGAGCTTGACAGGAGAAACACCGTTCCTCCGGCCTCGCCCTCGGCCCCGATTCCGATCCGCCCCCGTCCAGGCCGCTCGCCCCCTTCGGCGTAAGTACTTCCTGCGCAACGGTTCGATCCCCGGTGTTGTCCGTCGGACACACCGGTACGACTTCGTCGGGCGCGATTGTGGTCGCGACCCGGATCGAGCCGCTACGAGCCCGTGACCCGCAGTGTTAAGGAGGCCGGTAAACGAAGCGTTGAGAGCCAGGCCGATGACACAGGATCCGGCAAGATCCGTTGCTTCGCTCGCGTCGGCGCAGGCCGCCCTCGAGCGGATCGAGGTGCTGGAGACGTTCGGGCGGGTCGTGGCGATCCGCGGCCTGCTGGTGGAGGTCGCCGGACCTGTGGCCGCGATGCGACTCGGTGGCCGGGTCGACGTCGAGGGTGCCAACGGCCACGGGCTGGTGCCCTGCGAGGTCATCGGGTTCCAGGGCGATCGGGCGCTCGCGATGCCGTTCGGCTCGCTCGAGGGGGTGCGGCGCGGATGCCCCGCCTATGTCCGCGACGAATCGGCCGGCGCGATCCGGCCCTCCGGCGCTTGGCTCGGCCGGGTGATCGACGCCCTCGGGCGGCCGGTCGACGGGCTGGGCCCCCTTGTGCAGGGGCCAGACGTCTACCCCCTGCGCGCGGACCCGCCCCCCGCCCATGCCCGCACACGCGTCGGTGGACCGCTCGATCTGGGCGTCCGGTGCATCAACACCTTCCTGACCATGTGCGCGGGCCAGCGGATGGGCATCTTCGCCGGGTCCGGCGTCGGCAAGTCCGTGCTGCTGTCGATGCTGGCCCGCTACACGGCCGCCGATGTGGCGGTGATCGGCCTCGTGGGCGAGCGCGGCCGCGAGGTGCAGGAATTCCTCCAAGACGATCTGGGCGCCGCGGGGCTCGCGCGCTCGGTGGTCGTGGTGGCGACCTCCGACGAGCCGGCCCTGATGCGCCGGAACGCGGCCTACGTGACCCTGTCGGTCGCCGAGCACTTCCGCGATCAGGGCGCCAAGGTCCTGTGCATGATCGACTCGATCACGCGCTTCGCCATGGCCCAGCGCGATATCGGCCTCGCCGCCGGCGAGCCGCCCACCGCCAAGGGCTACACGCCGACCGTCTTCTCGGAGCTGCCGCGCCTGCTCGAGCGCGCCGGTCCCGGGGTGGGGCAGGGCACGATCTCGGCCCTGTTCACCGTCCTGGTCGAGGGCGACGACCACAACGAGCCCGTGGCCGACGCGGTGCGGGGCATCCTCGACGGTCACATCGTCATGGAGCGCGCCATCGCGGAGCGCGGGCGCTACCCGGCGATCAACGTTCTGCGCTCGGTCTCGCGCACCATGCCGCGCTCCTGCGACCCGGCCTACCTCCCGGTCGTACGGCGGGCGCGGCGGCTGCTGTCGACCTACGCCGACATGGAGGAGCTGATCCGGCTCGGCGCCTACCGGGCGGGCTCCTCCCAGGAGGTCGACGAGGCGGTCGCGCTCATGCCCGATCTTGAGGCTTTTCTGGGGCAGGGTAAGGAAGAAGCAACGTCCATCGGCGATGGTTACGCACGGCTCACCGAGATCGTCGGCAGGGCCTAGGCACCATGGGCCGGGGCGTTAACGCTTCGGCGCGATCATGGTGCACGTGGGGGATCCGGGCGGGTCTGCCGTGGGCAGGCTCGCACACAGGCTCGGTCCGGGCACGATCCCGGGTGCGGCCTCAAGCGTTGCGTGGAGTGAGCGTCCTGATGAAATCGCGTGACACGCTGATCCGCCTGCGCCGCTTCCAGGTCGACGAGAAGCGCCGGCGCGTGACCCAGATCGAGATGATGATGGCCGACTTCCAGCGCATGGCGGTGGAGCTCGATCGCGAGGTCGCCGTCGAGGAGGCCCGGGCCGGAATCACGGACGTCGGTCACTTCGCCTACCCGACCTACGCCCGGGCCGCGGCGACGCGCCGGGACAACATGATCCAGTCCGCCCAGGCGCTCGAGGGTCAGCTCGCCGAGGCGAAGGCCGAGCTGGGCGAGGCGTTCGAGGAGCTCAAGAAGGTCGAGATCCTGAACGACCGCGAGCGGACCGCCGAGCGCGCTGCCGAATCGGCCCGCGATCAGGCCGCCATGGACGGGATCGGCCTCAACCGCGCCCGGGGCTGACGCGGCCCGTCGGACCGCTCGGCCGGCTTCCGCGGCACGAAACCGTCACGATCACCTGACAAGGGGGATCGCGGCGGCGCCATGCCGCTTGCAGCGCGTCGCGTGCCGGCGCATCAGGGGCTCTCCCCAGGGCGTCGGTGTTCATGAAGAAGATCAGCGAGTTCATCTGGCCCTTGATCGGCCTCGCGGCCGTCGTGATATCGGGCTACTTCCTCTACCAGGAATTGAAGACGACCTCGCTCGCGGCGATCTGGGCCGCGATCCTCGCGATCCCGCCCCACCGGATCCTGCTGGCGGCCCTGTCGACCCTGGTCGCCTACGCGGCGCTCGCCTGGTACGACCGGATCGCCCTGCTGCATCTGGGCGTGCGCCACATCTCGTGGCTCTTCGTCTCGCTCTGCTCGTTCACGACCTACGCGCTCTCGCACAATATCGGCGCCTCGGTCTTCTCGGGCGCCCTGGTCCGCTACCGGGCCTACACGGCCAAGGGCCTGACGGCGGCGCAGGTCGCCGTGCTGGTGGCGCTCTGCTCGTTCACGTTCTTCCTCGGGACCGTCCTCCTCGGCGGCTTCACGCTGGTGGTCGATCCGAACCTGCTGACGCGCCTCGAGGGCAAGCTCCCGGGCTTCCTCACCGATTCCAAGACCGCGCTGATCGTCGGCATCGGCATGCTGGGCTTCGTCGGCCTGTACGTGATCGGCTCGATCCTGCACCTGCGGCCGCTGCACATCCGGTCGTTCAAGCTCGAATATCCCCGGCCCGGCATCATGGGGCGCCAGCTGCTCGCGGCGCCGCTGGAGCTCCTGGGCGCGGCGGGCATCATCTACTTCGCCCTGCCGGAGGCGATGAACCCGGGCTTCATCCCGGTCCTGGCGATCTTCCTGGCCTCCTTCTCGGTGGCGCTGGCTTCGCACGCGCCGGGCGGCCTCGGCGTGTTCGAGATCGTGTTCATCACCGCGATGCACATCACCGACGAGGCGCAGAAGGACGCGATCATCGCGGCGGTGATCATCTTCCGGATCTTCTACTTCTGGCTCCCGGCCCTGGTCTCGGTGATCGTGGTGATCGCCTTCGAGCGCTCGCGGCTGGCCGCGGCGATCGGCTCGGCCGCGCACGGGCCCAAGGCGGCCGCCGTGCCGGAGCCGCCCGTCGTCGTTCCCGGTCTCGACGCGCACGAGTTGGAGCGGGAGCTCAAGCAGAAAGCGATCTGAGGGCCTGACCGCCGTCTCGACGCGGGGGTGACGCCGCCGCCTCAGCCCCCGCGCGCCACACCGCGAAACCCGGGATCGCTTCGCCGCGCGCTTCGTCTGCGCGCGGCGCGCGCCGATCCCGTGATTTCTCCCTCGGCCCGTGCGCCGGCACGAGTCTGCCCACGCCGGTGTCGCGGCCCCTGGGTCCTCAGATCGAGTTCACCGTCCGCAGCCGCGCCCGCGGGTGGATCTCCGCCTGACTCATCACCGGCGTCTCGCGGCGGAAGCGCTCAATGATCGAGCGCACGAAGGGCCGCGTCTGGGCGGAGGTGACGAGCACCGGCATCTCGCCCTGGCGCGCCGCCGTCTCGAAGCGGTCGCGCACGGTGTTGACGAACTCGCTGAGCTTCGAGGGCTGCATCGCGAGGTAGCGCTCCTCGCGCTCGCCGACGATCGACTCCATGAACGCCTGCTCCCAGGCCGGCGACAGGGTGATGATCGGCAGCATGCCGTTCGGGTCCTGGTACTGCGCGCAGATCTGCCGGCCGAGGCGCGCCCGGACGTGCTCGACCACGTCGCGGGGGTTCTTCACCGCGCCCGCCACCTCGGCGATCGCCTCCACGATCGCCCCGAGATCGCGGATCGAGACCCGCTCGGCGAGCAGGAACTGCAGCACGCGCTGGATGCCGGTGGTGGAGATCTGCGACGGCACGATCTCCTTGAGCAGCTCGGCGTGCTCCTTGGGCAGCTCGCGCAGCAGCTTCGAGACCTCGACGTGGTTGAGTAGCTCGGAGACGTGGGCCTTGATGATCTCGGTCAGGTGCGTCGACACGACGGTGGCGGCATCGACCACGGTGTATCCCTTGAGCTGCGCTTGGTCGCGCAGGGCCGCGTCGATCCAGGTTGCCGGCAGGCCGAAGGTCGGCTCCAGCATGTGCTGTCCGGGCAGCTGGACCTGACCGCCCATCGGATCCATCGCCATGAACTGGCCCGGGAAGATCCGGCCGGTGCCCGCCTCGATCTCCTTGACCCGCACCACGTAGGCGTTGGCGTCGAGCTGGACGTTGTCGAGGATGCGCACCGACGGCATCACGAAGCCGAGTTCCGCGGCGAGCTGGCGGCGCAGGGCCTTGATCTGGTCGGTGAGCCGGTCCTGGCCCTCGCCGTTGACCAGGGCGAGGAGCGCGTAGCCCATCTCGAGCTTGAGGTCGTCGAGCTTCAGCAGGTCGGTGACCGTCTCCTCCTTGGCGGCGCTGGCCGCAGCGACCGCGGCCGCATCCATCGGGGCGCCCAGGGCGTCGAGCGGCGGCGCGAGCTTGGCGGTCTTGTTGATGCGCCACGCCGCGTAGCCGGCGCCGCCGCCCAGCAGGACGAAGGGCAGCATCGGCATGCCGGGCAGGAGGGCGATCAGCAGCATCACCGCGGCCGACATGCCCAGCGCCTTGGGATAGTGCGCGAGCTGCTTGCCGAGCGCCTTGTCGGCGGCGCCGCGCACGCCGGCCTTCGAGACCAGCAGGCCCGCCGCCGTCGACACGATCAGCGCCGGGACCTGGCTCGCGAGGCCGTCGCCGATGGTCAGCAGGGTGTAGCTCTTGGCGGCCTCGCCGAAGCTCAGGCCCTGCTGCGCCACCCCGATGATGATGCCGCCGACCACGTTGATGAAGGTGATCAGCAGGGCCGCCACCGCGTCGCCGCGCACGAACTTCGAGGCACCGTCCATGGCGCCGAAGAAGGAGGATTCTTCCTCGAGCGCCGCGCGCCGCGCCTTCGCGGTCTTCTCGTCGATCAGGCCGGCCGACAGGTCGGCGTCGATGGCCATCTGCTTGCCGGGCATCGCGTCGAGGGTGAAGCGGGCCGCGACCTCGGCGATGCGGCCCGAGCCCTTCGTGATCACCACGAAGTTCACGATGATCAGGATCGCGAACACGATGATCCCGATGACGAAGTTGCCGCCCATCACGAAGTGGCCGAAGGCCTCGATGACGTGCCCGGCCGCCGCCGTGCCCTCGTGCCCGTGCCCGAGGATCAGGCGCGTCGAGGCGAGGTTGAGGGCGAGCCGCAACATCGTGGCGATGAGCAGCAGCGTCGGGAAGACGGTGAATTCCAGCGGGTTGTCGATCGACAGGCCGGTCATCATGATCAGGACCGACAGGATGATCGACACTGCCAGCAGCAGGTCGAGCAGGATCGCCGGCAACGGGAAGATGAGGACCGCCAGGATCCCCAGCACGCCGGTCGCGAACAGCAGGTCCGACCGCTTCGACAGCGCCTGGAGATCGCCGCGCGTCGGCAGCGCGAGCTGGCCGAGGACGGCCGCCGCTCCTGTCTGTGCCGGCGCGCTCGCCGTCTCTGCCATCGATGCCATCCGCTGCCGTTCGCCCGGGACAGGCCCGGGACGTACCCGGCAAGATCTGCCGAGCGGATGGTTAGCGCGGCGTTAAGATGGGGGCGGCGCTCGCGGGAACCCGGGCCGCCGCGATCGCTTGATCGGTCGGCGAGAGCGTCGATCCGGCATCCGACCGCGCCCGCGTCCGGGCCGCCCGCGCCGCCGCCACGTCTCCGGGCCCAGGCCCGGACATACCGGGAGAGCTCGATGGCCCTGCGCGCCCTGACCGCCCTGTTCGACGATTACGACGCCGCCGCGGGGGCGGTGGACCGGCTGGAGGCCGCCGGCATCCCCCACGCGGACATCAGCATCATCGCGAATCGCAACGAGCCCGCGGTCCCGCCGCGGGCGCCCGGGACCGCCGTTCCCCGACCGGTGGACGCGGCGGATTCCGCCGGTACCGGGGCCACGGTCGGCACGGTCCTGGGCGGCGGCGCCGGCCTGCTCGCTGGGCTGGGCCTCCTGGCGATCCCGGGGCTCGGGCCGGTGGCGGCGGCGGGCTGGCTCGTCGCCACCGTGACGGGCGCCGGCGTGGGCGCCGCGGCCGGCGGCCTGATCGGCGGCCTGACCGCGGCGGGCCTCAGCGCCGACGAGGCCGAGACCTACGCCGAGGGCGTGCGTCGCGGCGGTACCCTGGTGACGGTGCGCGCCGACGAGTCCCGGGCCGAGCGCGTCCTGTCCATTCTCGACCAAGCGGGGTCGATCGATCTCGACCAGCGCGCCGAGGGCTGGCGCGCCCAGGGCTGGACCGGCGGCACCATCGGCCCGGCGGCGGACGACCGGGGCACCGGGGCCGGCCGCTGAAGATACCGGACCGTCCCGGGCGAACCCGGCGGGACGCGCGTCAGGTCATCATCTTCCGGGCGAACATCGCGGCGCCGAACAGGACGCCGGCGCCCGCGGTGATCAACGCGATCATCAGGAGCCGCCGCGGTTCGGTGGAGGATTCGGCCTTCACCGGCTCGACGATCGGGCTGAAGAACTCGATCTGCCGGGCCGCGATGATGCGCGCGCGCTCGTGGGCGGTCAGCACCTGCTGATAGTACTTCTCGGCGTTCTTGCGGTCGTTCTCCAGGACCTCGAACTTGGTCAACGCGTCGGAGAGCAGGCGCTTCTGCTCCGGATCCTGGCTGGCGGATTGCCGCTCGATCCGGGCGATGTTGTCGTCGAGGTCCTTCATCTGCTGCTTGATGTCGATGATCCGGCGCGCGTCGGGACCGAGGTCCCGCTGCCCGATCGCGAGCTGGAGCGCGAGGTTGATCCGCGAGGCCCGCATCTCGGCGATCATCTTGACGTTGATGTCGTTCGTCTTCTGCGCGTCGAGCACGCCCTCGCGGTTGCGCAGGTCGCGCGTCGCGAGGCGGATCTTGGTCATGCGCTCCTCGGCGAGCCGCAGCTCCCGCGTGCTCTCGGCGACGGCATCCTCGCGCGACTTGACGCTGAGGTCGTTCACCTTGCGCTCGGCCTCCTTCATGATGGCCTTGGCGATGGCGAGGGATTCCTGGGGATCGAAGGCCTCGACCTCCACCGACAAGATGCCGGATCCGGCCTCGACCTCGACGCCGACGCGCCGCTTCCAGTAGCGGACGAACTTCTCGATCGGCTTCTCCGGATCGAACCGCGAGAAGTAATCGATGGACTCGTTGCTGAACCACTGGCGCAGCGGGAGCTGCGCCTCGAGGAGCTCCAGCATCGGACGGCTGAGGATGAACTCGCGCGTGATCAGCGTGTCCTGCGCCACCATCTGGTTCGCCATGCCGGAATTCGTCCCGCCGGTCTCCGAGGACGTCTTCTCGGCGGAGCCGATGGCCGGCCGGATCGCGAATCGCGCCTCGCTGACGTAGCGGTCCGAGGCGATCAGGCCGTAATAGGCCGCCCCGGCGAGCGTCGGCAGCAGGAAGCAGACGACGAACAGGATCGGGATCCAGGGATCGTTCTTGGCGTCGGCCTGAAAGGACCGGATGCCCTTCTTGCGGTCGGCGAAGCGCGACATGCGCGCGATCTGCCGCAGCGACTCGCTCACCGCCTGCTGGCGGTCCGCGGGCGTGACCGGCTGCCCCTCGGCCTTCCGGATCTCCATGTTCATGGTCTGATTCCCGGCCTCCCCGGCCTCGAAGGTCGACCCGTTACCGGGATCCCGCGCGCGCCGCACCCGGCGCCGCGACCGTCTCTCGCACGGCGAGGCGGCAAAAGCATGTCGTCGCGGTCCGGCCGCCGCCGGCGCGGTCAGGCGTTAAGGCGCCGGTACACCTCGATGGCGTCGTTCACGTCCTCGTAGATGATCGCGCGACCGTTCAGCAGGACCAACCCCTGCGTGCACCACTGCCGGATGGTCTCCATGGAGTGCGAGACCATGATGATGTCGGCGTTCTTCCGGCGCTGCGAGAAGACCTCGTCGCAGCGCTTCGAGAACCGCGCGTCGCCGACCGAAGTGATCTCGTCGATCAGGTAGCAGTCGAACGGGATCGCCATGCTCATGCCGAAGGCGAGCCGCGCGCCCATGCCCGACGAATACGTGTAGATCGGCACGTCGAGGTAGCTTCCGAGTTCCGAGAAGTCCTCGACGAAATCGAGCACTTTGCGCGGGTCCTCGCCGTAGATGCGCGCCACGAAGGTGACGTTGTCGCGCCCGGTCATCTTGGGATGGAAGCCGCCGGCGAAGCCGAGGGGCCACGAGACCCTGAGGCCGCGGTGGATCCGGCCGCGCGTCGCGTCCTCGGTGCCGGCGATCAGCCGCATCGTAGTGGATTTTCCGGCGCCGTTGATGCCGAGGATGCCGTAGGACACGCCCGGCTTCAGGGTGAACGACACCTGTTCCAGGATGGTCCGCCGGTGGCCTTCCGTCCGGTAGACCTTGCTGACTTTCTCGAAACGGATCACCGAAATGGTCTCCCGGGCGGTGTGCCGAACCGCCGGTCCGAGCTGCCTGACGGGCGGAGTCCTGCTCGCCGAAAGCGGCAAATCTGAGAAGGACATGAGCGCCTTGCCGCGTCGCGCGGCGGCGATCGAACGGCGCGCGTCTGCAGACGGCTTCGCTCGGAAAGCTCCACCGGTCGCTTGAAGAAAAGTGCCACCTGTCACCCCGTCGGTTGACGCCATTCTCCATTTGGCATACCAAATACCAACCGAAGAGGGCGGGTGACAGCCCTTCAAGGATGCGGGACCGGAATTTTACCGCCGTTTCCGCGCGTGACGTTCAGGAAGGGCCGCCCCATGACAAGGCGCCGGACTGCCGCGATCCACCTCTCATCCGCGCCGCCGACCGGGTGGCGCCCATGACGGCGACCGGGCCGACCCTGGCCGCGCCCGGTTCACACGAAATCCATGGTCTGGCCGAGGCGATCGGCGACGCGGTGGTGGTGTCCGATCCGGACGGCGCCATCACGGTCTGGAACCCAGCCGCGGAGCGCATCTTCGGCTTCACCGCCGCCGAGGCCCTGGGCCAGACCCTCGATCTGATTACACCCGAGCGGCACCGACGCCGCCACTGGGACGGCTACGCCAAGACCATGCGCACCGGCGTCACCCGCTACGGGGCAGAGACCCTGAGGGTGCCGGCGCTCCACAAGGACGGCCGCCAGCTATCCATCGCCTTCACGGTGGGGATGGTGCGGGACGCCTCCGACCGGGTGACCGGGATCGTCGCCGTGATCCGCGACGAGACCGAGCGCTGGGCCGAGGAGAAGCGCCTGCGCCAGCGCGTCGCCGAACTCGAAGCTTCCTCGGATCCGGCCCGTCGGGCGCCTTGAGCCCGCCGGACCATCCGAAGGACCCGATCACTGAACCGCACAGGGAGAACGCCCAATGAGCAAGCCGCTGGAAGGCATCAAGATCATCGACTTCACCCACGTCCAGGCCGGCCCGGCCTGCACGCAGCTCCTCGCCTGGTTCGGCGCCGACGTGATCAAGGTCGAGCGCCCCGGCGCCGGCGACGTGACCCGCACGCAGCTGCGCCACGTCGAGGACGCGGACGCGCTCTACTTCACGATGCTGAACTCCAACAAGCGCTCGCTCACCCTCGACACCAAGACCCAGGCCGGCAAGGAAGTCCTCGAGAAGCTCATCCAGGACTCCGACGTCATGGTCGAGAATTTCGGTCCCGGCGCCCTCGACCGGATGGGCTTCTCCTGGGCCCGCATCCAGGAGCTGAACCCGGGCATGATCCTCGCCTCGGTGAAGGGCTTCTCGGACGGCCACCACTACGAGGACCTGAAGGTCTACGAGAACGTCGCCCAGTGCGCGGGCGGTGCCGCCTCGACCACGGGCTTCTGGGACGGGCCGCCCACCGTCAGCGCCGCCGCGCTCGGTGACTCCAACACCGGCATGCACCTCGCCATCGGCATCCTCACGGCGCTCCACCAGAAGAACAAGACCGGCAAGGGCCAGAAGGTCGCCGTGTCGATGCAGGACTCGGTGATCAACCTCTGCCGCGTGAAGCTGCGCGACCAGCAGCGCCTCGACGCGCTCGGCTACCTCGAGGAGTACCCGCAGTACCCCCACGGCGAGTTCTCCGACGTGGTGCCGCGCGGCGGCAACGCGGGCGGCGGCGGCCAGCCGGGCTGGGTGCTGAAGTGCAAGGGCTGGGAGACCGACCCGAACGCCTACATCTACTTCACGATCCAGGGCCACGCCTGGGCGCCGATCTGCAAGGCGCTCGGCAAGGAGGAGTGGATCACCGACCCGGGCTACAACACGCCGCGGGCCCGCCAGGACAAGATCTTCGACATCTTCAAGACGATCGAGGAGTGGCTCGCCGACAAGACCAAGTTCGAGGCGGTCGACATCCTGCGCACCTACGACATCCCCTGCGCGCCGGTGCTGTCGATGAAGGAGATCGCCGAGGACAAGTCCCTGCGCGAGAGCGGCACCGTCGTCGAGGTGGCGCACCCGAAGCTCGGCAAGTACCTGACCGTCGGAAGCCCGATCAAGTTCTCCGATATGCAGGTCGAGGTGAAGGCGTCGCCGCTGCTCGGCGAGCACACCGATGAGGTGCTCGCAGACCTGGGTTACACCCAGGAGCAGATCCGGGCGATGCACGAGGCCCGCGCGGTCTGATAAGGACCGCCCGACTTCAGCGACCCTGAGACAGGACGGCGCTCCCCGGGGCGCCGTCCTTTTCACGTGCGAGCCCCGGATCCGATGCGCGCATTCCTCAGCCGTTTCCTGCCGGAGCTGACCCCGGTCAGCAAGCGCGAGCGCCTGCGCTCGGCGGCCGGTGCCCTCGTGGGCATCCTGGCGACCGGCTTCGTCTGCCGGGTCTCCGTCCCGGCCGAGGCCCTGCCGGTGCTGATCGCCCCGATGGGCGCCTCGGCGGTGCTGCTCTTCGCGGTGCCGGCGAGCCCTCTGGCGCAGCCCTGGTCGATCCTCGGCGGCAACATCGTGGCGGCGCTCGTCGGCGTCACGGCGGCGGCCTGGATCGGCGACCCGTTCGTGGCGGCGTCCTGCGCCATCGGGGTGGCGATCGCGCTGATGATGGCCCTGCGCTGCCTGCACCCGCCGAGCGGGGCCGTGGCGCTGACGGCGGTGCTCGGCGGCCCGGCGATCCGGGAGCTGGGCTACGGCTTCGTGCTGTGGCCGGTGGCGGTCAACTCGCTGCTGCTGCTGACCACCGCCCTGCTGTTCAACAACCTCACCGGGCGCGCCTACCCGCACCTGCGCCCGGCCGGGCCCCGGACGGCGGATCCGCCCTCGGACGCCCGGGTCGGCTTCCGGGCCTCGGACCTCGACGCCGCGCTGGAGGATTTCGACCAGCTCCTGGACGTCGATCGGGGCGACCTAGAGCAGATCCTGCGGCGCGTGCAGATGCGGGTCTACGGCCGCCGCTCGGGCCCGATCACCTGCGCGGCGATCATGTCGCGCGACGTGATCGCGGTGGCGCCGGACGCGCCGCTCTCCGAGGCCATGCGGCTGCTGCGCCGTCACCGCATCAAGGCGCTTCCGGTCACCGACGAGGGCGCGCGCGTCCTCGGCATCGTCACGCAGACCGACCTGCTCGACAAGGCCGCCTGGGACCGGAGCGGGCCGCGCCTCGGTCTCGGCCGCCGCCTGCGCCTCACCGCCGAGCGCGGCCGCGCCCCCCACGGCTGCGCGGCCGACATCATGAGCGCGGTCGAGCCGGTCGGTCCCGACACGCCCGTGGCCGCCCTGGTGCCGCGGATGTCGGAGGCGGGGCTTCACCACCTGCCGGTGGTCGACGACGACGGCCGCCTGGTCGGAATCGTCTCGCAGACCGACCTGATCCCGGCGCTCCTGTCCGAGGCCGACGCGCCCGAGGCGCCGATCCGCGCCCGCGCGCCGGTCCGGGCCGCGCTGGCCTGACCCTCAGCGCCCGGCGGGCGGATCCGCCAGGAAGAACCTGACCGCCTGCGCCACCACGGCCGGCTGGTGGGCGTGCGGTCCGTCATACTCGACGTAGGTCACGGGATAGCCGGCCTCGCGCAGGGCCGGCACGTGGACCCGGGCGCTCCGGTCGATCGGGATCTGCTCGTCCTGGGTCCCGTGCGACAGGAAGATGCGCGGCGCGCCGACCTGCAGGTGCACCGACAGGAATCCCGCCGACGAGACGATCAGGTGGCTCGCCACGTCGCCGTTCGCGAGCCCCGACGAGAGCGTGTAGCTGCCGCCGTCGGAATGGCCGGCGAAGCAGAGCCGCTGCGGATCGAGCAGGAACCGGTCGGCGACGTGACCCAGCGCCGCCGCGACGCGCTCCCGGTCGGGCCCGTGGCCGGCGATGACGATGTCCCAGGTCGGGAACAGGGATTGCGGCGCGAGGAGCAGGAAGCGCTCGGTCCGGGCGTGCGCCTCCAGCATCGGCAGGATGCGCTCGGCGCTGCCGCCGCCGCCGTGGAACAGCACCACGAGCGGGCAGGGCCGGCGCGGATCGAGGCCCTCGGGGACCACCAGCACCGCGTCGCGCTCGGCGAAGAGGCCGAGGTCGTGCCGGCCCGGGGGGAGGGGCTCCTCGGTCGGGAGCCGGTGGCGGAAGTGCAGGCGGCCGGCGAGGTCGGGGTCGATCATGGATGCACCGTCACCGAACGGATGACGGATCCGGCGCCGTCACTGCCGGCGCGGCGAAGCCATCCCCGCGCTCCGCGCGGAACTGGACCGCGCCGCCCCGGGCCGCTTCGCTTCGCTCGCGATGACGGTGCGGGGAAGGTCTCCCGGAGGCCGGGAGCTTCAGCGGAACACCGTCCCGCGCGGATCCGCGACGCCGTTCTCGTCAAGGCAAAGAGCCGGGCTCGACACGCGAGCCCGGCTTCGATGGTGTGGGATCAGAGATCTCGCGAGGGTCTCGCCCTCACTTCTTCTTCTTGATCCCGCTCTGCGGGTTGAGGCTGCCGATGTTGCCGCTCTCGCTGCCGGCCGCCGGGTCGATGACGGCGTTGACGAGGGCCGGGCGGCCCGAGTTCATCGCCTCGTTGACCGCGCGGGTCAGCTCGTCCGGCGTGGTGACGTGGTAGCCGACGCCGCCGAAGGCCTCCATCATCTTGTCGTAGCGGGAATCCGGCACGAACACGGTGGTGGCCGGGTCGCGGCCGGTCGGATCCGTGTCGGTACCGCGGTAGATGCCGTTGTTGTTGAACACCACGATGCAGACCGGCAGGCCGTACCGGCAGATCGTCTCGACCTCCATGCCGGAGAAGCCGAAGGCGCTGTCGCCCTCGACGCAGAGGACCGGCTTGCCGGTCTCGACCGCGGCCGCGACGGCGAAGCCCATGCCGATGCCCATGATGCCCCAGGTGCCGACGTCCAGGCGCTTGCGCGGCTGGTACATGTCGATGATGCCGCGGGCGAGATCGAGGGTGTTGGCGCCCTCGTTGACGAGGATCGCGTCCGGCCGCTCCTTGACGATGGTGCGCAGCGCGCCGAGCGCGGCGTGGAAGTTCATGGGCGAGGCGTTGCTCATGAGCTTCGGCGCCATCTTGGCGACGTTCGCCTCGCGCTTGGTCTTGAGCGTCTCGATCCAGTCGGACGGGGGCTGCTGCCAGCCCTGGCCCATGCCGTCGAGCAGCGCCTGCACGCAGGAGGCGATGTCGCCGACGACGGGCGCCACGATCTCGACGTTCGAGTCCATCTCGCGGGGCTCGATGTCGATCTGGATGAACTTGGTCGAGCCCGGCTCGCCCCAGCTCTTGCCCTTGCCGTGCGACAGCAGCCAGTTCAGCCGGGCGCCGACCAGCAGCACCACGTCCGAGTCCTTCAGCGCCGTCGAGCGCGCCGCGCCGGCCGAGAGCGGGTGGGTGTCGGGCAGGAGGCCCTTGGCCATGCTCATCGGCACGTAGGGGATGCCGCTGGTCTCCACGAGGGCGCGGATGGCGTCATCGGCCTGGGCGTAGGCGGCGCCCTTGCCGAGCACGATCAGCGGCCGCTTGGCGGATTTCAGGACCTCGAGCGCCCGGGCGATCGCCTCGGGGGCGGGGTGCTGGGCAGGCGCCGGATCGATCACCTTGACCAGAGACTTCTGGCCAGCCTCGGCGTCCATCACCTGGGAGAAGAGCTTGGCGGGCAGGTCGAGGTAGACGCCGCCCGGCCGGCCCGAGCAGGCCGCGCGGATGGCGCGGGCGACGCCGATGCCGATATCGGCGGCGTGCAGCACCCGGAAGGCCGCCTTGCACAGGGGCTTGGCGATGGCGAGCTGGTCCATCTCCTCGTAGTCGCCCTGCTGCAGGTCGACGATCTCGCGCTCGGAGGAGCCCGAGATCAGGATCATCGGGAAGCAGTTGGTGGTGGCGTTGGCGAGGGCGGTCAGGCCGTTGAGGAAGCCCGGCGCCGAGACGGTGAGGCAGATGCCCGGCTTCTGGGTGAGGAAGCCCGCGATCGCCGCGGCGTTGCCGGCGTGCTGCTCGTGGCGGAACGAGATCACCCGCATCCCCTCGGCCTGGGCCATGCGCCCGAGATCGGTGATCGGGATGCCCGGGACACCGTAGATGGTGTCGATGCCGTTGAGCTTGAGCGCGTCGATGACGAGGTGGAAGCCGTCGGTCAGATCGGGCTCGGCCTCGACCTCGGGGGTGCTGTGGACGATCTTGGCGACTGCGGTCATCACGGTTTCTCCCGGAAGATCGGTTTGGACGGGCGGCGCTCGGCGCCGGCTGGCTGGAGGATCCCCCGCACTCCCGAGGAGGGGAGGGTGGGAGATCCGCGAAGGTCGGGCGTCGCTTGCGCGACGTCGTGGGGCGGGGGCCTATCAGGCCGCCCGGATCGGCTGGGCGCTGAGCGCCGCGGGCTGGTCCTCCGAGGCGAGGTAGCGGGCCCGCATCGGGCGCAGGACGAACATCGCCAGCGCCGCCGCCGTCACGTTGAGGACGATGATCAGCGTGAACACCGCCGACCAGCCGTAGGCCGCCGACAGGATGCTGGCGAAGGGGACGAGGAAGGCCGCGGTGCCCTTGGCGGTGTAGAGCAGACCGGCGTTGCTGGCGGCGTACTTGGAGCCGAACGTGTCGCCGCAGGTCGCCGGGAACAGCGAGTAGATCTCGCCGAACACCCCGAAATACACCGCGGTGGCCAGGACGAAGACCATCGGGACGTGACCGTAGGTCAGCAGCACGATCACCGCCAGCGCCGCCGTCGAGAAGGCGATGAACATCGTGTTCTCGCGGCCGATGTTGTCGGAGACGTAGCCGAAGAACGGCCGGCCGAACCCGTCGAAGACCCGGTCGAGCGAGATCGCCAGCGTGAGCGCCGCCATCTGGAGGCCGAACAGGCTCACCGGCACGCCGGCCACCTGGAAGTCGTGGGCGATCGGGGCGATCTGCGCCGCCGCCATCAGGCCGCCGGAAGCGACCATCACGAACATCACGTACATTACCCAGAAGACCGGGGTGCGCACCGCCTCGCGGGGGCTGCGGTCGACCTTGGTCTGCGGCAGGCGGGTCTTCTTGCGCTGGACCGGCGTGTTGGTCGACGGCTTGCGCAGCAGGAAGGCGAGGGCCAGCACCACGGCGCCCTGGCCGATGCCGAAGTACAGGAACGCGTCCTGGTAGCCGCTCGACGCGATCATGCGGGCGATCGGCACCACCGTGATGGCGGCACCCGCGCCGAAGCCGGCCGCGGTGGCGCCGGCGGCGAGGCCGCGGCGATCCGGGAACCACTTGAGCGCGTTGCCCACGCAGGTGCCGTAGACCGAGCCCGCACCGATGCCGGCGACGACGGCGCCGAGATAGAGCATCGCCAGGCTGTCGGCGTAGGCGTTGATGGTCCAGGCGAGGGCGATCATCACGCCGCCGAAGGCGACGACGATCTTAGGACCGTAGCGGTCGACGAACCACGCCTCGACCGGCACCAGCCAGGTCTCCGTGGCGACGAACAGCGTGAACGCGAGCTGGATCGCCGCGCGACCCCAATGGTAGCGCTGGTCGATCGGGTCCACGAACAAGGTCCAACCGTATTGAAGGTTGGCGATCATGGCCATGCAGATCACGCCGAAGGCGAGCTGCCACCATTTCGCCGAAGGCGAATCCTGGCGTTCCATCCCTGAGCCTCTCTCTTGGGCGGCGCGGCCTTGCTCTGGCGGCGTCTATCGTGCCCCGACGATCATGCACATCCGTTCTAGGTATGCAATATACCAGGGTGAGACGGACCGGGTGAAGTGTCAGGACGGCGATATTATTCCGTTTGCCCGGCCGGAGGAATCGGTCCCCAGGCACCGAGCGTCGGTGCCTCCGCGGGGCTCAGAACGTCGTCGAGGGCGGGGATCGAGGCCGGGTCGGCCGGGAAGCCGATGAGGGCGCAGGCGGCCTCCCAATCGGGCCCCGACTTCACCGCCGCCAGGGTTCCCGGATCCAGCGCCGTGATCCGACCCCGGTCGAGACGCATGAAGGCCCGGCCGGTCTCGGCCTGAACGAAGCGGACGACCGCCATCCGGCGCAGGCATTCGCGCAGGAAGCTGGTGTTGGCGGAGGCCGAGAGGTCGGCGCCGTCGAACACCGCGTCGGGCCCGTGGGCGAAGATGTCGACCTTGCGGAAGCGGTCGATGTCGATCAGCCCCTTCACGTCGAGGATGTTGAGAGTTCCGTCCGCCCAGAACGCGATGGTGCGCGGGCGCTCGCCCAGCGGCACGCTGTTGTCGAGGAACTCGCAGACCACCTGCTTGTCCCGTGAGAGCGCCCAGTTGAAGAACAGGCGCGGCATGCCGGTATAGGCCTCGACGTTGTGGGCCAGGAGGTCCTCGACGGCCTTGTAGCGGCCGAACAGCTCGCCGCGCTTCCAGGCGCGCTCCACGGTGTCGGCCGGAGGCGTGACCATGAACTGCATGTAGACGCGGTCGCCGAACCGGGTGAGCAACTGGCCGCCGCCGTCCGAGCCCGCATCGGCCTGGAAGCTGTCGAACCGGAACCGGTCGATCAGCAGGTTCGAGATCCGCCGCTCCGCCGCCTTGCGGGTGACGTAGCGGTCGAGCTTCATGTCGATGATCTCGACCTCGTAGCCGGTCAGCGTCCCGGCGTACCGCGAAGCTTCGCCCAGGCTGTCGTAGTCGAGGAGGTACTTGCGCCAGACGTCGGGGGTGATCACCGCGAAGTCCGACCACGCCATGCCCAGCCGCCTGGCGAGGCCGAGCTGGTAGGGGCGGATCGTGCTCTTTCCGGACGCCGAGGCGCCCTTCACGTTCATCACCACCGGATGATCCTGCGGCGCCAGCCGCCGGTAGCGCTGCGCCTCGACGACGGCGTCGATCCAGGGCTCGATCTGCTCGCCGACGCGCCGGCTGCCGTAGCCGTTCGAGACCAGCGTCCCCGCGATGGTCCGCAGCAGCGCGGCGTCGCGGATGACCGCATTCTGCCGCGCGATGAGGCCCGACACCACGGCGCGCAGAGCCTCGCAGGCGGCCGTCTCCAGGGCGTCGCCGGCTTCGGCGGCGCGCCGCTGCCAGCTCTCGAGATGGCGCAGGGCCCGGGTCGCGAGATCCTCGCGCGGCGCCTGGACCGTCGGCGGGCGGCGCCCGAGCAGGCGGTCGAGCCAGCGCGGCTCTGGCGGCGGCGGGGGAGGTCTCTCCTCCAGGATGGCGGCGATCTCGCGGGCGAGCACCGCGTCGGCCTCGGCGCGGATCCGGTCAAGGGCGGACTCGACCTCGGCGAGGCGCGGCTCGATGCCCTCGCGCAGGATGGTCGCGACGATGGCGCGGAAGTTCACGCCGAGATCGGCGTAGACTTCGCCCACCGGCACGGAGAGATCCGACATCACCCGGATCAGGACCTCGTGGACGACGAGGCGCCCGGCCCGGAACCGGGTGACCTGGCGGGCGGGCAGCCCGCAGAGATCGCTCAGGTCCAGGGCATCGCGGAGCGGCGTCTCGACGTGCTCCGGCCGGTAGACGGTCACGAGGGGCAGGAAGGCGGACGGCAGATCGGACCGGACGCCCGGGTTCCAGGGGCCGATTGGCGGCTCGGGAGAGTGGACCGACGCGTCCGTCACGCGGGCGGCAGCCGTATCCGTCACCGCGCGCTCCGCCGAAGACCGCCCGAGAAGTCCGCAACGCGCGCCGCGACCTCGGGACGAGGGCTTGGATCGGGCAGACGCCTGCCCGGTCCTCGCGGCGAACCCGGCAGTCCCGACCCCGACCACACGGCCGCGGGCGGACGCCGGTTCTTAGAAGATCTTCTGGAACCAGCCGTGGGCGTCATTGGAATTGCCCCGCTGGATGTCCACCAGCAGGCTCCGCAGCCGCTGGGCCACGGGGCCGGCCTTGCCGTTCCCGATGGTGAAGCTCTCCTCCCGGCCCTTCACGGTGCCGATCGGTGTGATCACCGCGGCGGTACCGCAGGCGAAGGCCTCGGTCAGGCGGCCCTCCCGCACGTCGGCGCGCCACGCGTCGATCGTGTAGGGCTCCTCCTTCACGGTCAGGCCCGCCTCCCGCGCCAGCGTGATCACCGAGTCGCGGGTGATGCCGGGCAAGATGCTGTCCGAGAGCGGCGGTGTCACCAGCGTGCCGTCCTCGAAGACGAAGAAGACGTTCATGCCGCCGAGCTCCTCGACGTAGCGGCGCTCGGCCGCGTCGAGGAACACCACCTGCTCGCAGCCCTGGGACGCCGCCTCCGACTGCGCCGCGAGGCTCGCCGCGTAGTTGCCGCCGCACTTGGCCGCGCCCGTGCCGCCCGGGGCCGCGCGGGTGAAGTGCTCCGAGACCCACACCGTCACGGTGCCGGTCGGATCCTTGAAGTAGGAGCCGACGGCCGAGGCGATCGTCACGAACAGGTATTCCGAGGCCGGCTTGACCCCGAGGAAGGCCTCGCTGGCGATCATGAACGGGCGCAGGTAGAGGCTGCCGTCCGGCGTGTCGGGGATCCAGGCGCGGTCGATCTCGACGAGCCTGCGCATCGCCTCGACGAAGGCGTCCTCCGGGAAGGGCGCCATCGCCATCCGCTCGGCGGAGCGGCGGAAGCGCAGGGCGTTGGCCTCCGGCCGGAACAGAGCCGCGCCGCCGTCCGCGGTGCGGTAGGCCTTCAGGCCCTCGAAGATCTCCTGCGCGTAGTGCAGCACCGCGGCGGCGGGATCGAGGGGGATGGCCTCGCGCGCCTGGATCCGCGCGTCGTGCCAGCCGCGGCCGGCGGTGTAGCGCGCCACCACCATGTGGTCTGTGAACACCTTGCCGAAGCCAGGATTCGCCATCAGCGCGGCCCGCTCCTCGGCGGTCCGCGGGGCCGGATGACTTTGGATCTCGAACGTCAGGTCGCTCACGGTGTGGTCCTCATCGACTGAGGCCCTTATGGCGCGCTCCGGCGCGCGAATCTACGGAGCCGGCGCATGACGGCGTCGCCGCACATGCGAGTCGCTCGGCGCGTCACTCGGCGGTCGCGGGCTCCGACAGCTGCAGACGGTGCAGGCGCGCGTAGGCGCCGCCGGCGGCGAGCAGGTCGTCGTGGCGCCCGGTCTCGATCACCCGGCCCGCCTCCATCACGGCGATCTGATTGGCGTCGCGCACGGTCGAGAGCCG
The DNA here is from genome assembly GCF_900112625.1 of Methylobacterium sp. 13MFTsu3.1M2. Classification (NCBI taxonomy): domain Bacteria; kingdom Pseudomonadati; phylum Pseudomonadota; class Alphaproteobacteria; order Hyphomicrobiales; family Methylobacteriaceae; genus Methylobacterium; species Methylobacterium sp. 13MFTsu3.1M2. The sequence continues at coordinate 59,137 of NZ_FOMM01000022.1, forward strand.
GTGGGCAATCACCAGGGTGGTGCGGCCGCGCATCAGCCGGGTCAGCGCCTCCTGGACGAGCCGCTCCGATTCGGAATCGAGGGCCGAGGTCGCCTCGTCGAGGAGCAGGATCGGCGCGTCCTTGAGGAAGGCGCGGGCCAGCGCCACCCGCTGCCGCTCGCCGCCCGAAAGCCGGCCGCCGCCCGGGCCGACCCGGAACTCGTAGCCTTCCGGAAGGGCCGAGACGAAGGTGTGGGCCGCGGCGGCCTCGGCCGCCGCCTCGATCTCCGCGGGCGTCGCCCCGGGCCGGCCGAAGCCGATATTGGCGGCGATCGTGTCGTCGAACAGCACGACCTCCTGCGAGACGACCGCCACCGCGGCGCGCAGGGAGGCCAGCGTCACCCCCCGGACGTCCTGGCCGTCGATGGTCACGGCGCCGCCGGTGACGTCGTAGAGGCGCGGAACGAGGTTGAGCAGCGAGGACTTGCCCGAGCCCGAGCGCCCGACGAGCGCCGTCACCGATCCGGCCGGGACCGCGAGGTCGATGCCCTCCAGCGCCGGCGCGTCCGGCCGGTAGCGGAACCGGACGTCGGCGAAGCGGATCGCGCCGCCGGTCACCGCCAGCGGCCGGGCCTCCGGCGCCTCGCGGATCGTGGCACTCTCGTCCATGACGTCGAAGTAGCGCCGCAGCGCGGCCGCCGCCTCCTGCAGGATGGCGTTGAGGTTGCCCAGCGCCCGGGCCGGCTGAGCGGCGAGGAGCAGGGCCGCCACGTAGCCGGTGAAGTCGCCGACGGTCTTCTCGCCGGCCAGGACCCGCTGGCCGACCAGCACCAGGACGCCCGCCACCGCGATGCCGCCGCCGATCTCCAGCAGCGGGTCGAGGCGGCCGCGGGCATTGGCGGCCTTCATCTTGAGGCGCCGCACCTCGTCGAGGGCCTCCGCGGCGCGACCCTTGAGGTAGGCCTCCATCGCGTAGGCCTTGGCGACCCGGGCCCCCTGCAGGCTCTCGGAGATCAGGCTGGCGGTGGCGCCCATCTGCTCCTGGGTCGAGGTCGAGACCCGCCGGAGCTTCCGGCCGATCCGCCCGATCGGTCCCGCCACGAACGGGACCGTGACGCCGGCCACGAGGGTCAGCACCGGATCCATCCAGATCAGCGCCGCCACGAGCCCGATCAGCATCGCGATGTCGCGGAGCAGGACCGTCGAGATGCGGGTCAGCGCCTCCTTGATGAAGGCGAAGTCGGTGGTGAAGCGCTGGGTGAGCGCCGCCGGGCTCTCGCGGCCGAGCTGGGCGAGATCCGAATCGATGAGATGCCCGTAGAGCGCCGCCTGCATGTCGGCCTCGACCCGGGTCACCACCCGGTTGGTCAGCACCGTCTGGCCGTAGAGGGCGAAGCCGCGCGTGGCCGTGACGACGATCACCACCAGCGGTCCGTACGCGATGGCGGCAGCGTCCTTGCGGTCGAAGGCGTCGAAGGCGGCCTTGATCAGCGCCGGGTAGAGCCCGGTCGAGGCGCCGACCAGGGCGATCAGCACCAGCACCACCGCCAAGGTGGCCCGGTGCGGGTACAGCCACGTGCGCCAGAGCCGGGCGAGGAGGGGAGCCGTGTCGCCGGAAAGGCGCGCCATGAGACCTACCGGGTCGGATCAGTGCCGCCCCGGGGCAGGATGCGCGGCGGCTGCGGTTTGCCGCCGCCGCCGCCGCGGATCAAGGCTTTTGCTCAGCGGCCGTCGCCGCGCGGCCCGTGATCGTCGCCGCGATCGTCACCGCGGTCCCGGTGCCAGCCGCCCCGCATGCCGTGGCCGCCCATCGGGCCCATCGGCCGGGCGAGGATCATGGCGCGCCGCTTCTGGTCCTGGTCAAGGCTGGCGTAGAGCGGCTGGGACGCGTCGGCGAGCTTGCGCAGGGCGTCGCCCCGCGCGCTCGCCGCGTCCGCCATCGCCCGCAGCGCCGCCGGGGCGTCGTCGCTGAACTTCGGCCGGTCGCGCATCGCCTCGCGGCGCTGCTGGCGCAGCTTGGCCATGTCGCGGATCGCCGTCTCCACCGGCGGCCACAGCTTCTCCTGGTCGGCGTTGAGCTTCAAGCCGGCATGCAGGGCGGCGATGCGGGCATCCGTGAAGGCCGCGCGGTCCTCGGGGGTCAGCGCGCTCCAGCGGCCGTGCCCGCGGAAGCCCTCGGGTCCGTGATCGCGCGCGACCGCCGCGCCGGCGAGCCCGAGGCCGAGCGCCCCGGTCACCAGGATGGCCGCCGTCAAAGGTCGGGACATGGAAATCTCCGTCTCACGCTCGGGACGTCGCCGCGGCCCGCGGCGGCGCCCAACGCCGCGCATAGGGCACCTGCCGTGTATCCCGCTTGTGTATGTAACAATGTTACATTAGTGGCAGGCGCGACGGGGTTGCGGCAGGTGGAGCGGTGCGGCGCGTGGCGAGAACATTCCGAATCGCGGCGCTCGCGATCCTGACTCTGTGGTTCGGATCGGCGGGGCCGGTCTCGGCCGCACCGCAGGACCGGCCGGTGCGGGCGGTGGCGACCTTCTCGATCCTGGGCGACCTCGTCCGGCAGGTCGGCGGATCGCACGTGACGGTGGCGACGCTGGTCGGTCCGGACTCCGACGCGCACGGCCTGAGCCCGTCCCCGGCCGACGCGCGCAAGCTCGCCGAAGCCGACATCGTGTTCGTCAACGGCCTCGGGCTGGAGGGCTGGTTCGACCGGCTGATCCGGGCCTCCGGCACGCGCGCCCCCGTGGTGGTGGCCTCCGCGGGCGTGAAGCCGATCCCCGCGCAGGACGAGCACGCCCACGAGGACGGCGATCACGGACACGGACACGGCGACCACGCCGTGGACCCGCATGCCTGGCAGGACGTCGCCAACGTGCGGACCTACGTGGCGAACATCCGGGACGGCCTCGCCAAGGTCGATCCGGCCCATGCCGACGCCTACCGGGCGGCGGCGGCCGCCTACCTCGCCGAGCTCGACGCGCTGGAGCGGGACGTCCGGGCGGCGATCGCCCGCATCCCCCCGGAGCGGCGGCGGATCATCACGACCCACGACGCCTTCGGCTACTTCGCGGCGGCCTACGGCCTGCGCTTCATCGCGCCGCAGGGCGTGTCGACGGACAGCGAGGCGAGCCCGCGGGACGTGGCCGCGATCATCCGCCAGATCCGGAAGGAGCGCGTGCCGGCGGTGTTCCTCGAGAACATCAGCGACCCGCGCCAGATGCAGCAGATCGCCCGCGAGAGCGGCGCCCGCGTCGGCGGCAAGGTCTATTCCGACGCGCTCTCGGCGCCAGGCGGCCCGGCCGCGACGTATCTCGACCTGATGCGGTCGAACCTGAAGGCGTTCGACGCCGCGCTGATGCCGGGCTAGCCCGCCGTCAGGGCGCGTCGCCGCGATCCTTCGCCTTCACGGCGTCGGACATGACATAGCGTAAACCGCCGGTTAAGAGGCCCCCACTAGCCTTACGAAACGGGTGCCAGCCGATCCTCGTGCGCGAGGGCTCAAGGCCTTGGGGCCTTCAGAACGCGTAGCTCGGAGATCGCGTGGCTTGGGGGCCTGACCGCTGGCGCTTCTATCGGCTCGTCGCGCGCGAGACCGCGCGCGCGGTCCGCGCCGCCGGCGCCAGCGTCACAGCCCCGCCCGACATCCTCGCCCGGATGCGGGTCGCCGGCCTGGTGATCGCGCCGCAGGACCTGCGCACCTCCGACGCGACCTTCGCGGACGACATCTATGCCGGGTTGTTCGTCTTCGCCGGCCGATCGCTCGCGGCGAGCGGCGGCTCGCCCTTCGACTACGCGGCACCGTCGCCGGAATGGGCCGACGAGCTCTACGGCTTCGGCTGGCTGCGCCACCTGCGCGCCGCCGACACCGCGCTGGCCCGCGCCAATGCCCGCGCCTTCGTGGCCGATTTCATCGCCGGCCGCGGCGACGCGGCGCTCGCCCGCCAGACGCCGGTGGCGGCGCGCCGGCTGATCTCGTTCCTGTGCCAGTCGCCCCTCGTTCTGGAGGGTGCCGACCACGGCTTCTACCAGAACTTCCTCAAGGCGATCGGCCGCAACGCCCAGCAGCTCGAGCGCGACCTCCGGCGCGGTGTGCCGCCGCAATGGCGCCTGAACGCCGCGGTGGCGCTCTGCTACGCCGGCCTGTGCTGCGACGGCATCCAGCCGATCCTGCGCCGGGCGACCCGCATCCTGACGCGGGAGCTCGACCGGCAGATCCTGACCGACGGCGGCCACCGCTCCCGCGACCCGCGCTACGCCATGGAGCTGCTCCTCGACCTCCTGCCGCTGCGGCAGAGCTACCTGAGCCGCAGCGTCGAGCCGCCGCTGGCGCTCCTGCGCGCGGTCGACCGGATGCTGCCGCTGCTGCGACTGCTCCGCCACCCGGACGCCTCGCTGAGCCACTTCAACGGCATGGGCGCCACGGACGCGGACCATCTCGCGACCCTGCTGGTCTATGACGGCGCGCTCGCCCGCCCGCTGATGCACGCGCCGAACTCGGGCTACGAGCGCCTGGAGGGCGGCCGGGTGGTGATCGTCGCCGATGTCGGTGCCAGCCCGCCGCTGCCCTACGCGGTGAATGCCGGTGCGGGCTGCCTCGCCTTCGAGATGTCGAGCGGGCCGCAGCGCATCGTGGTCAATTGCGGCCTGCCGGCCAGCGGCGCGGATCTGCGCCTCCTCGCCCGCTCGACGCCGGCCCATTCGACGGCCTCGGTGGCCCACGCCTCATCCTGCCGGTTCCTCACCCGCACCGGGTGGTGGGGCGAGCGGCTGCTGGCGGACTGGCTGATCGGCCGGCGCGGGCCCGTGGTCCTGAGCGGTCCGTCGGCGGTGGCGGCCGAGCGGGCCGAGGAGGCCGACAGCGTCGTCCTCGCGGCCCGGCACAACGGCTACGCCCCCGAATTCGGCATCGTGCACGAGCGTCGCTGGCAGCTCTTCCACGCGACGGCGCGCCTGGAGGGCCGCGACGCCTTCCTGCGCCAGGGCAAGGGGCTCAGCCGCGGGCGGCGGCTGCGCCCGCAGGACGTGGCGATCCGTTTCCACCTGCATCCCGGCATCGCGGTGCGCAGCGTCCCGGAGGGGCTGGAACTCGCCTCGGCGCTCGGGGAGGTCTGGGTATTCAGCGCCGAGAACGCCGAGATCGCCATCGAGGAGAGCGTCTACTTCTCGGGCCTGACCGGACCGCGCCGGACCGACCAGATCGTCCTCCACCTGCGGGTATCCGACGATGTGGAAGTCCGGTGGAGCTTCGAGCGTCGGGCCTCCGCGCCCCTGCGCGGCGTGGCGCCCTGACGGGTCTCCGGACAGGGCCGGCTGGCCGGGCTCACCGTTTCCATGCTACCGCGCCGGAAAATCTCGAACTTTCGGCACGAAGCTATGGCGCACGATCAGGTGCGGGTCTCCCGCGCGCTCCTCTCGGTCTCGGACAAGACCGGCCTCGTCGACTTCGCCCGGGCGCTCCACGCCCGCGGCATCGCGCTGGTCTCGACCGGGGGCACCCACCGGACCCTGCAGGAGGCCGGCCTGCCGGTCACCGAGGTCGCCGACCTGACGGGGTTCCCGGAGATGATGGACGGCCGGGTCAAGACGCTGCACCCGGCGGTCCACGGCGGGCTGCTCGCCATCCGCGACAACCCGGAGCACCAGGCCGCGCTCGCCGCCCACGGCATCGGCGCCATCGATCTCCTCGTGGTCAACCTCTACCCGTTCGAGGCGACCATCGCGGCCGACCGGTCCGACGCCGACTGCATCGAGAACATCGATATCGGCGGCCCGGCCATGATCCGCGCGGCGGCCAAGAACCACGCGGACGTCGCCGTCGTCACCGACGTGTCGGACTATGCCGGCGTCCTCGCCGCCCTCGAGGCGCAGGACGGCGCACTCGGCGCGGATCTGCGCCGGAGCTTGGCGCAGAAGGCCTTCGCCCGCACCGCCTCCTACGATGCCGCCATCGCCAACTGGATGGCGGGCCGCTTCGGCGCCGAGGCGCCGGCCCGCTTCCGGGCCTTCGGCGGTTCCCTGGGCCAGGAACTGCGCTACGGCGAGAACCCCCACCAGTCGGCCGCCTTCTACCGCGCCCCCGGTAAGGTCCGGGCGGGCGTGGCCACCGCCCGCCAGCTCCAGGGCAAGGAGCTGTCCTACAACAACTTCAACGACACGGACGCCGCCTACGAGTGCGTGGCCGAGTTCGACCCGGCCCGGACCGCCGCCGTGGCCATCATCAAGCACGCCAACCCCTGTGGCGTCGCCGAGGGGGCGAGCCTGCTCGAGGCCTACGAGCGGGCCCTGAGCTGCGACCCGACCTCCGCGTTCGGCGGCATCGTCGCCCTGAACCGGACCCTCGACGCCGAGGCGGCCCGCCGGATCGTCGAGATCTTCACGGAGGTGATCATCGCCCCCGACGCCACGCCCGAGGCGGCGGCCATCGTGGCCGGCAAGAAGAACCTGCGCCTGCTGCTGGCCGGCGGCGTGCCCGACCCGCGGGCCGGCGGGGAGACCGTGCGGACCCTCGCGGGCGGGCTGCTGGTTCAGAGCCGGGACGCGGCGGTCGTCGACGACATGCCGCTCACGGTCGTGACCAGGCGCGCGCCGACCGAGGCCGAGCTGGCCGATCTCCGGTTCGCCTACCGGGTGGCCAAGCACGTGAAGTCGAACGCCATCGTGTACGCGAAGGCCGGCGCCACGGTCGGCATCGGCGCGGGCCAGATGTCCCGGGTCGATTCCTCGCGCATCGCCGCCTGGAAGGCCGCCGAGGGGGCGAAGCGTCTCGGGCTGGCCGAGAGCCTCGCTGTCGGCTCGGTGGTGGCGTCGGACGCGTTCTTCCCGTTCGCGGACGGCCTCATGGCGGCCGCCGAGGCGGGCGCCACCGCGGTGATCCAGCCCGGCGGCTCGATGCGCGACGCGGACGTGGTCGCGGCGGCCGACGAGGCCGGTCTCGCCATGGTCCTGACGGGGCACCGCCACTTCCGGCACTGAGCCGGCGGGCCGTCTCCCGCCCTCCGGGACGGCGCGCCACCTCGGGGGCGGCCGCACCGGTCCGGACGCCCCGGAACGCCCGCGGTCGCGTCGCCGCGCCGCGTTAACGATACGCCGCGATCGGATCGGCCGGGTCGATTGTTTGCCGAGCGGGCGCTTCCGCCCAGCATTGCCGTGAACAGACGCGTTGCTCGACCAAGCTCGGCAATGAATGGTCGGCGTCCGGGAAAACTATCTTTGGTGCAACATTACGGGTGTAATATTCCAAACTTGTCGAATAGGCGCGGTGTCTGCGCCGCGGGTTGAAATTTTCTCGGTCGCACGCCATCATCGCGGGGAAATGCGCCGGAAGCTCGCGTGGAGAACTTCCTGGAACAGCTCCGGGTCGAGTGACGAGATGGTGGTCGCAGCGCTGTTGTTTCTCGTGGGATGGCTTCTCGGCCGATCCTACTCGGTGATCATCCTCGCCCTGACCTCGTCGGTGATCCTGTTCACCGCCACGACGATCTTCGCGTCGGTCTACGGGATCGACCTGCTGCGCGTCCTGATCGTGTTGGGATATCTAACCGCGCATCAGGCAGGGTATCTCCTCGGCGCCTATCTCACCGGGTACCCCGAGAGCGATCGGGGGCGGTGAGGCGCATCACCACCACCAGACCAGCCGTCCGGCGTACCCGTTGATCAGGATCCAGAGCCCAGCGGCGACGAGGGACCAGGTAATCACAAGGAGAAGCGGTGGCTTCGTGCCGGGCTGACTGCGCAGAAGTGTCAGGACGGTGTTCACGTTCGATATCCCAGGGGCCCGGTGCGGAGGGAAAGCCGATACGGGCTCGTACCGCATCGGGTTCCACCGGGCCGATTGTCGGCAGGTTAAATCTTGTCCAGGCTCGGGTGACGGGCGCGCCTTCGATGAGCTCAGGGTCGCCGGTCAGATTACTTGCAGTTGCAATAAGTCGCCTCTCGCAACATCAAAAGTTTGAACCAGGACAATTGACGCTCCGGATCCGGTCGGTGGAGGCCTGTTTCCGCCGGGCCTCGATACTTGACACATCCGTATAGGATCAGACGAAACGCAATCCGTGAGGAACCGCACGGGTCGCTATTTCGCCGCCGCGTTGCAGGCTCGACACAAGGGGGACGGCCGCGTCGTGCCGTACGAACGAGAACGCCCAGGCAGCGTGAGCTGCCTGGGCGTCTCTGACACGCGCCGGACCTCGGTCCGGCCGGCTCGCGCCGATCAGGTGTCGGCGAAGATGTCGCGATCCTTGGTCTCCGGCACGAAGAACACGCCGATGATGACTGTCGCGACCGCGATGACGATCGGGTACCAGAGGCCGAAATAGATGTCGCCGGTCTGGGCCACCATGGCGAAGGCGGTCGCCGGCAGGAGGCCGCCGAACCAGCCGTTGCCGATATGGTAGGGCAGCGACATCGAGGTGTAGCGGATCCGTGTCGGGAACAGCTCCACCAGCATGGCGGCGATCGGGCCGTAGACCATCGTGACGAAGAGCACGAGGATGAACAGCAGGCCGATCACCTGCGCGACCTGCGGCCGGAAGATGTCGAACGGGTTCGACATCTTGACGATCTCGGGGTCGCCGGCCTTCGGGTAGCCCGCGGCCTGCAGCGCGGCGGTCGTGGCCTTGTTGGCCTCGACGTTGCCGCCCTGCGGGTACGGGATCTCGGTGTCGTTGACCCGGATCGTGGTGGGCTGGCCGGCCGCGCCGGGGGCGGTCGAGTAGCGGACCGACGACTTCGACAGGAAGTCGCGGGCGAGGTCGCAGGGCTGGGTGAACACCCGGGTCCCGACCGGGTTGAACAGGGTTCCGCAGGCGGCCGGATCGGCCGTCACCGTCACCTTCACGTTCTCGATCGCCGCCTCGAGCTTCGGGTTGGCCGTCGAGGTGATCCCCTTGAAGATCGGGAAGAACGTCGCCGCCGCGATCGCGCAGCCCGCCAGGATGATGACCTTGCGGCCGATCTTGTCGGACAGCCAGCCGAAGACCACGAAGAAGCCGGTGCCGAAGAGCAGCGACCACGCGATCAGCAGGTTGGCCGTGTAGCCGTCGACCTTCAGGATCGATTGCAGGAAGAACAGCGCGTAGAACTGGCCCGTGTACCAGACCACGCCCTGGCCGGCGACGAGCCCGAACAGGGCGATGATCGCGAATTTCGCGTTCCGCCACTGGCCGAACGCCTCGGTGAGCGGCGCCTTGGAGGTCTTGCCCTCCTCCTTCATCTTCTGGAAGGCCGGCGATTCGGAGAGCTGGAGGCGGATCCAGACCGAGATGCCGAGCAGCAGCACCGAGACCAGGAACGGGATGCGCCAGCCCCACTCGGCGAAGGCGGCCTCGCCGGTGATGGTCCGGGTCGCCAGGATCACCATCAGCGACAGGAACAGGCCCAGGGTCGCGGTCGTCTGGATCCAGCTCGTGTAGAAGCCGCGCCGGCCATTGGGGGCGTGCTCGGCCACGTAGGTCGCCGCGCCGCCGTACTCGCCGCCGAGCGCGAGGCCCTGGGCGAGGCGCAGGACGATCAGGATGATCGGGGCCGCGATGCCGATGGTCGCCGCGTTGGGCAGGATGCCGACGATGAAGGTCGACAGACCCATGATCAGGATCGTGACGAGGAAGGTGTACTTGCGGCCGACGAGGTCGCCGACGCGGCCGAACACGAGGGCGCCGAACGGGCGGACGATGAAGCCGGCCGCGAAGGCCAGCAGGGCGAAGATGTCGCGCGTGGCCGGCGGGTAGGCCGAGAAGAATTGCGCGCCGATGATCGCCGCCAGAGAGCCGTAGAGATAGAAATCGTACCACTCGAACACGGTGCCGAGCGAGGACGCGAAGATCACCCGCTTCTCGGCCGACGTCATCGGCCTCGCGGCGTCCCCTGTCCGCGCACTCGCGGTTGCCACAGCCATGAAACAGGTCCTCCCAGACGCATTTGGGCGGCCCGCGACACGGATCGCCCGCTCACCGGCCCGATTCCCGGGCGGTTCTGCGCACGGCGCAGATCACCTATGCGTTATCGCACCGATCGGGGCGGTCAACCGGTAAAGCGATTGTGAAGACCTTCATCAACATGGGCGCGTACGCAGCTGTCACCGGAACGACGAAGGGCGCGGCTCGCGCCGCGCCCTCCGCCAGTTCGACGCTTCGGAAGGCCGTCAGTGCGCGTGCGCGCCGGCCGCCCCGATGCCCGTCTCGGAGCGCACGTACTGCGCCTCGAAGGCGGCCCGCTCGCGCTGGGCCCGGCGGGACTTGTCCATGAGGGAGACGATCCAGATCGTCGCGAAGGCCAGCGGCATCGAGAACAGCGCCGGGTTGTCGTAGGGGAAGAGCGGGGCGGGGTTGCCCAGCGTGGTCACCCACACGGCCTTCGACAGCACCACCATGATGACCGCCGCGAGCAGGCCGACGAGGCCGCCGGCGAGCGCGCCCCAGGTAGTGGTGCCGCGCCACAGGATCGACATGGCCAGCACTGGGAAGTTGCAGCTCGCCGCCACCGCGAAGGCGAGGCCGACCATGAAGGCGACGTTCTGGTTCTCGAACACGTAGCCGAGGTAGATCGCCACGATCCCGATCACCACGGCCGAGATCTTCGACAGGTTGACCTCGTGCTTCTCGGTGGTGCGCCCGCGGGCGATCACCTGGGCGTAGAGGTCGTGGCTGATCGCCGAGGCCCCGGCGAGCGTGAGCCCGGCGACGACCGCGAGGATCGTCGCGAAGGCCACCGCGGAGATGAAGCCGAGGAAGTACGGCCCGCCCACCGCGTTGGCGAGGTTCACCGCCACCATGTTGGTGCCGCCGATCATGTCCTTCAGCTTGTCGAAGGCGCCGGCCGGCCCGAGCTTGAAGTAGACCGGGTCCGACATCAGCAGCGCGATGCCGCCGAAGCCGATGATGAAGGTCAGGATGTAGAAGTAGCCGATCAGGCCGGTGGCGTAGAACACCGACTTGCGGGCGGCCTGGGCGTCCGAGACCGTGAAGAACCGCATGAGGATGTGCGGCAGCCCGGCGGTGCCGAACATCAGGCCGACGCCGAGCGAGATCGCCTCGACCGGGTTCGACACGAGGCCGCCCGGCGCCATGATGGCGTCGCCCTTCGGGTGGACCTGAACGGCGTTGGCGAACAGCGATTCCGGGTTGAAGCCGTACTTGTACAGAACCGCGCCGGCCATGAAGGTTGCGCCGCCGAGCAGCAGGCAGGCCTTGATCACCTGCACCCAGGTGGTCGCCTTCATGCCGCCGAAGGCGACGTAGACGATCATCAGGACGCCGACGATGATCACCGCGTAGAGGTAGGGCAGGCCGAACAGGAGCTGGATCAGCTTCCCCGCGCCGACCATCTGGGCGATCAGGTAGAAGGCCACCACCACCAGGGTGCCCACCGCCGAGATGATGCGGATCGCGGTCTGGTCGAGGCGGAAGCTCGCCACGTCGGCGAAGGTGAACTTGCCGAGGTTGCGCAGGCGCTCCGCGATCAGGAACAGCACGATCGGCCAGCCGACCAGGAAGCCCGTCGAGTAGATCAGCCCGTCGAAGCCCGAGGTGTAGACGAGGCCGGAGATGCCGAGGAACGAGGCCGCCGACATGTAGTCGCCGGCGATCGCGAGCGAGTTCGTCCCGGCCGAGATGCCGCCGCCCGCCGCGTAGAAGTCGGCGGCCGACTTGGTGCCCTTGGCGGCCTTGTAGGTGATGCCGAGCGTCAGCAGCACGAAGAACAGGAACATCAGGATGGCCGGCCAGTTCGTGGCCGATTGCGCGACGGCACCGAGATCCGGGCCGGCCGCGTAGGCGGCGCTCGCGACGATGGTGGCGAGCGTCAGGCCGAGGAGGAGGCGGTTCATCGGGCCACGCTCCGCTTCAGGGCTTCGCTCAGCGCGTCGAAGCGCGTGTTGGCCCGGGCGACGTAGACCCCCGTGAGCGCGAAGGCGAACAGGATCACGAACACGCCCGCGAACAGGCCGAGGGAGGCGGTGCCGCCGACCTTCACGGCGAGGAGCGACTTGTCGAAGGCGATCAGGCCGATGAAGCCGAAATAGACGACCAGCATCAGGATCGTCAGGATCCAGGCGAAGCGGGTGCGCTCGTGAACGAGCTGCTGGAACTCGGGGGTTCGGGCGATCCGCTCGACCTGCGGATCGGCGGCGGTCTCGCGTGGGCGTGGTCCCGGGGGCGCCGTGCGCCCTCGGCTGTTCAGTGTCGTGCCGCTCATGGGTGTTCCTCCCGCGAGGGCCTGCTCTGGCCCCCCGGTTCTTCGCGTTGAGACTCGTGGTTCTTGTTGGGAGCGGGCGCCGCCCCGGCACCCGCCCCGGTCCGAACCCGCGCCGCCGGGGCGGCGCGGGTGCGATCAGCCCCGGTTCTGCCGGTTCTCGATCAGGTCGTCGACGACGGCCGGCTCGGCGAGCGTCGAGGTGTCGCCGAGCGAGCTGAAATCGTCCTCGGCGATCTTGCGCAGGATCCGGCGCATGATCTTGCCCGAGCGAGTCTTGGGCAGGCCGGGCGCGAACTGGATCAGGTCCGGCGAGGCGATCGGCCCGATATCCTTGCGGACCCAGGTCACGAGCTCCTTGCGCAGGGCGTCGTCGCCCTCCTCGCCGTCGTTCAGGGTCACGTAGGCGTAGATGCCCTGGCCCTTCACGTTGTGCGGGTAGCCCACCACCGCGGCCTCGGCCACCTTCGGGTGGGCGACCAGGGACGACTCGACCTCGGCGGTGCCCATCCGGTGACCCGAGACGTTGATGACGTCGTCGACCCGGCCGGTGATCCAGTAGTAGCCGTCCGCATCGCGGCGGGCGCCGTCGCCGGTGAAGTACTTGCCCGGGTAGGTCGAGAAGTAGGTCTGCTCGAAGCGCTCATGGTCGCCGTAGACCGTGCGCATCTGGCCCGGCCAGGAATCGGCGATGCAGAGATTGCCCTCGCAGGCGCCCTCCAGGACCTTGCCCTCGGCGTCGACCATCTCGGGCTTCACGCCGAAGAAGGGCCGGGTCGCCGAGCCCGGCTTCAGGGCGGTGGCACCCGGCAGCGGGGTGATCAGGATGCCGCCGGTCTCGGTCTGCCACCACGTGTCGACGATCGAGCAGCGCTGGTCGCCGACGACGTTGTAGTACCACTCCCAGGCTTCCGGATTGATCGGCTCGCCCACGGAGCCCAGCACGCGGAGCGATTGCCGCGAGGTCTTCTTCACCGGCCCCTCGCCGCCGCCCATCAGCGAGCGGATCGCGGTCGGCGCCGTGTAGAAGATGTTGACCTTGTGCTTGTCGACCACTTCCCAGAACCGGGAGGTCGACGGGTAGGTCGGGATACCCTCGAACATCAGCGTCGTGGCGCCGTTCGCGAGCGGCCCGTACACGATGTAGCTGTGGCCCGTCACCCAGCCGACATCGGCGGTGCACCAGTACACGTCGCCTTCGCGGTAATCGAAGACGTACTCGTGCGTCATCGACGCGTAGACGAGGTAACCGCCGGTGGTGTGCACCACGCCCTTCGGCTGCCCGGTCGAGCCGGAGGTGTAGAGGATGAAGAGCGGGTGCTCGGCCTCCACCGCCACGGCGGGGCACTCGTCCGTCACCTGCTCGGCGGCCTCGTCGTAGTAGACGTCCCGGCCCGCCTCCATGGCGACGCTGCCGCCGGTGCGGCGCACGACGATCACGTGGTCGACGAGGTCGGTCCCGAGACGCTTGATCGCCTCGTCGACATTGGCCTTCAGCGGCACCTTGCGGCCTCCGCGCAGGCCCTCGTCGGCGGTGATCACCACCTTGGAGCCGCAACCCTGGATGCGCGAGGCGAGGGAATCCGGCGAGAAGCCGCCGAACACGATGGCGTGGATCGCCCCGAGCCGCGCGCAGGCGAGCATCGCGTAGGCGGCCTCCGGGACCATCGGCATGTAGAGCGTGACGCGGTCGCCCTTGCCGACGCCGCGGTTGCGCAGGACGTTGGCCATCCGGCAGACCTGCGCGTGCAGCTCGCGGTAGGTGATGTGCTTGGATTCGTCGGGGTTGTCGCCTTCCCAGATGATCGCGGTCTGGTCGCCGCGGGTCTCGAGATGGCGATCGATACAGTTATGGGCGACGTTGGTCTTGCCGTCCTCGAACCACTTGATCGAGACCTTGCCGGGCTCGAAGCTGGTGTTCTTTACCGTCGAGAACGGCTTCATCCAGTCGATGCGCTTGCCGTGCTCGGCCCAGAACGCGTTGGGATCGGCGACCGAAGCCGCGTACATCTCCCGGTACTTGGCATCGTCCACGTGCGCACCCTCGCGCCACGCGGATTGAACCTCGATCACCTTGCCTACCATGGCGTCCCATCCCTGTTTTGGCGCCCGATCGTATCGCGGTCTCCGCCGCGCAGCCAGGACTTCCAAAGTAACGTAGCCGCCAATCTACGATGACGATATCATCGCAGTTTGGCGCGCTCCTGCGCAGCTCAATTCCCGTGAATAGATTGGGCGCAATGTAAGGGCTGATTGGGGCTTCGATGCTGCGCTGTCAAGCGCGCGCGCCCGAGCCCGCTGTCACCGGCGGCCCTCTGTTTCCGCCCCGCGGGGGTGGGGGGCGCTCACCCCTAGCCGTTGGCCGCCCGCCGCGCGGGCATGATGATCTCCACGAGCGTGCCGTCTTCCGGTCGGGCGGAGAGCTGCAGGCGCCCGCCATTGGCCTCCACGAGCGCCCGCGGCAGCGCCAGCCCGTCCTCGACATCGCCCTGCGGCGCTGCCGCCCGCGGCGCGTGGCCGGCGCCGGTCTCGCGCACCCGCACGGCGATCCCCGCCCGCTCGGCGGACCCGGTGGACACGATGATCTGGCTGCCGGCCGTGGAGCGTCGGATCGCGTTCTCGATCACCAAGCTGGCCGCGCGGCTGACCGAGCGCTCGTCGGCCTCCAGGTCGCCGATATCGGTCGAGAAGCTCGTCCGCATCACGATGCGCCCCCGCGCCGCCTCCGCCTGGAGCTGGGCGACACAGCTCGCCACGACGTCGTTGAGGTCGAGGGCGCGCGGCTCCAAGTGGAGCGCGCCGGCCTCGACGGCGGCGAGGTCCAGGAGCTTCCCGACGCGCTCCAGCATCGCCTCGCCCGAGGCCTTGATCTCGGCGAGGCAGCCCCGGTAGCGCGCGTCCCCGAGGGGGCCGAACGGTTCCTTCAGCATCGCGCCGGCCAGGTCGACGATCCCGGACACGGGCTCGCGGACGGCGCAGCCGAGCCGGTCGAGGGCATCGGCGCGGCCCGGCGCGGGCTCCGGGCCGCCCTCCGCGCTCCGCGCGAGGGCCTCGTCCTCGGCTCGAGCGATCTGGGCCACGCGCCGGCCCGCCGTCGCCGCCACAGTCAACGACATCGGAGCGCCGTCGATGCGCACGATCCGCCACCCCGGGGCAGTGCCCCTCAGGGCATCGGCGACCGTCAGGACGCTCTCCCGGTCGAAGAGCGTGACGAAGCTGCTGCCGACGATCTCGCGCGGATCGCAGCCGAACAGGCTGGCCGCCGCGCGGTTCAGCGCGACGATGCGCCCGGCCCCGTCGACCGTGACGACGCTTGTTTCCAGCGCGTCCAGAGTCGCCTCGGCGCTGGCCGTCCGTTCGGTCTCAGCGGCGCGGGCGAGGCGCTCGGCCGTGAGGGTGTCGGCGATGTCGGCGTCCTCGACCGGGCGCACGACCAGGCACGTCGCGGTCGCGCCCGACCAGGGGAGGGCGCCGGCCCGGATTTCGACGGGACGGGCGCCGCCGTCGGCCGTCGCGACGGTCGTCCGGCGCGCGGATGGGTCGACCGTCTCCGCCGGGGGGAGGCCGGGCAGCAATCCCGGAAGACCGAGGCGCGCGAGGCTCGGCAGGTCGGGGTGGCCGGTCAGATCGAGGAAGGCGCGGTTCGCCGCGACGATCGCTCCGTCGCGATGGACCAGCACCGGCACCGGCAATCCGCCGAGGAGATCGGATTCCGGGGACGGCGGCGCGTCGGCGACCGGCTCGGCCTCCGCCGTCCCGGTCTCGACATCGGGATCCGCGGCGGTCGCGCTGGTCTCCGCCGGACCGGCCTGCGGCGCCGGGAACGGCATCACCGCCCCTCCCGCGGTCCGGGGCGACCCCGATCCGGCCTCGTCACCGGCGTAGCGGGCGCCCAGCGCGCGGGCGATCTCGCGGAACGCGGCGTGCTCGTCGTTCGACAGTGGCGCGGCGACGGGATCCGCGTCGACCGCGACAGGTATCGCGGCGTCGCCGGTCCCGGCCGGGACGGCAGCGGGCTGGGCAACCTCGGACCTTGCCGGCTCCGGCGTCGCGGAGGGCACGGGCTCGGGAACGCGCTCGGGAACGCGCTCGGGCATGGGCTCCGGAATCGGCTCCGGCGTCGCGACCGATCTCGGGCTGCCGGCCGGGGCGCTGCGGATCAGGCCGAAGCCGCCGAAGCCCGAGAAGGCCGCGTCGCCCCGCCCGAGCGGGGCTCCGGACAGGTCGACCCGGAAAGCCCCGGTGCCGGCATCGAGGACCGCCGGTTCCCCGCGGAAGGTGCGCCGGTCGCGCAGGGCCGCCAGCACGGCGTCGGCGCCCGAGAGGCGCCCGCTCTCGGCCAGATCCTGCCAGCGCTGCCCGACCAGCCCGGCGAGCGCCTCCGGGCCCGTGAGGGTCGTCAGGACACCCGCGGCATCGAGGCGCCAGAGGAAGCGGTCGTCGCGCCGGAGCGGCGTCGCCGGAGGCGATTGCGGCTCCTGGGGAAGCGCCCGCGCTGCCACCGGATGCCTGGCGGGCGCGTCGACCGGTGGATCGAGCGGGCGGATCGAACGCGCGCGGCCAGCCGCCACTGGCGCGGTCGGCACGACGAGGATCGCGGGCCGGCCGTCGGCCTGCGCGCCGCGCGCCAGCCAGCACAGAACCGGCGGCGCGATCCGGCGGACATCGAGGCGCAGGCGCGCGAGGCGGGGCGCGGCGTCGCCCGCCACCGCGGTCGCGATCTGCCGGGTCAGGTCGGCGAGGGCCGGGCCGTCCAGAACCGCGGCGAGACCCGCCGCCGCTTCGGACGCGGACAGGATCCGGGCCTCCGACGGATCGATCACGAGATGCACGGGGTCGCGCGCGCCCAGAGCGGCCGCCAGCGCGGGCAGGCGCTCCCAGGTCGCGAAGGCAGTCCCCAGCCCGGGCGGGGCTGCAGCGGCCGTCGGTGTCACTGTCGTCTCCAAAGCCCGCGACCTCGAACCTAACGCGATCCTGACGCTCAACGGTCCCGCTTTGCCCGAGAAACGCGCGCGACCGTAGCCCTATTGTAAACTCCCCCGCGCCGCGGCGCTGGACTCTCGGCGCAACCGTCACACGTTTACGTTATGTCAACCTTAACGCCGTGAGCGCGGGTGGCATATGGCGGCGAATCAGTTATTGTGCACCGCACAAAGCGCCATCCACAGGCCAATGAAGAGAGGAGACGACGTATGAGCAACCCCCCGAACTACGAAGTTCCGGCCGAGATGCGCGACTTCGCCGAGAAGAGCGTCGAGCAGGCCCGGAAGGCGTTCGACAGCTTCATCGGCGCGGCTCGCCGCACCGCCGACACCGTGCAGGGCTCGGCCGAGCTGGCGCGCTCCAACGCGCTGGACGCGTCCTCGCGCGGCTTCGAGTATGCCGAGCAGAACGTGAACGCGGCCTTCGACCTCGCCCAGAAGCTCGTCCGCTCCAGGGACATGCAGGAGGCGATGCAGCACCAGGCCGAGTTCGTCCGCAGCCAGTTCGCCGCCATCCAGGCCCAGGCGAAGGAGTTCAGCGGCCTCGCGCAGAGCGCGATGCAGCAGGGCGCCGAGCGCGCCAAGTCGGCGATGCAGCAGGGTGCCGACGAGGCCCGCAAGGCCATGGAGCAGGGCCAGGACGCCGCGAAGCAGACGGCCCAGAACGCCCAGGACGCCGCCGAGCGCGCGTCGCACTGACGCTCGCACCGACGAACGGGGCCGCGGCCCGCTCCCGATCCGGGGGCGGGCCGTCTCGTTTTCGCCGGTATTGCCGCCGAGAGCCGCCGGGCGGACGCGTTGGGTCCGCGCCGAGTGAAGGGTTCAGGGATGCGCCTCACTGTTTCCGGCCGATCCGGCCTGCGTGGACCTCTCCGTCTGGCGGTCGCCGCCCTGGCGCTCGCCGCCGTCGCTCCGAGTAGCGCGGCCTTCGCCCAGTACTACGACGATCCGGGCTACGACGGCGGTTACCGGCCGGTCCCGCGCCGGGCGCAGCGCGCCCCGGTCGGCTACAATTGCGACGCCGTCCAGCAGGGAATCACTGGCCCGAAGCCGTATTCCTGCCCGCTGCCGGGGCCGCGGCCCCTCGGCGTGCGCTGCTTCTGCGACATGCCGATCGCGTCGTTCAGCCCGCCGCAGACGGCCGTCGGCCGCGTCGTTCCCTGAGGCGCAGCCCCGCGCAGGCGACCGCACACGCGACGGGCCGCGCCCCTGGGTGGGATGACGCGGCCCGTGCGGCACAGGCGGGCAAGGGGCGCGGGTGATCCCGCGCCGCGCGCTCAGTTCAGGACGACGACCTTGGCGCCGACCTTCACGCGCTCGTACAGGTCGGTGACGTCGTCGTTGGTCATCCGGATGCAGCCCGACGAGACCGCCTGACCGATCGTGTCCGGCTCGTTGGAGCCGTGGATGCGGTACTCGGTGCTGCCGATATACATGGCCCGGGCGCCGAGGGGGTTCTCGATGCCGCCCGCCATGTAACGCGGCAGGTCGGGACGACGGGCGATCATGGCCTTCGGGGGCGTCCACGACGGCCACTCGCGCTTGGCGGTGATCTTGTTGGTGCCGCTCCAGCTGAAGCCCGGACGGCCGACGCCGACGCCGTAGCGGATCGCCTCACCGTTGCCGAGCACGTAGTACAGGCGCCGCTCGGCGGTGGAGACCACGATCGTGCCGGGCGCGTAGGGCGCGTTGAACGCGACGATCTCGCGGGGGATCGGCTGGACCTGCGCCTGCGGCGCGGCCTGCACGCCCTGGCCGTAGCCCGGGGCGTAAGAGCCCTGGTAACCGTACTGTCCCTGATCGGAGTAGTACTCGTCGGCACTATCCGTGCCGAAGGGATCGTACGACGAAGCGGCGAGGACGGGCGTGGCGGCAAGAACAGACACGCCGAGGAGCGCGGCGAGTGCGGTGACCGTGGTCTTCATGAGTGGCCTACCTGTGCAATAACCTTTGCCATTACAAGCGTGAGCATAGGCTGGCAGTTCCATACTTCCGCCCGGAATTTGCTGTCCGGCGGAATACGCAGGCCGGCTTGGCCGTGCGGTGCGCGATATCACGAACGCGTGCGCGGCTCAGGAGGCCTCGTCCGTGTGGACGTCGAAGCGCGCGAGGTGGGCGTAGCCGAAGTTCGTCGAGATGGCGCAGTCGGTGGCGTCGCGGCCGCGGGCCATGACGATGCGGCCGATGCGGGGCCGGTTGTGGCGGGCGTCGAACGTGTACCAGCGCGGTCCCTCTGGGCCCTCGAGGAAGACCTCGAACCACGCGGAGAAGTCCATTGGCGCCGGATCCTTCGGCACGCCGATATCGCCGAGGTATCCGGTGGCGTAGCGGGCCGGGATGTTCATGCACCGGCACAGGGTGATCGCCAGGTGCGCGAAGTCCCGGCACACGCCCTCGCGCTGCATGAAGGCGTCGTGCGCGCTCCGGGTCGCGTCGGCGCGCTGATAGTCGAAGCGGATCCGCTCGTGCGTGTAGTCGACGATCGCCTGGACGCGGGCCCAGCCCTCCGGCGTGCCGCCGAACAGGGACCACGCGGTCTGCGAGAGCTTGTCGGTGTCGCAGTAGCGCGAGCCCAGGAGGAAGATCAGGACGTCGTCGGGCAGGTCCTGGACCGGGATCTGCCGGGCGTCCGGCACGACCGGATCGGGCTCGCCCGAATCCTCGACCGTGAAGTCGGCCGCGATGGTCAGCTGACCGGGCGGCGCGATGATGCGGTGGCAGATGTTGCCGAAGCCGTCCCGGTACGTCCGCGCCTCGAGCGGCGGATCGAACCCGATCGCGTGCGGGGTCAGCACGTCGTCGATCCGCGAGGGATGGACGCTCAGCATCAGGATCATCGGTGTCGGCTGCGACAGCGTGAAAGCGATATCGAAACCGGTCCTGATCTTCATCGGGGCCACCTTGCTCTGTCGCCGTCCGCGCGGAGTCGCCACGCACGCTCGTTCCGAGTCCGGGTGCGCGCGAACTCAACGCGCCAGGGACGCCTCCGGCCCCTGCACGGTTCGGGCCGCCGGCCCGTCGGCAGGCAGTTCCACCACGTCGACGTCGACGCGCATGCCGAGATCGTCGCTGGCGAGGCCGAAGAATGAGCCGTGCAGCGGCACGGCCTGGGCCGGATCGCGGGTCACCGCCACGCGGATCAGGTCGCGGTTGCCCACGATGCCGTTGGTCGGGTCGAACTCGACCCAGCCGGCGCCCGGCAGGTAGACCTGCAGCCAGGCGTGGGTGGAGCCGCCGCCGACGTGGCGCGCCCGGTCGTTGCGCGGGTTGTAGAGGTATCCGGAGACGAAGCGGGCGGCCATGCCGAGCGCCCGGACGCCCTCCATCATCAGCACCGCGAAGTCCCGGCACGAGCCGAGCTTCGTGCGCAGGGTCGTGAGCGGGTCCTGCACGCCCTTCTCGGAGCGGGCGAGGTAGGTGAAGTTCGCCCGCACGCTGCGCGTCATCGCGGCCAGCAGCTCCTGCGTCGGGATACGGCCCTGCGGCGGCAGGAAGCTCCGCGCCCAGGCATCGACCTCGTGCCGCGGGTCCGGCCATTGCCGCTCGATGGAGCGGGCGAGGTCCGGCATGTCCTCGGCGCCGTAGCCGAACGGGTAGTGGGTCGCGTGCGGCGCCAGGGGGAAGACCGGCGCGTGCTCCGGGGTGTGGTCGAGGGTGATGCCGCAGTCGAAGGTCAGGGTCTCGGCGCGGGTGTCGAAGGTCGCAACCGCCACGCAGTTGCCGAACACGTCGAACAGCCAGCGCAGGGCGGCCGGCTCCGGGGCAATGTCGAGGGTCGCCGCGATCAGCCGTTGATCGTAGCTGTCGCGCGGCCGGAACATGATCCGGTGCTCGCCGAAGGCGACCGGACGCCGGTACCGGTAGACGGTGCGGTGGCGGACGGAGAGGATCGGCAAGTCGCAGGCTCCGGGCTCGCGCCGACGCGGTCACCGGCGATGCAAGGGCCGGGCCCGGCCGCGCGGAACGCCTCAGACCACCGGCGGGGCCGGGTCGGCGGCGGCGCGCTCGGCCTCGACCAGCACGTCGAGGGGGCGCCACGGCTTGGCGATGAAGACGGCCTCGGCCGGCAGCTCGGGGCGGGGAATGCCGTGGCCCGAGGTGATCACCAGACGGGCCCGGGGCCACAGGGTCGCCACCGCGCGGGCGAGCTGGAGGCCGTCCATCTCGCCGGCCAGCCGGACGTCGGCGAAGACGAGGGCGACGTCGCCCCCGCGCGCCTGGAGGACCGACAGGGCGGCCTCGGCGCTGTCGCACCCGACCACGTCGAGTTCGGTTTCCTCCAAGAGGGTCTCGGCGAGCGCGCGGATCTCGGGATCGTCCTCCACGACGAGCGCGAGACGCGGCGGACCGGCCTCGGCCGCCACGACGCTCGGCGCGCCCGGGGCGGCCTCGTCGCCCTCGTTCTGCCGCACGCGGCGGACCAGGGCCGCGAGGTGCTCGGGCACGCCCTCGGTGACCAGATCATCGTAGAACGACGCCAGTTTCTGACCAATCTGATCGAGCGGAATACCCGGTGACAGCGTATCGGTGAGCGGCAGGGGTGCGCTCGTCTGGTGCTTTTTCAAGGACTCCCCCCGAAGTCGACTTCCGCGCCGCTCGAGGATGCGGCGCTTGAAGGAGGAAAGTCGGCAATCCGCCGCTGGTTGCGCCGGGCGTTCGGAATCCCGCCCGGCGTCACAGAGCCGTTACTGCGTGGCGAGCCCGGCGTCGGCGTCGGCATACGCCATGATTCCAGAGACTTGGCGGACGTTCTGGTAGCGCGTCCCGCGGGTGCTCATCATCGCCTCGAACTTCTCGTGCACCTGCGCGACCGACAGGCTCAGGGGCTTGCGGTGGCGGCCGCGCCCGACGAAGCGCCCGGCGGCGAAGAAGATCGAGCGGTTGGCCCGGGCCGGCCCCGGGAGCAGGGCCGCCGCGGCGGCGGCCGGCTTGTTCACGACGTTGGCGAGGAACTCCTCGGCGTCGTCCGGTCCGAGGAAGTGGGCGAGGTAGACCTCGCCGAGGGTCAGCTCGCGGCCGATGCGCAGGGCGATGCGGGCCGCGTCGCGCTTCAGCATCTCGCCGGCCATCAGCGCCGAGAGGTACGGGTCGCGGCGCAGTTCCAGCACCCGGGCGCGCTCCGCCGGATCGGTGATCACCGGCCGGTCGTTGGCGTCGGAGGTGATCAGCGCCGCGTCCTTCTCCAGCCCGTACTTGGCGCCGAAGTCGCGAACCACGCCGAGCCAGGTCCGCTCGATGAACTGGTAGAGGCCCGTCGCCGAGGAGGTCTTGGCCTGGACCGCCGTGACGAAGCTAGATTCCTTGTCGGCTACCGCCATCAGCAGCACCGGATCGGTCTGGACCGCCTGGGCCGCCCGGACGATCGTCTGCACGAGGTGGCGCCGGATCTTCATCGGGCCGAACTCGAGGATGTCGTTCGGATCGCCGACGGCGCTCTCGGACAGCAGGAAGTCGTACGACACGCGGTCGACCGTGTTGGAGCCGAGTTCGGTGTCGAGGTCGTGCACCGGGGCGAAGCTCGCGGCAGCGCGCAGCGGAGTCTGCTCCAGCGGGGTGCTGAGGGCGACGGTGTGGATGCGCGGGCGCGGCATCGGGAGCTCGGTGGCGGCCTCCGCGACCGACACGGCCGGCGACAGGCCGACCTTGGCGAGGTCCACGCCCGACCCGATCAGCGCGGCGCTGAGGCCGCCGGCGATCATCGAGACGGTGAGCAGGGAGCGGAACAGCGCGGGGCGGCTGCCATGGGCACGGCCCAGCATGGGCTGTGCGGCGATCACGTCGGCGCGGCCCGAGCCGAAATGGCCCTGCTTGCCGGTGATGGTCCTCGGCGATCCGACCGTGCGGCCCTGCATCGTTATCCCGACTCTCCACACGCCGCTGTGGCGCTACGGACTCACCATCGCTTGACAGATGTGGCGACAACACGGCCGCGCTTGTGGCCGAGTTGCGGCGTCCCGTGGAGATTTCGGGGCAGGCCGCCCGTGACTCGCGCGGCATCCCTCCTTAAGAGGGCGCCATGCGGGCGCCGGGCGGATGACGCGCGGCCGCCCTTTCCCGTCCGTACTGCCAGAGTCAGCCCCGATGAGCGGCGTCAACGAGATCCGGTCGACCTTCCTCGACTACTTCGCCAAGGCGGGCCACGAGGTCGTGCCGTCCTCGAGCCTCGTGCCGAAGAACGACCCGACGCTGATGTTCACGAACGCCGGCATGGTGCAGTTCAAGAACGTCTTCACCGGGATGGAGAAGCGCGCCTACGACCGGGCGACGACGGCGCAGAAATGCGTGCGGGCCGGCGGCAAGCACAACGACCTCGACAATGTCGGGTACACCGCGCGCCACCACACGTTCTTCGAGATGCTCGGCAACTTCTCGTTCGGCGACTACTTCAAGGACCGCGCGATCGAGCTGGCCTGGACGCTGATCACCAAGGAGTTCGGCCTCAAGCCCGACAAGCTCCTCGTCACCGTCTACGCCGACGACGACGAGGCCGCCGGCCTGTGGAAGAAGATCGCCGGCTTCCCGGACGAGAAGATCATCCGGATCGGGACCTCCGACAATTTCTGGCAGATGGGCGATACCGGCCCGTGCGGCCCCTGCTCGGAGATCTTCATCGACCAGGGCCCGGCGCTCCAGGGCGGACCGCCCGGTTCGCCGGACGAGGACGGCGACCGCTTCCTCGAGTTCTGGAACCTCGTGTTCATGCAGTACGAGCAGCTGGAGCCGGGCGTGCGCAACCCGCTGCCGCGGCCGTCGATCGACACCGGCATGGGCCTGGAGCGCATGGCCGCGATCCTCCAGGGCGTCCACTCGAACTACGACACCGACCTGTTCCGCGCGCTCATCGACGCGGTGGCCCACGCGGTCTCGCGGGCGCCGGAGGCGGCCACGATGGCGTCCTACCGGGTGATCGCCGACCACCTGCGGGCGGCCTCCTTCCTAGTGGCCGACGGTGTGCTGCCGGGCAACGAGGGCCGCGGCTACGTGCTGCGCCGGATCATGCGCCGCGCCATGCGCCACGCCGAGATCCTGGGGGCCCGCGAGCCCACCATGTTCCGCCTCGTGCCGACCCTCGTGCGCGAGATGGGCCAGGCCTACCCGGAGCTGATGCGGGCCGAGAGCCTGATCGCCGAGACCCTGAAGCTGGAGGAGACCCGCTTCCGCCGCACCCTCGAGCGGGGCTTGTCGATCCTCGACGCCGAGAGCCGCGACCTCCGGGAGGGCGACAAGCTCTCCGGCGAGACCGCCTTCACCCTCTACGACACCTACGGCTTCCCCCTCGACCTGACGCAGGACGCGCTCAAGGCCCGCGGCATCGGCGTGGACACCGACGCCTTCGCGGCCGCGATGCAGCGCCAGAAGCAGGCGGCCCGCGAGGCCTGGAAGGGCTCGGGCGAGGCGGCGACCGAGACGGTGTGGTTCGGACTGCGCGAGCGCGTCGGCGCCACCGAGTTCCTGGGCTACGAGACCGAGACCGCCGAGGGCATCGTGACCGCGCTTCTGCGCGACGGCGCCGAGGTGAAGGCCCTCGAGGCTGGTCAGACCGGCCTCGTCCTCGTCAATCAGACGCCGTTCTACGGAGAGTCGGGCGGCCAGGTCGGCGATACCGGCCTGATCCTGGCGCCGGGCGTGCGGGCGCGGGTGACCGACACCCAGAAGAAGCTCGGCGACGTGTTCGTCCATCACGTCACCGTGGAGGAGGGGTCGGTGAGCCTCGACCAGCCGGTCGAGCTGAAGGTCGACAACGCCCGCCGCAGGGCGATCCGGGCCAACCACTCGGCCACCCACCTGCTCCACGAGGCCCTGCGGCAGGTGCTGGGCGACCACGTCGCCCAGAAGGGCTCGCTGGTCAGCCCCGACCGGCTGCGCTTCGACATCAGCCACCCGAAGCCGATCGAGGCCGACGAGCTCGGCCGCGTCGAGGACATCGCCAACGCGGTGCTGCTGCAGAACGCGCCCGTCGTCACGAAGCTGATGGCCGTTGACGACGCGATCGCGTCGGGCGCCCGCGCGCTGTTCGGCGAGAAGTACGGCGACGAGGTGCGGGTGGTCTCGATGGGGCTGCCGGTCGACGGCGACGCCGCGCAACCGCGCGCCAAGAATTTCTCCGTGGAGCTCTGCGGCGGCACCCACGCCGCGCGCACCGGCGATATCGGGGCAATCACCATCGTGGCCGAGAGCGCGGTGGGCGCGGGCGTGCGCCGGATCGAGGCGCTGACGGCCGACGCGGCGCGCCGTCACCGCGCCGAGGAGGCCCGGACGCTGGCGGCGCTCGCCGGCATCCTCAAGGCGCCGGTCTCTGAGGCGCCCGACCGCCTGACCGCGCTGATGGAGGACCGGCGCCGCCTGGAGCGCGAGCTGGCCGAGACCCGTCGCAAGCTCGCCATGGGTGGCGAGGGCGGCCCGGGCTCGGGCGCGCAGCAGACCGAGATCGGTGGGGTGGCCTTCCGCCGCTCCGTCATCGAGGGGCTCGACATGCGCGACCTCAAGCCGATCGTCGACGAGGAGAAGAAGCGCCTGGGCTCCGGCATCGTGGCGGTGGTCGGCGTCGGACCGGACGGCAAGGCCGGGCTGGTGGTCGGCGTCACCGACGACCTGACCGCGCGCTACGACGCGGTCGGGCTGGTCCGGGCCGGGGCCGGGGCGCTCGGCGGGAAGGGCGGCGGCGGCCGCCGCGACATGGCGCAGGCCGGCGGCCCGAACGGGGCCGGGGCCGAGGCCGCCCTCGACGCCGTCGCGCAGGCTCTCACCGAGGCCGCCTGAGCCGCGACGGGCCGCGGAAGGGCCGCACCGTCGCCGGCGCGGCCCGATTGTCCTCCGCGAGACCGGCGCGGTCGCCCCGACAGGCTCCCGCGTCCGTTCCGGCCCCGGGCGAACATCGCGGCCCCCTCGCGGGTCCTGCGCCGCTCGGGTCACCGGGGATCAGGCGAGATCACCGGCTGCCGCCGCCGCCACCGCCCTGCGGCGCGACCCGCGACGGCTGGTTGGCGTTGCCCGCTGCCGCCGAGTTGTTGGAGATCGTGTCGGCCGGCCGGCCGGTAGGCGAGTAGCTCACGGCGGCTTCGTTCCCGGTGGCGTCGATCTGCTGGCTCACCACGCCCGGCGCGCCGGGAGCGGGCGCGACGGGCCGGGCCTCGACCTGGGCGCTGGCCGGCGCGACGGTGGCGAGGGCGAGAAGAGCGGCGAGACATGTCCGGGTCATGAGAATCCTTGCTGGTTCCAGACCCAGGCAACCTCAGTCGCGCGCGATCGATCCCGCGTTGTTGCGACGCGGCACCGCCTCGCCCCGGCGCCCGCCGCGCGCGATCACTTCACGCGCGTCCAGGTCTGCCGCTTGCAGAACACGCTCATGACGCAGCCGGAGACCTCGAGCGAGTCGGGTCCCGTGAGCTTCAGCGAACCGGAATAGGTCTTGCCGTCGTTCGGGTTGTAGAGCGACCCCGAGAAGCCGCCGCCTTCGGGCTGTCGCGCGTCGAGGATCTGGACGCCGACGACGCTGCGGCCACGCAGGGCCGGATCCGGGTTCTTCGCGTCGAGCCCCTTCCCGGGCGCGCTGATGATCGTGCCACAGAAGCCGCCGCCGCAGGGCGCGATGCGGACCTTCGAACTGCCGGTTTCCGTCAGCCATACGCCGGCCGGATCGGCCGCCAGGGCCGGCGCGCACGCCGCGCCCGTCGCGAGCAGGGCCAGAACCGCGCGACGAAACCTCGAACCCATACCTGTTCCTCCCAACCGAGAACGCGGCCGGGTTCTACCGCGATGCCTGCGGCAGCGCACCGCCCAGATACGTCTCGACGACCTCGCAGAACGGCTGCCCGGCCCCGGTCGACAGCACGGCGTCGATCTCGAAGAGCGGATCGTCCGGTCCGGGCATGGCGCTCCGGACCGGCGCGCGCACCTCGACGGTGCTGCGCACCGGGGCGAGGGGACGCACGACCCGGCCGAAGGGCGTGCGGGTGGTGTCCAGCGTCGCGTTCATCTCCGGCGTGAGCCGGGCCGGCACGTACCAGTTATCCGCCTCGGACAGGACGCGGTCCCCGCAGGCGAGACGGACGCGGCGGTAGCGCACCGGCTCGTCCGGGCCGATCGCGAGACGGGCGCGCTGCGCGGCCGTCAGGGGCTTGTCGGCCACGGGCACGCGCTCCGCCACGAGGTGCGGGTCCCCGGCGAGCTTGTAGTCGGCGCACCAGCTCTCGAGAGCGAAGGTCGCGCTGTGCGCCGCGAGGATACGGCTCCGCAGCGAGGCGATGAGCGCCTGCGGCCCGTCGGCGGCGGACGGCGTATCGGCCGGCTTCGGCGCCTCGGCGGCGTCGCGCGCCCAGCTCGGCGCCCCGGTCACCGCGACCGACCCCAGCAGCACCGCGAGGGCCAGGGGCGGCACCCGGAGCGCTGGTGCGGTCGTTGCGGGCCGCGGGGCCCCGCGCGAGAATCGATCCCACGCCAGTAATGACAAGATGTGGGCAGCGGGGCGGAAAGACGGTCCGGTGTGCCACAGCATCTCGGATCATATCCTCTCAGCTGAACCACCAGATCTTCGCCACGTACTGCCGCATCGAGGCCCGGCAGAACGCTCCGACCGGACGGCTTCCCGGCCGAGCCGGCGACGCGGGCCGAGATCTATACAAGACGCGGCGATCCGTCGAGCCGCCGGGCGGACGGGCCCGGCGCCGACGTCGTGTCTACCGACGGGCGACCGGCGGCAGGTCGGTGCAGAGGCCGAGCCCGGCCTCCGCCGCGAGACCGATCGTCTCGCCGAGCGTCGGGTGGGGGTGGATCGTCCGGCCGATATCGGTGGCGTCGGCGCCCATCTCGATCGCCAGCGCGACTTCGCCGATCATGTCGCCGGCGCTCGGGCCGACGATGGCGCCGCCGACGACGCGCCTGGTCTGCGCGTCGAACAGAAGCTTGGTCAGGCCGTAATCGGCGCCGTTGGCGATGGCCCGGCCCGAAGCGGCCCAGGGGAAGCGCGCCACCTCGACGGCCCGCCCGGCCGCCTTCGCGGCCGTCTCGGTGAGGCCGGCCCAGGCGATCTCCGGGTCGGTGTAGGCGACCGACGGGATCACGGCGGCGTCGAACCCGGCCTTGTGGCCGGCGGCCGCCTCGGCGGCGACGTGGCCCTGATGCACCGCCTTGTGGGCGAGCATCGGCTGGCCGACGCAATCCCCGATGGCGAAGATGTGCGGCACGTTCGTGCGCATCTGGGCGTCCACCGGAATGAAGCCGCCGTCCAGCGCAACGCCGGCCGCGTCGAGACCGAGCGTCGCCCCGTTGGGCCGGCGGCCGGCGGCCTGGAGCACGAGGTCGTAGGTTCCGGGCTCGGCCTCCCCCGAGAAGGTCACGGCGATCCCGTCCGGTTTCGCCTCGGCGGAGACGACCTCGACCCCCGTCAGGACGCGGTCGAAACGGTGGGCGTTGCGCTTCGTCCAGACGCTCACGAGATCCCGGTCGACGCCCTCGAGCAGGCCGGGCAGGCGCTCGACTACGTCGACCCGCGCGCCGAGGGCGCTGTAGACCGTTGCCATCTCCAGGCCGATGATGCCGCCGCCGATCACCAGGAGCCGGCGCGGCACGGCGGTAAGTTCCAGCGCCCCGGTGGAATTCACGACCCGCGGATCGTCCGGGAGCATCGGCAGGGCCACCGGCGCCGAGCCCGCCGCCACGACGGCGCCCGTGAAGGTGACGTCCCGCGTGCCGCCGTCGTGCAGCGTCACCGAGACCGTGCGGGGCCCGGTGAAGCGGGCTGTCCCTCGGACCACCTCGACCTTGCGCTGGCGTGCCATCTGGGCGAGCCCGTCGGTGAGGCGACGGACGGTGCCGGCCTTGAAGGTCCGCAGCTTCTCCAGATCGACCGTCGGCGCGCCGAAGCTGATCCCGTGCGCGGCCAGCCGGACGGCCTCCTCGGTGACCGCGGCCACGTGGAGCAGCGCCTTCGAGGGGATGCAGCCCACGTTGAGGCAGACGCCGCCGAGGGTCGCGTGGCGCTCCACCAGGACGACCCGCTGCCCGAGATCGGCGGCCCGGAAGGCGGCTGAGTAGCCGCCCGGTCCTCCGCCGATCACCAGGAGATCGCAGCCCGCGCCGGCCTGCGGCTTCGGCGGCGGCGCGGCGGGCGTGGGCGCGGGGGTCGGAGCCGAGGCCGGCGCAGGGGTCGGTTCGCCGCGCGCGTCGGTCGCCTCGACCGCGAGGCGGGCGACGAGGGTGCCGGCCGAGACCGTGTCGCCGAGGCCGACCAGCATCTCCACGAGGCGGCCCGCCGCGGGGGAGGGGATGTCCAGCGTCGCCTTGTCGGATTCGACCACCAGCAGGGTCTGGTCCTTGGCGACCGGCTGGCCGGGCGCCACCGGGATCTCGATGACGGGCACGTCGGCGTAGTCCCCGAGATCGGGGACGCGGATGTCGAGGGTCTCGGGCATGGCGGCGGTCACAGGAGGGCGCGGCGCAGGTCCGACAGGACCGAGGCCACGTGGCCGAGGAAGCGGGCGGCGGCGACGCCGTCCACGACGCGGTGGTCCCAGGACAGGCTGAGCGGCAGGATCAGGCGCGGCTGGAAGGCCTTGCCGTCCCAGACCGCCTCGGTGCGCGAGCGCGCCGCGCCCAGGATCGCGACCTCGGGGGCGTTGATGATCGGGGTGAAGCCGTCGCCGCCGATGCCGCCGAGCGACGACACCGAGAAGCAGCCGCCCTGCATGTCGGAACCCGGGAGGGTTCCGGCCCGGGCCTTCTCGGCCATCGCGGCCATCTCGGTGGCGATCTCGATGAGGCCCTTGCGGTCGCAGTCGCGCACCACCGGCACCATCAGGCCCTTCGGCGTGTCCACCGCGAAGCCGACATGGACGTAGTCCTTCAGGACGAGGTCGCTGCCCTCCAGGGAGGAATTGAAGCGCGGATAGGCGCGCAGCGCCGAGGCCGCCGCCTTGATCAGGAAGGCCACCATGGTGACCCGGGCGGGCGGCGTGCGTGTCTCCGTGTTGAGGCCGACCCGGAACGACTCGATCTCGGTGACGTCGGCCCGGTCGAAATTGGTCACGTGCGGGATCGTCAGCCAGTTGCGGCTGAGATTGGCCCCAGAGAGACTCTGGATGCGCGAGAGCGGCTCGCGCCGCACCGGCCCGAACTTGGCGAAGTCGACCTCCGGCCAGGGCGGCAGGCCGGCGCCGATGCCGGACGCGGCGACGGGCGCCTGGACCGGCGCGTTGAGGGCCGCCTTGACGAAGGCGTGCACGTCCTCGCGCAGGATCCGCCCCTTCGGGCCGGTGGCGGCGACGCGGTCGAGCCCGACGCCCAGCTCGCGGGCGAGCTGGCGGACCGACGGGCTGGCATGCACGTCGCCGCTTGTCGCCTGGATCGGGTCGGCCCGCATCGGCTCCAGCGAGGCGCGACCGGCTCCCTCTCCCGTGCGGGCGAGGGCTGGGGTGAGGGGGATGCCGTCTCCGGACAACCCGGATCCCTCACCCTGTCCCTCTCCCGCACGGGAGCGGGGACCCGCGCCATGCCCGGAAGCCGACGGCGCTGCGGCCGCGGCAGGCGGTGCCGCCGCGGTCTCGACCCCGCCGCCCTCGGCAGGCTCCACCGTCAGGATCGGTGTGCCCTCGGAGACCTTCGACCCCACCGACACCAGCAACTCGCGCACGATGCCGGCGACCGGGGAGGGGACCTCCATGGTGGCCTTGTCGGACTCGATGCTGAGGATCAGGTCGTCCACCGCGAGGCGGTCGCCGGGCTTCACCAGAAGCTCGATGACCGGCACGTCCCGGTAATCGCCGATGTCCGGAAGGGCGATCTGCAGCGCGGCGCTCATGCGGTCGGATGTCCGTGGCTCGGGCGTTCGAAAAGGGGGTGGGGGCGGGCGGCGCCCCGCGACGGGGCGCCCGGCCTCAGATCGTCCAGGGCGCGGGCGCGTCGGCCGCGACGCCGTAGCGGCGGATCGCGTCCGCCACCGTGGCGCGCGGCACCGTGCCGGCCTCGGCCAGAGCATGCAGGGCGGCGATGACCACGTGCTGCCGGTCGACCTCGAAGAACCGACGGAGCGCGTTGCGAGTGTCGCTGCGCCCGAACCCGTCGGTGCCGAGGGCGACGAAGCGCGCGCCGACATAGGAGGCGATCAGCTGCGGGTAGGCCCGGACGTAGTCGCTCGCCGCGACGATGGGCGCCGTGCCCGGCAGCAGCGCCGCCACGTGGCTGACCGGCGCCTCGGCCTCCGGGTTGAGCATCGCCTGCCGCTCGGCCTCGCGGGCATCGCGGGCCAGCTCGCTGAAGCTCGTCACGCTGAACACCTCGGCCGCGACGCCGAAATCCTGCGCGAGCAGCGCCGCCGCCGCGATCACCTCCGGCAGGATCGCCCCGGAGCCGAGGAGCCGCACGGCGGCGCCCGTCCCTTGTCCGGCCTCCGGCCCCGACAGGCGGTACATGCCCTTCAGGATCCCGGCCTCCGCCCCCTGCGGCATGGACGGCTGGGCGTAGTTCTCGTTCATCGCCGTGAGGTAGTAGAAGGCGTCCTCGCCTTCCTCCATCATCGCCCGGGCGCCCCGGTCGACGATCACCGCCATCTCGTACGCGAAGGCCGGATCGTAGGCCCGGCAGTTCGGGATCGCGGCCGCCTGCATGTGGCTCGACCCGTCCTGGTGCTGCAGGCCCTCGCCGCCCAGCGTCGTGCGGCCCGCCGTGGCGCCGATCAGGAAGCCGCGGGCCCGCTGGTCGGCCGCCGCCCAGATCAGGTCGCCGACCCGCTGGAAGCCGAACATCGAGTAGTAGATGTAGAACGGCAGCATCGACAGGCCGTGGACGCTGTAGGACGTGGCCGCCGCCGTCCAGGACGAGATCGCCCCGGCCTCGGTGATGCCCTCTTCGAGGAGCTGCCCGTCCCGGGCCTCGCGGTAGTAGAGCATCGAGCCCGCATCCTCCGGCTCGTAGAGCTGCCCCTGCGGCGCGTAGATCCCGACCTGCCGGAACAG
Source organism: Methylobacterium sp. 13MFTsu3.1M2 (assembly GCF_900112625.1). Lineage (NCBI taxonomy): Bacteria > Pseudomonadati > Pseudomonadota > Alphaproteobacteria > Hyphomicrobiales > Methylobacteriaceae > Methylobacterium > Methylobacterium sp. 13MFTsu3.1M2. The sequence goes on from NZ_FOMM01000022.1 coordinate 91,232, forward strand.
GTTGGCCATGCCGAAGGTCCGCGCCTCGTCGGCGACGATCGGCACGATGCGCGGCCCGAGATCCTTGTGCTTCAGGAGGTTGCCGAACAGGCGCACCACCGCGGTGGTGGTCGACATCTCCTTGCCGGCGGCCTCGAGGGCGAAGCCCGCGTAGGTGGAGAGCTCCGGAACAGGGACCGTCGGCGCCGTGCGGCGGCGGGCCGGCAGGACGCCGCCGAGCATCTCGCGCCGCTCGCGCAGGTAGCGCATCTCGGCGCCGTCCTCGGCCGGCTTGTAGAAGGCCAGGCCCTCCACCTGCGCGTCCGACAGCGGCAGCGCGAACCGGTCGCGGAAGGCGCGCAGCGCGTCGACGTCGAGCTTCTTGGCCTGGTGGGCGGTCATGCGCGACTCGCCCGCGCCGCCCATGCCGTAGCCCTTCTTGGTCTTGGCCAGGATCACCGTCGGCCGGCCCTTGGTGGCCTTGGCAGCCGCGAAGGCCGCGTAGAGCTTGCGGAAGTCGTGGCCGCCGCGCTTCAGCCGGTCGACGTCGGCGTCCGACATGTGGGCGACGAGCTCGCGCACCTCCGGGTCCTCGCCGAAGAAGTGCGCGAGGTTGTAGGCGCCGTCCTTGGCACCGAGCGTCTGGTACTTGCCGTCGACGGTCTCGGCGAAGCGGCGCAGCAGGGCGTGGTTGGTGTCGCGGGCGAAGATCCCGTCCCACTCCGAGCCCCACAGCACCTTGATGACGTTCCAGCCGGCGCCTCGGAACAGGCTCTCCAACTCCTGGATGATCTGTCCGTTGCCGCGCACCGGCCCATCGAGCCGCTGCAGGTTGCAGTTGATGACGAAGGTCAGGTTGTCGAGATTCTCGCGCGCGGCGAGCGCCAGGCCGCCGATCGACTCGGGCTCGTCCATCTCGCCGTCGCCGAACACGCCCCAGACGTGCCGGCCGGTGGTGTCGGCGAGGCCCCGGTCACCGAGGTAGCGCATGAACCGGGCCTGATAGACCGCGTGGATCGGGCCGATGCCCATGGAGCCGGTGGGGACCTGCCAGAAATCCGGCATCAGCCAGGGATGCGGGTAGGAGCAGAGCCCGTCGCCGGCGATCTCCTGGCGGTAATGCTTCAGCTGCTCCTCGGACAGCCGGCCCTCGAGGAAGGCCCGCGCGTAGACGCCCGGCGCGGAGTGCGGCTGGAAATAGACGAGGTCGCCGTCCGTGCCGCCCTCGAAGAAGTGATTGAAGCCGACCTCGAACAGCTCCGCCGCCGAGGCGTAGCTCGCCACGTGGCCGCCGAGCTCGCCGTAGGCCATGTTGGCACGCACCACCATGGCCAGCGCATTCCAGCGCATGATCGAGGTCAGGCGCTCCTCGATGTCGAGGTCGCCGGGGTAGCGCGGCTGCTTCTCCAGCGCGATCGTGTTCCGGTAGGGCGAGTAGGGCAGGGCCTCGTCGAGGATGCCGATCTCCTTCGAGCGCCGCTCCAGGCGATCGAGGATGAAGCGCGCCCGGGCCGCACCCTCGGTGCGGAAGACGGATTCCAGCGCGGCGAGCCAGTCCTGGGTCTCGGCCGGATCGTGATCCACCTCGGCGGACCGCGCGATCGTGGCTTTCGGCGGTATGGCGTTCATCGGCGCGGCCTCCCTGGTCGGCGCGATCATACGAGGATCGCGGCGGCGGGACATGCCGGATATTTGCCGCGATGCCGGGGTTCGCGGATTGATATTCCCTGATACGGGCTGTAGGCGGCAAAACATGCCGCATCCTGCGCCTCAGGCCGCGCACGCGGTTCCCGACCGGAGACCGATCGCATGCCCGCCCGACCGGCCGCCCTCGACGCCGCGAGCCTGCGCATCCTCGAGTGCCTGCAGCAGGACAGCGAGATCAGCATCGCGGATCTCGCGGAGCGGGTCGGCCTGTCGACGTCGCCGTGCTGGCGACGCGTCAACGACCTGAAGGAGGCGGGGGTGATCCGCGGCTGCGTGGCGGTGGTCGACCCGCTGAGCCTCGGGCTCGCGGTCAACGTCTTCGTCCACGTGTCGCTTGAGAAGCAGACCCAGGCCGCGCTCCAGGCCTTCGACGAGGCGGTGCGCAGCCGCCCGGAGGTGATGGAGTGCTACCTGATGAGCGGCGAGGCCGACTACATGCTGCGCGTCGTCGTCGAGGATCTGGGCCAGTACCAGAAGCTCGTCCTCGACCACCTCACGCGGATCCCCGGCGTGGCCAACATCCGCTCGAGCTTCGCCCTGGGGCAGGTGAAGTACACGACCGCGCTGCCGCTCGGTCACCTGACCCGCTGAGCCGGATTGTTTCAGCGAGGAGTCCCGATGCGGGCCTGGACGGCCGGGACGGGTTCCGCCTGAAACCCTCGGGCGATCTCCTCTCCGCCATCACGAGCAACGCGTGGTGACTCAGGACCGCGCGACCTCAGTCGTCGCGCCGACGGGATCGTTTCGCTGCGCGCGCAGGGACGGTGCTGTGGGGATCTACCTGACGGCGCGGAAGGCCGGGACGGCCGCGTCGCGCGTGCGAGGAATGGTGGAGCCTAACGGGATCGAACCGATGACCTCTTCCATGCCATGGAAGCGCTCTCCCAGCTGAGCTAAGGCCCCATATTTTTAAACGCGGTCCGCGTCCCCGACAGGGCCGCGTCGCGCGAGGGTGGGATGGTGGAGCCTAACGGGATCGAACCGATGACCTCTTCCATGCCATGGAAGCGCTCTCCCAGCTGAGCTAAGGCCCCACTTTTTACATCCACCGCGGTTTGGGTACCGCGGGGTCTCGCCGGTCCGGGTCGCGGTCGGCGAGGCCGGTTCTATAGGCGGCTCGCATCGCGGACTCAACCCCCTTTTTCGCTGCCGCCGGGGGTTTTTGGTCGGGAGAGACGGAGGCCGCCTCAGCCCTCCTCGTCGTTCTCGATATCGCCGTCGATCAGGTCGGAGACGTCGTCGTCGCCGGAATCCTCTTCCTCCAAGAAGGTATCGTCGTCGGAGGATTCCCCGTCCTCGACCGAGTCGTCCTCGGGCGTCGGATCGGCGTCGTCCTCGGCGGCCTCGACCTCGTCGAGGGAGACCATCTCCGGGCCCTTCTCGTCCGTCTCGTCCTCATCGTCGGTGTTGGCCGGGCCCCGCGACAGCGCCGGGGGGGCCGCACGGCTGGAGGTGGCCACCGCCTGATAGACCGCGCCGCATTTCGGGCAGACCGCGGGATCGCGGGCGAGGTCGTAGAACTTCGCGCCGCAGCTCATGCACTGGCGCTTCAAGCCAAGTTCCGGTCGGGCCACGGGCGGACACCTCGTCGTCAGTACTGTCTCGGGAGAGGCGCCCCGTTAGTCGCGGTGAAAGCGCCTGTCAATCGAGCCCGCGCAGGGCGTTTCGGGCGGCGCGCCCCCGCGTGCGGCGCCCGGGATCGGCGCGGGCAGCGGATGGATGACGGCGGGCGGTGCCCGTGTTAACGGCGCGGCGATTTCACCGTCCGATTGCAGCGCCGCGGCAGGGCCGCGCGACGCGCCGGATCCAGGCCCACGTCTCAGAGCCCGAACGGACGTCCCGTGTCGCACGATTCGACCCCCCAGCCCCTCACCGCCGCGCCGGGCGCCCCGCTGCGCGGACGCCTGCGCCCGCCCGGCGACAAGTCGATCTCGCACCGGTCGATGATCCTCGGCCTGCTCAGCCAGGGCGAGACGCGGGTCGAAGGCCTGCTGGAGGGCGACGACGTCCTGCGCACCGCCGCCGCCGCGAAGGCGCTCGGGGCAGGGGTCGAGCGCCTCGGGGCCGGGAGCTGGCGGGTCCGGGGCGTCGGGATCGGCGGCCTCGGCGACCCGGCCGCGGTTCTCGATTTCGGCAATGCCGGCACCGGTTCGCGGCTGATGATGGGCGTGGTCGGCGGGCAGCCGGTGACCGCGACCTTCGACGGCGACGCCTCCCTGCGCTCGCGGCCGATGCGCCGCATCCTCGACCCGCTCACCCGGATGGGCACGCAGGTCCTGGCCGAGGCCGAGGGCGGACGCGTGCCCCTGACCCTGCGGGGTCCCAGGGAGGCGATCCCGATCACCTACGAGACCCCGGCGGCCTCCGCGCAGATAAAGTCGGCGGTCCTGCTCGCCGGCCTCAACGCCCCCGGCGTCACGACCGTGATCGAGGTGGCCGCGACCCGCGATCACACCGAGCGGATGCTGCGCCTGTTCGGCGCCGCGGTCAGCGTCGAGCCGCACGGGCCGGGCGGCCACGGCCGCAGGGTCGCGCTGACGGGGCAGCCGACCCTGCGCGGCACCGACGTGGTGGTGCCGGCCGACCCGTCCTCGGCAGCGTTCCCGCTGGTGGCGGCGCTGATCGTGCCCGGCTCCGACGTGGTGATCGAGGGCGTGATGATGAACCCGCTGCGCATCGGGCTGATCACGACGCTCCTGGAGATGGGCGCGCAGATCGAGCGCGTGGCCGAGCGGGAGGAGGGCGGCGAGACCGTGGCCGACCTCCGCGTGCGCGCGAGCCGCCTGACCGGCGTCGACGTCCCGGCCGAGCGGGCGCCCGCGATGATCGACGAGTACCCGGTGCTGGCGGTGGCGGCGAGCTTCGCCGAGGGCCGGACCCGGATGAAAGGCCTGCACGAGCTGCGGGTGAAGGAATCGGACCGCCTCGCGGCCGTGGCGGCCGGGCTCGCCGCGAACGGCGTCCGCCACGCGGTCGAGGGCGACGATCTCGTGGTCGAGGGCGACGGCACCGCGGCGCCGGGCGGCGGGACGGTGGCGACCCACCTCGACCACCGCATCGCCATGGCGTTCCTGGTGATGGGGCTCGCGGCGCGGAACCCGGTCACGGTGGATGACGGCGCGATGATCGCCACGAGCTTCCCGAGCTTCCTTCCGACCATGCAGGCCCTCGGCGGCCAGATCGGGGCGTGACCGCCATGCCGCTCGTCATCGCGATCGACGGACCGGCCGCGTCCGGCAAGGGTACCCTCGCCAAGCGTCTAGCCGACCATTACGGCCTGCCGCATCTCGACACCGGGCTCCTCTACCGGGCGGTGGCGCTCGCCCTGATCGACGCCGGTCTGTCGCTGGACGATGCCGCCGCCGCGGCGCGGGCGGCCCAGGCCCTCGACGCCGGTCGGCTCGACGATCCGCGCCTGCGCGAGCGGGCGATGGGCGAGGCGGCCTCCCGCGTCTCGTCGGTGCCGGAGGTCCGCGCCGGACTGCTCGCGTGGCAGCGCCGCTTCGCCGCCGACCCGCAGGGGGCGGTGCTCGACGGGCGCGACATCGGCACGGTCGTGTGCCCCGAGGCCGCGGTGAAGCTGTTCATCACCGCCTCGTCCGAGGAGCGTGCCCGCCGCCGCCACCGCGAGCTGGCCGGCCGCGGCGAGGCGGCGACCTTCGCGGCGATCCTGGCCGACATCGAGGCCCGCGACGCCCGGGACGCGTCGCGCAGCGCCGCGCCCCTGCGCATGGCCGACGACGCGGTCCGGCTCGACACCACCGAGCTCGACGCGGACGCGGCCTTCGACGAGGCCCGGGACATCGTGGAGCGCACCCGCGGCGACGCGGCCTGAGGGTTGTCCACCTCCGTCGTGTTGACCCCCCGGTCCCGCTCACCTATTGCGGACGCGCCGTCCCCGACGGGCCGCCGCGCGGCCCGGGACGCGAGCGCGTAGCTCAGCTGGTAGAGCAACGGACTTTTAATCTGTAGGTCCTGGGTTCGAGTCCCAGCGCGCTCACCACATCCTCGATCCTCACTTTTGACATCCGGCGCGGTCGGCGCCCTGCCCACACGAAAATCGGAACCCCTGGTTGCGCTTTGGGTTGGGGTCCCAACGCAACTGCGAAGGAGTCACCGATGCGCAAGCTCGCTCTCATCTCCGCCGTCACCCTGTCCCTCGGCGCGCTCGGCGCCACCGGCGCCCAGGCGCAGGGTTATGGCTACGGCTACGGCGGCCACCACGGCTACGGCTACGGCCGCGGCTACGATCGCGGCTACGGCCACCGGCGCGATTTCGGCTACCGCCGTCACCGCGGCCTGTCGACCGGGGCCGCCATCGGTCTCGGTATCGCGGGCGCGGCCGCCGGCGCCGCCGCGGCGGGCGCCTTCGACCGGGGCCCGGGCTATTACGGCCGCGGTTACTGAGCCGCCGCGCACCTGAGGGAGCAGAGCCCCGCCGCCACCGCGGCGGGGCTCTCGCTTTTAGAAGGGGCCGGGTTCAGCGCAGCCAGCGCCGGATCCGCTCCCGGAGCGTCGGGCGGACGGCCCGCCGCGCGCGCGACGCCGCGAAGCGATCGATGCGGATCCGGTCGTTCGGGACCTGCCGCAGGAACCGCTCGGCGATCTCGAAGATGACGATGTCGGGCCGGACGTCCTCGACGTAGGCCCAGTCGATGTTCGCCGACCAGATCGCGTGCACCTCGGTGAAGGTCTCGGCCAGCATCGCCGTGAGCCGGGCGCCCGGGCTGTAGATGTAGGAATCGCCGAACAGCACCACGCGGCGCGGATCCGGCGCCTCCGCGTTCCTCAGGACGACGCGGGATCCGACGAACAGTCCGCGCGGCCGCACGGCCCGGCCGGATTCCCGCACAGCCACCAGGTCGTTCGCGTCGATCCGTGCCGCGCGGCGCGCGAAATCGTAGGCGACGTACGCCTCGTCGACCGGCGGGACGAGCTTCTCGCCGAGGTCGAAGGTGAAGCGCTCGGTCGCGCCGGTCCCCGCGAAGACGTGCGCCGCCACCGGCGCGTCCAGGGCCTCGCAGAGCGCGCGGTACGCCGTCAGGTAGCCGCGGTAGGTCCAATGCGTGTCCGTCCGCAGGTAGACGGGCTCCTCGGCCCGCGCCGCCAGCAGCGGTGCCTGCAGGTCGACCATCGGGGCCCCGCTGTCCCCGGCGACCAGCCGGGCGAGCCGAACCCCGGGCGGGTCGTCGAGCCCCGGGAAGGGGCGGCCGAGCAGGTCCGGATAGATCGCGAGCTTGTCGGGGACGACGGTGTGCACGTGCCGGATCCCGAGGTCGTCGAGGCGCCGCGCGCGCCGCCCGATGAGCTGCGTCCAGCGCTTCAGGATCCGCCGCGAGGTTGCGGTGTCGCCGTAGAAGGCTTCGACCTCGCGGGCGCGTCCGACCCAGTACAGCCAGCCATCGTGTCCGACGGCCACGCCGTTGCCGCTCGTCTTCAAAGGTTTCGGCCTCCCGCCGCCCGCGACAATCCCCGTCGATGACGCTGGGCTCCCGCCTCGACGGATCCGCGCGGGATTGCAACCCCTTCGTCCCCGGGAGCGGCGGGAGCGCGCCGGCGGCTTTCCCGGCGCGCCGTCGCTTTCGCCCGCGTATCCGCGCCGCGGTGAAACTTTATAGCTGCGCCGCGGGTACTCCCGTCAGGCGCATCACACGGCGCGGCGTTGCGAAGAAGGGTCGACCCATGTCCGCGCTTGTCACGTTCGTCGGCTGCGGCCTGGTCCTGTCCGGGTTCGCGGCCGAGAAGTTGGCCGAGCGTCGCTGGCTCGCGGCGAGCCGGCCCGCACCCCTCGACACCCTCGCGGTCCTGGCGCTGGCGCTGCCGGCCGTCGGGCTCACGCTGGTGGCGACGCTCGCGGTCTGAGCCCGCAGGGTCGACCTCTCACACGGCCTCGCCGCAGAACAGGACGCCGACCGTCCGCTCCTTCCGCCAGACGAGCTGGACCGCGTAGCGCATCTCGGCGCTCGCCAGCACGAGGTCGAACACGTCCTCCAGCAGCACCGCCTGCGAACCCAGGAACTCCAGCATCGCGCCGCGATCGGAGATGTTCATGACCTGGCAGGGATAGCGCGCGCCGTCCCGTTGCTGGGCGAAGGCCAGCAGGGCGGTGGGTCTCCGCTCGGTCGCCCGGCGTTCCGCGACGGCGGCAGGGGTGCTGGCGTTGCGGGACACGGCCGAAGTTCCTGCCCTGGTCGGCCGGTATGGCGCGATATCAGTAAAAATGCGCCGGATTCGCTAACATGTTATTGATGAACTACGTCCGCGCGTCAGAATAGCAAGTCGCGCCCTGTCTATCGGACCGGTCTCCGGTAATCACCGCCGGTCTCGTCTCGGCGGCCCTTCGCCGGCCTTGATGAACCGGCCGATCAGGAGGCCGAGCGGGATCGACACCAGGAACCAATTGCGCAGGAATCGCAGGGCGGTCATCGGCTCGCTCCCATGGCGCGGCGGGTGCCGCATCCGCGGGCGCCCGTGGCCGGCGTCGCCGATGCGATGCTGTAACCTATCTGGTCCCGCGGGCGGGTTCTGCCAGTGCGATCCTGGGCGAGGCCGCGCCGAGAGGATATCCGGAGACGATCATGCGCATCCGCCCCGGCACCGCCCTGATGGCGTGCTTCGCGATCGGCGTTCCGACGGTCGCGGCCGCCGAGGCGCCCGGACAGCCGCCGCGCGCCGCGCCGGCGACGGATCCGGCGTCCGCACCGCAGCCGTGGCCGCCGAATTTCTCCCGCAGCGTGCAGGGGACCGGGGTGATGGGCCTCGATGGCGGCCACGTCTTCCTCTGGAACCGGCCCCAAGGCTTCGATCCGGTCTCGACGCTGCGGGTCGACCGGCACGTGCCGGAGGGGTCGGGCGAGGCCACCCACACCTACAAGGCGCTCTGGGCGCTCGGATCCACCGGCCCGCACAATGCCGGCTACGAGTGGACGATCACGGGCGAGCTGCACAACCGCGCCCTCGCCAGCACCGGCGCGCAGAACGTCGCGGTCAACGGCACGATCTTCAAGGAGCCCAACGGGCTGGGGCCGGTCGGGCCCTCCTGGGCCGGCAATTTCAACTGTGTCGACATGACCGACGAGGCCGATCCGGTCGCCTCCTGCATCGGCGCCGAGATCGACGTCTCGGCGCAGTCGCCGACCACCGACCGCAACCGCCAGCGGGTCGGACTGCAGATCTCCACCGGCGGCGTTCCGGGCGCCCATACCGGCTACGGGATCCTGATGGGCAACCTCACCGGCTCCATCACCGACCGGGCGATCTCGTTCCAGGGGGAGGGGACCTACGGCATCGGCATCGACGCCGCCGCCGCGCGCTTCACCGGCGTCCCGATGCTGCTCGCGGCCGGGCAGGCGATCGGGCTCGACGGCAACCGCGAGGGCGGCTTCTCCCGCAGCCTCGGCTTCGACGGGCGCGATCTGGTCTACGGCACGGCGGCCGGGCCGGTCATGCGCGTGAGCGACAGCGGGCAGATCGAGGCCGCTTCCCTCCGCGAGAGCCTGCCGCGGCCGCCCGCGAGCAGCCGCGCGCCCTGCACCCCCGGCGACCACGCCTGGGATGAGGCCTACGAGTACCGCTGCGTCGCGCCCGACCGCTGGAAGCGCGCGGTGCTCAGCGACTGGTGAGCGCCGCCGCCGGCCGTCAGCGGTCCAGGATGCGCACCACCGCGCGGGTGTCGGGATCGACGACCACGATCTTGTCGCCCGGCGCCACGAAGTAGCCGAAGCGGCGCAGGCGCGGGTTCGGGGCCTCCGTGAAGGGCGCGAGCCGCACGTCGGGCGGCACGATGCTGCCGGGCCGCAGCGGGATCGATCCGACGATCGGGCCCGGACCCACCGGCCGGCGCACGATGTAGTCGCGCACCACCACGTCGTCGTCGGGGCCGAACTCGTCGGGCGTGACGATCACCGCCTGCGCGAGGGCAGAGCCGGTGAACAGCGCGGCGAATCCGAGGGCTGCGGCGAGGCTGGCGCGGGTCGACATGGCGGACTCCCGTGGGGCCCCGGCGGAGTGCCCGGGCCGCCGGAAACATCGGGGTCGGCGTTCGGGTTCCCGGACGGGCCGGTCAGCGGCCGATCTGCCCGGCCTCCGCGAGGGGAACCGGCGACCAGCGGGTCAGCTGGACGTACCCGTCGAGGGCCGCCACCACGACGTGGCGGCGGTGGCGGTGCACCACCGCTCCGGGCGTGTGCGCGTGGCGCTCCTGCCACCCCTGCGCTTCCGCCACGTAGACCCGGGCATCGCCGAGCCGCGCGATCGTCTCGACCGTGCCGAAGGCCCGCACCCGGCGCAGGACCGTCTCGACGTCCTGCCGGAAGTCGAGCGTCCGGTCGGCGTCGGTCGCGCGCGGCCAGTAGGAGCCGTCGCCCTGCGGCTCGGAGCGCCGCCAGCGGTTGGGCAGGTCGCGGCCGAGGGGGCCCGCGGCGAGGCGGCGCGCCGCCATCTGGCACTTGGCGAGCAGCGTTTCGTGGCTCTCGCGGGGGCTCAGGGCGAAGATCTCCTGCGCCAGGATATCGCCGGTGTCGAACCCGTCGGCGAGCACGTGGGCGGTGACGCCCCAGGTCTCGTAGCGGTCGAGGACCGCCCGGAACAGCGGGTAGGGGCCGCGGCCCGTCGGGAGCGGGGAGGGATGGAAGTTGAGGCCATAGGCGGCGCGGCCCTTCCAGCCCTTGATGAGCCAGGGATAGCCCGCGACCACGAGTGCCCAGTCGCGCCCGTGCTCGGCCTGGAGCGCCTCGATGTCCCGCTCGCGGATCCGCGAGAGCTGGATCGGCAGCCGCAAGGACCGGGCGCGGGCGACGACGACCTCGTTGTGGTCGTAGACCCCGTCGCAGGGGCGCGTGAACAGCTTCACCGGCGTCCAGCCGGCGTCCAGCAGACCCTCGAAGACCCCGCCGAGGAAGTCGATGCCGGCGAACGCGAACTTCATGCTTGCCGCCTGCGACCTTGTGCACGTGGAGGGCGCGGGTCCGCCGCCTGCCCGGCCGCGTCCCCGGACCTACCTTGATTGGGCCGGCGGCGGTGGCAAGGGGGAACGGCGTGGTTCGGGTGATCTTCGACGGCGGGACCGGAGGGTTCGGCCGCGCCGCGGATGGCGAACGCTCCGCCCCGGACGGGAAGGTCTGAGGCATGGCCGGGAAACGCCGCGCCGCGCCGTCCGGAACCCTGCGCTTCGTCCTCGGCGATCAGCTGACCCGCCGGGTGTCGAGCCTCGTCGACCTCGACGCCGAGCGCGACGTCGTCCTGATCGTCGAGGTCCGCGACGAGGCGACGTATGTCCGCCACCACAAGCAGAAGATCGCCTTCCTGTTCGCCGCCATGCGCCACTTCGCGGCCGAGCTGGAGGCGGAGGGCATCACGGTCGCGTACGTGCGCCTGACCGACGCGGGCAACACCGGCAGCTTCACCGGCGAGCTGGAGCGCGCCGTGGCGCGCCACCGGCCGGAGCGGGTCGTGGTGACCGAGCCGGGCGAGTGGCGCGTCTGGGAGATGATGCAGGACTGGCGCGAGACCCTGGCGGTCCCGGTCGAGATCCGTGCCGACAACCGCTTCCTGTGCCCGCGGGAGGATTTCGCCCGCTGGGCGGAGGGCCGGCATCACCTGCGGATGGAGACCTTCTACCGGGGCATGCGGCGCCGGACCGGACTCCTGATGGACGACGGCGAGCCCGCGGGCGGCCGCTGGAACTACGACCCCGAGAATCGCAAGCGCCTGCCCAGGGGGCATCGTCCGCCGGACCGGATCGGCTTCCAGCCCGATGCCGTCACGCGCGCGGTCATCGCCCTCGTGGAGGCGGAGTTCGGCGACCATTTCGGCGATCTCACCGGCTTCTCCTGGCCGGTGACCCGGGCCGACGCCCTCGCGGCGCTCCGGCACTTCCTGGCCGACGCCCTGCCGACCTTCGGCGATTATCAGGACGCGATGAAGACCGGCGCGCCGTTCCTGTACCACGCGCTCCTGTCGCCCGCCCTCAACGCCGGGCTGCTCACCGCCGAGGAGGTGTGCTGGGCCGCCGAGCGCGCCTACCGCGACGGCGCCGCGCCGCTCCACTGCGTCGAGGGCTTCATCCGGCAGATCCTCGGCTGGCGGGAATACGTGCGCGGCCTCTACTGGGCCCGGATGCCCGCCTACCGCGACAGCAACGCCCTCGGCGCGGATCGCGACCTGCCGTGGTTCTACTGGTCCGGCGAGACGACGCTGAACTGCGTCGCGCAGGTCGTCGCCGAGACGCGCGCCCACGCCTATGCCCACCACATCCAGCGCCTGATGGTGACCGGCAACTTCGCCCTCATCGCCGGCCTCGACCCGGCTCAGGTTGAGGAATGGTACCTGATCGTGTTCGCGGACGCCTACGAGTGGGTCGAGCTGCCCAACGTCCACGGCATGGTGCTGTGGGCCGACGGCGGCGTCATGGGCTCCAAGCCCTACGCGGCCTCGGGCGCCTATATCGACCGGATGTCCGATTACTGCGCGTCCTGCGCGTACGACGTGAAGGTCAAGGCCGGGCCGGAGGCGTGCCCGTTCAACTATCTCTACTGGAACTTCCTCATCGAGAACGAGGACCGGCTGGCGGGCAATCAGCGGATGGCCATGCCGTACCGGACGCTCCGCGGGCTGGGCGACAGGCGCCGCGCCGAGATCCGCCGCGACGCGGCCGCGTTCCTCGACGCCCTCGAGGCCCGGCCGAGCGCCGATCAGAGGGGCGACCAGACCGACAGGCTCAGGTAGGGGCAGGCGCGGCCCCGGCCGCTCTCGGACTGTAGGCCCGCCGACGCGCGGAAGCTGTACCGGCCGAGGGCGAAGTCAGTCCCGTGCAGGCCGAGGCTCCACTTCGCGTAGCCGGTCCTGTCTGTGTAGAGCGCGGCCTCGGGACCCAGATAGGTCTCCCAGAGCCGGTAGCCCCAGGCGAGGCGCGCCCACAGGCTGTCGCGGGCCGACCCCGCGACGGCGCTCGCCTGGAGCAGCGTCGCCTCGCTCGGGCGTGCCCAGACCTCGCCGTGGAGCCGGAGCCCGAATCGCGTCGGCAGGGCGTCGAAGAGCGGCCCCGCGATCAGCATCTCCCGCGCGATCTCGGGCCCGGCAAAGGCCGCGACCGCGCCCCAGTCGAAGACCCACTGGTACCCGGCCAGGGCGGCGGCGGCGACCGTGTAGCGCGTGCGGGGGCCGTCCGGACCGGACTCCGCGCGCCGCCCGCCACCGACGCTCGCGAGCGCGGTGAACCCGTCCTGCGCGAGGGAGGTGAGGCCGGCCTTCGCCCCGATGGTCAGGAAGGTGTCGCCGCCGGCGTCGAGGCTGCCGAACAGCAGCGTGTCGATCTCGCTGCCGCTGGCGGGGTGCGAGACGGCCGCCTGTCCCGCGAGCAGAACCGCGAGAACGGGCGCGCGTCCAGCGATCTTCGGGCGAGGGCGCTGGTTCGGCACAGTCGAGCCTCCGACGTCTGCGGAGAACGGTAGTAGAAAATTAACCGCGTTTCATCGCGATCCGCTCGCGATCCCCCGGGATTGTCGGATTCGCACGCCGATCTTCGGGTCGCAGGGACGAAGTTGCTTCGGAAAGGTGCGTCGGTGCGCGAACTGTGCTTGCCGGGACTTCGCGGGCCGTCCGCCGCGCGTCCGCCCGCGGGACGCCATCGCGCTGTCGCGAATCTGCCGTGCTTGGCGTGCCAGATGTTCTCGGCTAGAGCCCCCGCGGGAAAGCGAAGGTTGGCAGATCCTTGACCTCCGGTGCACGAACGTCGGACGTCCTCACCGTGCTGGCGAGCCAGGAGGGCGAGCGCCTCACCGTGGGCGACATCGTCGCGGTCCTGCGGGACCGTGCCTTCGCGCTGCTCGTGGTCCTGCTCGGGCTGCCGAACTGCCTGCCCATGCCGCCGCCGATCCCGCTGATCTGCGGCCTGCTCCTGCTCCTCGTGGCGATCCAGATCGCCGCCGGGATGTCGGCGCCGTGGCTGCCGCGGATGCTCCTCGGCCGCTCGATCGCCCTGACGGATGTCCGGCGCGCCGTCACCCGCGCGGTGCCGATCCTGCGCCGCCTGGAGCGCTGGTCGCGCCCCCGCGTCAGCGTGTTCGAGACCGCGCTCGGCATGCGCGGCATGGGGATCGTCCTGCTCGCCCTGGCGCTGGCGCTGATCGTGGCCGCGCCCATCGTCGGGCAGATCCCGCTGGGTCTCGCCGTCTGCCTGGTCGGGCTCGGTCTCGTCGAGCGCGACGGTCTGGTCGTGCTGGGCGGTCTAGTGATCGGGATGTTCGGCGTCGCCATCAACGCCGGCTTCGCCTACGCGGTGATCGCCGGGATCATCGGCCTGCTGAACCTCTGAGGGCGCGCCTCAGAGGCGGTAACGGATCTGATCGGTCCAGAAGCGCTCCAGGCGGGTGAGGGCCTGGTTCAGGCGAATGAAATCCTCCTCCGAGATCCCGCCGATCGGCGTGATCGTCCGGGCATGCTTGTCGTAGAGCCCCTGGATGATCTCGTGGACCTGGCGGCCCTTGTCGGTCAGGCTGATCCGGACGGAGCGCCGGTCGGTCTTCGAGCGGGCGTGGTGGAGATAGCCGGCCTCGACAAGCTTCTTCACGTTGTACGAGACGTTGGAGCCCAGGTAGTAGCCCTTGGTCCGCAGCTCGCTCGCGGTCAGCTCCTTGTCGCCGATGTTGTACAGGAGCAGCGCCTGGACGCTGTTGACGTCCTCGCGGCCGCGGCGCTCGAACTCGTCCTTGATCACGTCGAGCAGCCGGCGATGCAGCCGCTCCACGAGGTGCAGCGCCTCGAGGTAGGAGCCCTTGGTGGAGGCGGCTTCCTCGGGGGCCTCGATCTGCGCGACTCGGGCGTTCTGGGTCTTCATCTCTGCCTCGCCATCCGATGATCCGGCACCCGTTGGATGCGGCGCCGTTGATGATGGCTAAGCTAGGGCTCGGGAATGAAAGGCGATTTAAGCGACAGGATGAATTCGCGATTTACTCTTCGCGGTAAAGACAAACTGAATGAAGACAAGAACGGTTCGTTCACCGTGCTTCCTGCGCGGCCAGCCAGGACAGCAGGAAGTACAACGTCACAACACAGCCTCCGAATACGAGCAGCGGCACCGATAACGGCAAGAGTTGCGGTGTCAGGACAGCGAGCGTCATCGCCGACGTGACGGCGAGCAACCAGATCACGCCGCCCCAGGCGCTCGTCAGCCACAATCCGATCGCCGCCGCGGCGTCGATCACCGCGAAGTAGACGATCGCGGATTGGCGGCCGAACGGCTCGGCCTCGAAGGGGCGCACGCCCGGCAGGACGTCGAGGATGGTCGCCCAGGCGAAGACGCTCTTCAGCAGCCAGACGAGGGCCGTGAGCCGCATGAACCAGATCAGCACTGTGTCCCACGTGCCGGACGCGGGGCCCTGGGCCCGCTCGATGCGGTCGCTCGGGATGCCGCCCGGCCGCGGCGTCCTGCGCCGGATCGGAAAGTAGCTGGGCACTATCGAGCGCTCGCGGATGGTGGGGGCCAATTCATGGCGAAGGGCCGGGATCCTGATCGATCGGGCGGGGGTCGCCGGGTTGAAGCGGTTCCGCCGTCCGGCGTCAACGGTCGGGTTTCGTTGCGCCGGCCCGGTGTGGTAGTCGATCGCCTCCGGCGCACGGGCGCCGCGCGATCCGCGGCGTGGTCCGCGCGAACGGTAGCGAAGCCGCATGTCAGACACCCTGCCAGAGCCGCGCCCTCTCGCCGTGGAGGCCGCCCGCGAGGGCGCCCGCGTGGAGGGTCTGAAGATCACCCAGCGCCCGCGCCGGAACCGGAAAGCCGACTGGTCGCGCCGCCTCGTCCGCGAGCACACCCTGACGGTCGACGACCTGATCTGGCCGATGTTCGTGATCGACGGCGAGGGCCGCCGCGAGCCGGTCGCCTCGATGCCGGGCGTCGAGCGCCTCTCGGTGGACGAGATCGTCCGCGACGCGGAGCGCGCCGCGAAGCTCGGCATCCCGGCGGTGTCGTTCTTCCCCTACACGGAGGTGTCGCTGCGCGACCCGACCGGCTCGGAGGCGCTGAACGCCAACAACCTCGTCTGCCGGGCGGTCCGCGCCGTGAAGCGGGCCGTGCCCGAGATCGGGATCATGACCGACGTGGCGCTCGATCCCTACACGAGCCACGGCCACGACGGCCTGATGCGGGACGGCGCGATCCTCAACGACGAGACGGTCGCGGTCCTCGTCGAGCAGAGCCTGATCCAGGCCGAGGCCGGGACCGACATCATCGCGCCCTCCGACATGATGGACGGGCGCGTCGGCGCGATCCGCGCGGGCCTCGACAAGGCCGGCTTCCTCGACGTGCAGATCATGGCCTACGCGGCGAAATACGCCAGCGCCTTCTACGGGCCGTTCCGGGACGCGATCGGCACCAAGGCGGCGCTGGTCGGCGACAAGCGCACCTACCAGATGGATCCCGGTAACTCGGCCGAGGCCCTGCGCGAGGTCCGGCTCGACCTCGACGAGGGCGCGGATTCGGTGATGGTGAAGCCGGGCCTGCCCTATCTCGACATCATCCGCCGGGTGCGGGACGAGTTCCAGGTGCCGACCTTCGCCTACCAAGTGTCGGGCGAGTACGCGATGATCGAGGCGGCCGCCCGCAACGGCTGGCTCGACGGCGACCGCGCGATGGTCGAGGCGCTCCTCGCCTTCAAGCGGGCCGGCGCCGACGGCGTCCTCACCTATCACGCGCCGCGGGTCGCGGAGCGCCTGCGCAACCATCCGTGAAGCGCGGGCACCGCTGGCTCCTCGGGGCCGCGGTCGTGGTCGGCTTCCTCGCGGGGCTCGTCGCCTGCCAGGACACCCTGCGCCGGGATCGCGTCGCCACCTGCCGCCGGGCGCTCCCGGCGGTCGCGCCGCAGGACGGGATCCGGCTCCTGCGCGCGGCGCCGGGGCCGTCGGCGAATTCGGTGCGCGTCGACTACGCCGACGGGAACCGGCAGCACTGGCTGACCTGCCGCTTCGATGCCGGCACGACCCTGGTCGCCCTCGCCACCGAGGCGAGCACCCTGTCGGGCCCGTCCCTGTACATGCTCAAGCGCTTCTACCTCGACACGCCCGACGCCGCGGCCGGAGACCCGGCCGGGCGCTGAGGCGCGCCTACGCCCGCGTCTCCTCGCGGATCCCCTTGCGGCATCCGGCGCGCGCACCCACCTTCACGTCCGCAGCCTCGCTTGCAGGACGCGACACCATGCAGAACCCACAACCCGGATACGCGCAGCGCTTCGAAGCGCCCGGCTACGCCACCGCGTTGCCGATCCCGTTCGTGCGGGCGAGCCTAGGTGGCCGGACGGTCGCCTATCTCCTCGACATCCTGTTCATCTTCGGCTTCACGGCCCTGCTGACCCTCGCGATCACCGTGATCGGGGTGGTCACCTTCGGCCTCGGCTGGACGCTGTTCGCGGTCCTTCCGGCGAGCGGCATCATCTACAGCGCGATCACGGTGGGCGGGCCGAAGCAGAGCACGATCGGCCAGCGGATGATGGGCCTGCGGACGGTCGCGCCCGAGAGCGGCGCGCGGGTTGACGTCATCACGGCCGCGGTCCACGCGCTGCTGTTCTACGTGGCGATCTCGACCTTCCTGCTCTGGTGCGTCGACATCGCGTTCGGGCTCATGCGCTCCGACCGCCGCCTCGGGCACGACCTGCTCCTCGGCCTCGCCGTCGTCCACGCGCGCTGAGCCGCGATTCCGCTGATGAAAATCTGACGGTGCGACCGGCCGGGCCATTGAGCCCCGGCCGGTCGCCTGTACACTGGCACGCCGGCGCCGCGAGGATGAACCCGGCGCAGGGTCTGTGAGAAGCGTGACCAGCCACCCGCGCGACACACCGCAATTCTACCTCACCGCCCCCTCGCCGTGCCCCTATCTGCCGGGGCAGGAGGAGCGGAAGGTCTTCACCCACCTGGTCGGACGGCGCGCCCGCGACCTGAACGAGATCCTGACGCAGGGCGGCTTCCGCCGCTCGCAGACCATCGCGTACCGGCCGGCCTGCGAGACCTGCCGGGCCTGCGTCTCGGTCCGCGTGGTGGTCGACGAGTTCGAGCCGAGCGCCAGCCAGCGGCGCATCCTGGCGCGCAGCGCCGACTGGGTCGGCACGCCGGAGCCGAACCGGCCCGCCTCCGAGCAGTACGCCCTGTTCCGCCGCTACCTCGACGCCCGGCACGGCGACGGCGGCATGGTCGACATGACCGTGCTCGACTACGCCATGATGGTCGAGGACAGCCACGTCGACACGCACCTCGTGTCGTATCGCCGGCACGGGCCGGACACGGCGATCACCGGCCGCGGCTCCGGACCGCCGCTCGCGTTCTGCCTGACCGACGTCCTCTCGGACGGCCTGTCGATGGTCTACTCGTTCTACGATCCCGCGGAGGCCGCGCGCTCGCCCGGGACCTTCATGATCCTCGACCATATCCGCCGTGCCCGCGGGCTCGGGCTGCCGTACCTCTATCTCGGCTACTGGGTCGAGGGCTCGCGCAAGATGGACTACAAGTCCCGCTTCCGGCCGCAGGAACGGCTGATGGGCCAGGGCTGGGTGCGGATCGACTGAGCCCGGCGCGGCGCGCGTTTCACGTCGGTTGCCGTCCCGGCATGCCCGATGCGCATTGAGCGGCCGGCCCGGCGCATGCTACCGGCCACGCACGCAATCCGGACCGTGCCGAGGCCCCCATGATCCCCCGCTATAGCCGCCCCGCGATGACGGCGATCTGGTCGCCCGAGAGCCGCTTCCGGATCTGGTTCGAGATCGAGGCCCACGCCACCACGGCGCTCGCCGAGATCGGTGTCGTGCCGAAGGCGGCGGCCGAGACGATCTGGACCAAGGGCAAGGACGCGGTCTTCGACGTCGCCCGCATCGACGCGATCGAGGCGGTGACGAAGCACGACGTCATCGCCTTCCTGACCCACCTCGCCGAGATCGTCGGTCCCGAGGCGCGCTTCGTCCACCAGGGCATGACCTCCTCGGACGTGCTCGACACCTGCCTCAACGTGCAGCTGGTGCGGGCGGCCGATATCCTGATCGCCGACGTCGACTCGCTGCTCTCCGCCCTGAAGACCCGGGCCCTGGAGCACAAGCTCACCCCGACCATCGGCCGGTCGCACGGCATCCACGCCGAGCCGGTCACCTTCGGTCTGAAGCTCGCCCAGGCCTACGCCGAGTTCGAGCGCAACCGCCGCCGCCTCGTCGCGGCCCGCGAGGAGGTCGCCACCTGCGCGATCTCGGGCGCGGTCGGCACGTTCGCCAACATCGACCCGCGGGTGGAGCAGTACGTCGCTGAGAAGATGGGCCTGACCGCCGAGCCGGTCTCGACCCAGGTGATCCCGCGCGACCGGCACGCGATGTTCTTCGCGACCCTCGGCGTCGTCGCCTCGTCGCTGGAGCGGCTGGCGATCGAGATCCGGCACCTCCAGCGCACCGAGGTCCTCGAGGCGGAGGAGTTCTTCTCCGAGGGCCAGAAGGGCTCCTCGGCGATGCCGCACAAGCGCAACCCGGTCCTCACCGAGAACATCACGGGCCTCGCCCGGATGGTGCGCGGCTACGTCACCCCGGCCCTGGAGAACGTCGCCCTCTGGCACGAGCGCGACATCTCCCACTCGTCGGTGGAGCGGATGATCGGCCCCGACGCCACCGTCACCCTCGACTTCGCCCTGGCACGGATGACCGGGGTGATGGAGAAGCTGCTGGTCTACCCGGCCAACATGCAGAAGAACCTCGACCGGCTCGGCGGCCTGATCCACTCGCAGCGCGTGCTGCTGGCGCTGACGCAGGCCGGGGTCTCCCGCGAGGATTCCTACCGGCTGGTCCAGCGCAACGCGATGCCGGTCTGGCGCGGCGAGGGCGATTTCCTGGCGCTGCTCAAGGCGGACCCGGAGGTCGCCGCGGCGCTCCCGGCCGAGCAGATCGAGGCGTGCTTCGATCTCGGCTACCACTTCAAGCACGTGGACACGATCTTCGGGCGGGTCTTCGGCGACCGCTGAGACCCCGCACGATTCCTGCTTCGACCCGCGCTCGCGGGCCCGCGTTTCCGGGCACGCGCCGAACACAGGACAGCTCCCCGTGACCGCTACCCGCATCGTCTACCTCAACGGCCAGTTCCTCCCCTACGAGGAGGCGCGCGTGCCGATCATGGACCGCGGCTTCCTGTTCGCCGACGGCATCTACGAGGTGTCGGCGATCATCGACGGCAAGCTCGTCGACAACGCCGCGCACCTCGCGCGCCTCGACCGCTCGCTCGGCGAGATCGGCATCCGCAACCCGCACGACGCGGCGGGCTGGGAGCGGCTGCAGACCGAGCTCGTCGCCCGCAACGGCGTCACCGAGGGGCTCGTCTACATGCAGGTGACCCGCGGGGTGGCCGAGCGCGACTTCGCCTTCCCGAAGGCCGGCACCGAGCCCACCGTGGTGATGTTCACGCAGGCCAAGACCGTGCTCGCCAACCCGCTCGCCGAGAGCGGCGCCCGGGTGATCACCGTCGAGGACCTGCGCTGGAAGCGGCGGGACATCAAGTCGGTGGCCCTGCTGGCGCAGGTGCTCGCCAAGCAGCAGGCGGCCGAGGCCGGCGTCGCCGAGGCCTGGATGGTCGAGGACGGCGCGGTCACCGAGGGCTCCTCCTCGACCGCGTTCATCATCGGCCGCGACCGCGTGCTCGTGACCCGGCCGCTCTCCACGGCGCTCCTGCCGGGCATCACCCGGGCCTCGGTGCTGCGCCTCGCGCAGGAGGCCGACCTGCGCATCGAGGAGCGGCTGATCCCCGTGGACGAGGTCTACGCGGCCCAGGAGGCCTTCTACACCAGCGCCTCGGCCTTCGTGATGCCGGTGGTCGAGATCGACGGGCGCGCGATCGGCGACGGGCGGCCGGGCGCGCTGACCCGGCGCCTGCGCGAGCTCTACATCGAGGCCGCCCGCCAGGGTTGAGGCCGCTCTATCCCGTCCACAGGACGGGACATCGGACCCCGCCGCGGACAGGAACGGATCCCGTCCCCGGCTGTTCCTCCCCGAATTCGTGTCTCGAATCGGGGAGGCCCTCGTGCCGAACAAGACCCTGCTCGCCGCTCTCGCGACGACCCTAGCGGCCGCCGTCGCGGCGGCGCCCGCCCGCGCCCAGACGACCAGCCCGGCGCCGCCCGAGCGCGTGCGCCCGAACGCGGACGCGCCGCCGCAGGACCAGTCGCTCAGCGACAAGCTCCAGAAGAACGACGGCGTGATCAAGCCGCCGGATTCCGGCACGACCGGCACCGTGGTGAAGCCCGATCAGTCCGGCTCCATGCCGGTGATCAAGCCGCACGAACTGCCCGGTCGCGACCCCGGTACCGAGGCCAAGTAAGCCGGTCGTGACCGGCTCCGGCCGACCGCCATGCGGTCCGAACATGCGGCCCCTTGCTTGATTTCGTTGCCCGGATCGCGGAAACGGCTCACGACGTACGTCGCCTGCACCCGTGGGCGGCGCCGTCCCGGTTTCCGTCGCGGGTAAGCAGGCAGGCATGGCCAACGTCGTCGTTGTGGGCGCCCAGTGGGGCGACGAGGGCAAGGGCAAGATCGTCGACTGGCTCTCCGAGCAGGCCGACATCGTGGTCCGTTTCCAGGGCGGCCATAACGCCGGCCACACGCTCGTCATCGACGGCGTGACCTACAAGCTGGCGCTGCTGCCGTCGGGCGTCGTCCGCGGCGGCAAGCTCTCGGTCATCGGCAACGGTGTCGTGGTCGATCCCTGGCACCTGATCGACGAGATCGAGCGGATCAAGGCGCAGGGCGTGGACGTCTCGCCGTCCTCCTTGCGGATCGCCGACAACGCCACGCTGATCCTGCCGCTCCACCGCGAGCTGGATCATTTCCGTGAGACGGCCAATGCCGGCCTGAAGATCGGCACGACCAAGCGCGGCATCGGGCCGGCCTACGAGGACAAGGTCGGCCGCCGCGCGATCCGGGTCGTCGACCTCGCCGATCCCGACGCGCTGCCGGCCAAGATCGAGCGCGTGCTCACCCACCACAACGCCCTGCGGCGCGGCCTCGGGATCGACGAGGTCAACGCCGAGGCGCTGCTGTCCGAGCTCAAGGCGATCGCGCCGAAGATCCTGCCCTTCGCCGACACCGTCTGGTCGCTGCTCGACGAGGAGCGCCGGGCCGGCAAGCGCATCCTGTTCGAGGGCGCGCAGGGCGCGCTGCTCGACGTCGACCACGGCACCTACCCGTTCGTGACCTCCTCCAACATCGTGGCCGCCCAGGCGGCCACGGGCTCGGGCCTCGGCCCGGGGGCGATCGGCTACGTTCTGGGTATCGCCAAGGCGTACACGACCCGGGTCGGCGAGGGACCGTTCCCGACCGAGCTGTTCGACGAGATCGGCGAGACCATCGGCAGCCGCGGGCGCGAGTTCGGCGTCAATACCGGGCGCAAGCGCCGCTGCGGCTGGTTCGACGCCGTGCTGGTGCGCCAGACGGTCCGGACCTCCGGCATCCACGGCATCGCGCTGACCAAGCTCGACATCCTCGACGGCTTCGAGGAGATCCGCGTCTGCACCGGCTACCTGCTGGACGGCCAGCCGATCGACCATCTGCCGGCGAGCCAGGCCGCGCAGGCCCGGATCGAGCCGGTCTACGAGGTGATCCCGGGCTGGTCGGAGACGACCGCGGGGGCCCGGTCCTGGGCGGACCTGCCCGCGCAGGCGATCAAGTACGTGCGCCGGATCGAGGAGCTGATCGGGGCGCCGGTGGCGCTGCTGTCGACCTCGCCCGAGCGCGACGACACGATCCTCATGCACAACCCGTTCGAGGATTGACCCTTCGCGCGCTATCCCGTTGACGACGCGTGTTTTCGGCGGCCCTGCCTGTATCCAGTCCGCGCGGGCTTGATCTAGAACGGGCTGGCGGCCGGGCGGTCCGTATCGCGATCCGCCCGCCGTCTCGAAGGCAACCGGCGCGCGGGCCCTGATCCCGCGCGGCGGGATACGACAAACCGGCCGACGGCCGCGACCGGACCTGTCGGGCGGGCGCGGACCTCGGTCCCCGGCCTCCGACCGGCTTTGCCGGACGGCGGCCGAAGGGGCGGACCAGAGTATCATGGCCGATTACTACCCGCTTCTGGCCCGCGCGCTCGACGCGCTGCCGGACCGAACGCCCGCCCTGCGCAAGGCGGTCTACGACCGCGCGCGCAACGCCCTGATCAGCCAGCTGCGCTCCCTCGATCCGCCGCTGTCGGAGGCCGATATCGATCTCGAGCGCCGGGCGCTCGACGCCGCGATCGAGCGGCTCGAGGTCGATCACGGCGGCCTCCCGGCCCCCGCCAACGATGCCGCGCAGGCGCCCGGGACGCCCGCTCCGGCCACGGTTTCGGCGCCGCCACCAGCACCGGCCGTGCCCGCACCCGCCGCGCCAGAACCCGCCGCCCCCGAGCCGATCGTCCCCGCGGCGACGGAGCCGGAGATCCCGGAGCCGTCCCCGCCGGAGCCGGGATCCGGTCCCGCGCTGGCGCCCATCCTCCCGTCGGCGAAGCCGCCCTTCGCGGTGGCGGCCCGCGACGGGGATCGGGAGGCCGAGGACGGGCCGCGCGAGGCACCGATCCCGATCGCGCCGCCGCGCCCGGGCACGCCGCAGACGGCCGCGCCCGACACGGCCCCGCCGGTTGCCGAGACGTCCGGCGCTGGGACGTTTGCCGCCGAGGCGCCCGCCGTCGACGACCCTGACGCCGAGGCGGCCGAGGGCGCGGGCGGGCGTCAGCGTCCGCGGATCGAGGTGGTCCCCCCGCGCACCGGTCGGTCGCGCGTGCTGCGCAACGTCTTCGTGGGCGGTGTCCTGGCTGTGGTGATCGGCCTGATCGCCGTCGCGGCCTTCCTGCTGCGCGACCGGCCGCAGAACCTGCCGTCGAGCGGCACGGAGACCGCGGACACGCAGCAGCCGGAAGGCGAGACCAAGTTCGGCGATCGGGTCGGCGGCGACGCCGCCCCGGCCCCCAAGGCCCCGACGCGCGTCGAGAACGGCGCGCCGGCACGGGCCGCGGCCACGCCCGCACCGGCCGACGCGGGCGTCGCGGTCGCGCAGAGGGCGGAACTCGTCGAGGAGGCGACGGGGGCCGAGGGCGGTCAGCCGACCGTGACGCCGGGGCGGGTGACGTGGCGGCTCGAGACCGTCAACGGGGATCAGGGGCAGCCGGTCCAGAACGCCGTCGTCGCCACCGTGACCATCCCGGATG
Organism: Methylobacterium sp. 13MFTsu3.1M2; assembly: GCF_900112625.1. Taxonomy (NCBI): domain Bacteria; kingdom Pseudomonadati; phylum Pseudomonadota; class Alphaproteobacteria; order Hyphomicrobiales; family Methylobacteriaceae; genus Methylobacterium; species Methylobacterium sp. 13MFTsu3.1M2. The sequence goes on from NZ_FOMM01000022.1 coordinate 115,097, forward strand.
CCGGCCTGACGCTGGTGATGACCATCCAGCGCAATCTCGACGCGACCCTGCCGGCCTCCCACACGGTGAGCTTGGCCTTCAGCCAGAGCGGCAGCAACGCCGCGTCCAGAATCGTCCAAGATGTCGGGTTGCTCCAGGCCAAGGACGAGCAGAGCGCCCGCGGCTCGCCGGTCTCGGGCCTGCCGGTTCGGGTCCGCGACAACCTGTTCCTGATCGGCCTGTCGTCGCTGCAGAACGACGTCGAGCGCAACACCGACCTGCTCCTCCACCGGAACTGGTTCGATATCGCGCTGCGCTACACGTCCGGCCGCCGGGCGGTGCTGACCTTCGAGAAGGGCGCCGCCGGCGCCCAGGTGATGCAGAACGCCTTCGACGCCTGGCAGTGATCGGTCGACGGCGGCCGCCGTCCGAGCCCTGACCCGAACCGGCGGGCCCGGCGCGTCGCGCGCCGGGCGCGCGGCTCAGCGGGCCTCGATGCCGGTCCGGGGCAGCTCGCGGCTCGCGATGTTGCGCTTGACCGCTTCCTGCACCTTCTCGAAGGCGCGGACCTCGATCTGCCGAACGCGTTCGCGAGACACGCCGAACTCGCCGGAGAGGTCCTCCAGGGTGATCGGGTCCTCGGCGAGGCGCCGGGCCTCGAAGATGCGGCGCTCGCGCGGATTGAGCACACCGAGGGCGTCCTTGAGCGCGGAGAGGCGGTTCTGACCCTCCTGCTCCCGCGCCAGCACGGTCTCCTGGCTCGGGCTGTTGTCCACGAGCCAGTCCTGCCACTCGCCCTCGCCCTCCTCGCGCAGGGGCGCGTTGAGCGACGTGTCGCCGGACAGGCGCCGGTTCATGTCGATCACGTCCTGCTCGGGCACGCCGAGACGGGTGGCGATCTGCTTCACCTGATCGGGCTTGAGGTCACCCTCGTCGAGGGCCGAGATCTTGCCCTTCGCCTTGCGCAGGTTGAAGAACAGCTTCTTCTGGTTCGCGGTCGTGCCCATCTTCACGAGCGACCACGAGCGCAGGATGTATTCCTGGATCGCCGCCTTGATCCACCACATCGCGTAGGTGGCCAGACGGAAGCCCTTGTCGGGATCGAAGCGCTTGACCGCCTGCATGAGGCCGACATTGCCCTCCGACACGACTTCGCCGATCGGCAGGCCGTAGCCGCGGTAGCCCATGGCGATCTTGGCGACCAGGCGCAGGTGCGACGTCACGAGGCGGTGCGCGGCCTCGCGGTCGCCGGCGTCGCGCCAGGCCTTCGCCAGCGTGAACTCTTCCGACGGCTCCAGCATCGGGAATTTGCGAATCTCGTCGAGGTAGCGCGAGAGGCCACCTTCGTTGGCGAGCACGGGCAGCGTACCGGCCATGGCATTCTCCTGGACCTTATGTCCCCCTGTCGGGCGGACGCGACGGACAACAGTGCCGTCCACTCGGGCCGCTCTTGAGCCGACCCTGCCGGCCCCCCATCTCGTACGGGACGCCGGGGAGCCGGTCGCGGTCGATGACACCCACGTCGTCAACAACGCGCCACCGGGGATTTTGGTCGTACCATGTCACGATGTGACGCGGTACGGCGTGATCTTTCGCACGCCGCGACGCGGCGTTTACGGGCGCGGCGCCCCGTCCTCTTCCGCCCTCAGGGCGTTCACCAGCGCGGCCATATCGGGCGGTAGCGGGCTCTCGAACCGCAGCGTCGCGCCGGTCCGCGGGTGGCTGAAGCCGAGCAGTTCCGCGTGGAGTGCCTGGCGCCCGAGCGCCGCGAGGGCGGCGCGGGCCTCCGGCGTCAGGCGGGCCGCCTTGGTCCGGAAGGCGCCGCCGTAGACCGTGTCCCCGAGCAGGGGGTGTCCGCGATGGGCGAGATGCACGCGGATCTGGTGGGTGCGGCCCGTCTCCAGGCGGCACCTTACGAGGGCGGCCTCGCGATACGCCTCGGCTACGGCGTAGTGGGTGACGGCGTGGCGCCCGCTCGCGTCCGAGACGACGGCGATCTTCTCCCGGTGGAAGCGCGACCGCGCGAGGCTTGCCTGGATCGTCCCGGCCCGCGGCTGGGGCAGGCCCCAGACCACGGCGGCGTAGGCGCGTTCCAGCGGTCCGGACCGGCCGTGATCGGCGAACTGGGCGGTGAGGCCCTGGTGGGCCACGTCGTTCTTGGCGACGACGATCAGGCCGCTCGTGTCCTTGTCGAGGCGGTGGACGATGCCGGGCCGGCGGACGCCGCCGATGCCCGACAGGCTGGCCCCGCAATGGGCGATCAGGGCGTTGACCAGCGTGCCGCTCTCGTGGCCCGGGGCGGGATGGACCACGAGGCCGGTGGGCTTGTCGATGACGATCAGGTCGTCGTCCTCGTGGACGATCGGCAGATCCGCGGCCTCGGCCACCGGCTCCGCCGGGGCTGCCGGGGGCACCGTGAGCACGATGCGCGCGCCCGCGGCGACCTTGGCGGCCGGGTCGAGCGCCGGGAGACCGTCCCGCTGAACCCGGCCGGTGCGGATCAGATCCTGCAGCCGGGCCCGGGACAGATCCGGAAACAGCGCGACCAGCGCCCGGTCGAGCCGCACGCCTCCCTCGGCCACGATCCCGGCCCGCTCGTCCTGCACGTTGTCCACCACGACCGCTATTCGCCCCCGATCTGACCCGCCGCGGCGGATTTCCTGACGAAGGCACTTGCTCCCCCGCCGAGTGGTGGCTATAGCAGCCCCGCGCCGCCGGAAAGCTCCCATCGTCTAGCGGTCTAGGACGTCGCCCTCTCACGGCGAAAACAGGGGTTCGATTCCCCTTGGGAGCGCCAGCGCGCTGGCAGTCACCAGAATCTGCGAACTTTCTCCAAGAAACCTGATTGCGCGGAAAGCCCGGCTCGTTCCGTGGGCGCTCCGCGCCCTCGAGGCACGCGCGTCGTCCAGCCGCTGAGCTTCTTTACTGGCGATGGTTTGCGCCGGCCCAGTCGCGACCTCTTGAGGGCTAGGAAGCTCCGGCGGGACGGGGCCGGGTGTCCCGCCTCACCAGAACCAGATGGCGCGTCCGGCCACCGCGTAGATGACGAACCAGAGGCCGATGGCGAGGGCGACAGACGCCACGACAAGGGCCGGATGAGGCCTCCTGCGGGTGCGGCCGGTACGAGCGGGGGCGATCTGATCCATGAGCGAGGCGGAAGCATCTCCGGCCGAACGCATGCCCGAAGGCTGCTCGCCCGGGGCGCTCGAGGCCCCATGGATGCGGTCGGCGACAACGGTGCCTTACGACCAACATCCGCCGTCGCTGTCCTCATCAAAAGATGCCTACGCGCCGATCGGATTGCCGGCTCAGCGCGTCGTGCGAATCTTCGATCGATCGCTGCCGAGCGTCGCAGCCTGTGATCGGCGGGGATATCGGGGATGGAACGCGATCCCACCGACATAGGATGTTGCGCGGCGCAACCCATTAACACGGCGCGACTTTCCGCCGGGCATGATCGCTTGATGCCTCAGCCTGCGAGTTCGCGATGCATTTCAGGATCCAAGCCACCGGACAGCATCTCTGGACCTGGGTGCTCCTCGACGCGACCGAGATGACGGTGGCCGAATCCGACCGGTCGTTTCCCTCCCGGACGCAGGCCTCGGCGGCGGCTCTGGCCTTCGCGAAGCTGGTCGCGCGCGCCAGCCGCTCGCTGAACGGGGGCGCGTCGAGCGGCCTGCTGTAGGTGATCGCGTCCGCTGCAACCCCGCTGCAGGTTCTCGCGCCGCGGCCGGGGTCGATCAGCGCCAGCGCTCCTTCATGCAAGCGAGCAGATGGACGGTGCGCATGCATCCCTCGCGATCCGAATGGGTGCGCGCGTTGCCCATGCAGGCATCCATTCCCAGGCGCAACAATTGACGATCGACGTCCGTCGAGCGGGCGCAGGAGAATATCGGCTGAAAGCCCTCGAACCGGCTGACCTGCCAGAAGATCGCGACGAACGCCGTCAAGCAGAAGCCGAAGACCATTAGTCGGCTGTCGTAGAACCAGTGCCTACGCTCTCGGTTGTCGACGCCGCGCACGCGCATCCCTGTCCTCATCGCGCAGTCGTATGCCATCGTATCACGGACGGCTCCGCCCTGGCACAGGCGGGCCCCGCCACGAGGCGGGTGGCGTCGCGCGGGAAACACGCGGAAAACGGGATCTGAACTATGCGCCGCGGTCACCTCATCGCCCTGTGCCTCGCGCTGTATGCAGCTCGCGCATGGGCCCTGGATGCGCGAACGGCTGCTCCCGCGCACGAACCGGAGCGGCCTCGTCCTGCCGAGAATGGCAGACAGTGGCGCAATTCGAGCGACGCGCGATCCGAGGGGAATGCGGCGGCGACCCTGCCGAGCGGCAGCGTCGTGAGCCTCGTCCAGCTGGCAGACCCGGTCGACAGCCCGCTCGTCGCCAAGTTCAGGGCCGTCCTGGCGACATACGATGATTTTGCCGCCCACGGTGATGGCAAGGCGTGGACAGAATCCGCGGACGTGTGTCCCGCCATCAACGCCGCGTCGGCCTTCCTTGACGCCCGCGGAGGCGGGACCCTGGTCCTGCCTCCCGGCGTCGCCCGATGCGCGACGTCGCTGCGCGCGCCCAACATGTCCCGGATCAAGATCATCGGCCAGGGCGCAGGCGCCTTCTCCATCGCGGGAACCGAGCTGAAATGGGTCGGTGCGCTCGGTGTCGTGATGCTCGATCTTCGGAGCATGACCCCCCAGACACCGGTGACCGCCGTGACGCTCTCGGACCTGACGCTGAACGGGAATGGACGAGCGAAGACCGGACTGCTGGTGCGCGGGCTGAAGAACTCCAGGATCGACATCATGGTGCGGGACACGACCGGTCCGGGCGTCGATATCGACGTCGACGAGGCTCGTGGTCCCCTCGCCAAGGGCCTCCTCACGGGATCCGTCTGGGCGGCGTTCACACCCGGTTCCGGCGGCCGGAGCGGGACCTACTCCGGTGTTTCCCTGGTGAGCGCCGGCATCGACACAGGAGAGGGCGCCAAAGCAACGATCACGGTCAAGGACGGGTCCGTGTCCACCATCGACGTTACGGAAGGTGGATCGAATTACGTGTTGGGCGATGTCCTGACTGTCCGGCCTTCCGACATCGGTGGGACGCGGGACGTAGCCATTACCGTTGCCAACTCCGGCAACGCCGCGTCCTCGTTCCTCGATACGTCGCAGAACGAGTGGAAGCTGCGCGTGACGCAGCAGGGCAGAGCGAGCCTGCGCGCGCAGGGCGTCCGCATCGGCCCTGGATCGCCTTGGCTCGACACCAACTCGAGTCAGTGGATCAACGTTCTGACGCTGACCCAAGAGGGAACAGGGTTCGAGATCGGCAATGCCGATACCAACGAGTTCATCTTCATCCGCGCCGATCGCGAAGGACGGACCGGAATCGGGATCGACCTGAAGGCCGGAGCCTGGACGTCGCCGTCCGCCGCGCGGGCCAATCGCTTCGGTACGATCTCCGCCACGGGTGGCCTGGTCGCGCGCGGGGGCGCTCGGCCGAGCGTCAGAAATGTCGTGGCCAAATACAATACCGAGAGCGGTGAGGCGCCGCCGAAATGGGAAGATGGTGCGGGCGTCAATATTACCGATGACAGCGGCCAGCCCATCGGGAATACGGGCTTTACGACGAACCTCGCGCGAACCGTCTACACGCCCGTCGTCGCCCGCAGTGGTACAGCCGCCGCGACTGTTTCGGCAACGGCCGATTACCGCCGATTCGGTCGCGAGATCCTCGGCATCCGGCTCGACGTCAGGGTAGTCGGCGGCTCGGGCTACATCACCGCATCGCTTCCCTGCCTGCCGTTCAAGGATACGGTCCTGACAGGATTCGACCGGGCGACCGGTCGATCCGTGCAGGGACGGATCGGTTTCGCCGATCCGAAAGTCTACATCTACAGCATGGACGGGACGGTGCCGGCGACCGCCAATGCCCAGCCTCTGCTCACCGGCGATCTGGAATGCAAGGATTGACGCCCAAGCCAGCTTCCATGATCGCGGTCTGACGTCGGCCGCATAGCTCCTTTCCTGCGAGCGGGGAGGACCCGTCGATCAGAGCTGACGCCCCGGAGGCAGGACAGCCCGGGCCAATTCCTGGCCATCCGCGCTGCGGCGAAGCACGATGGTCTGCTCCACGTCTTTGCGCAGCGGTGGAAAGAACGCGTATGTGAAGCCGTGATGCGCGTTTCCGATACCCGCCTCGCGTAGATCCGGACGAAATTTGCCCGCGATGACCGTATTGACGGTTGATTGATTGACGACGATGGCGATCACGGTCGGTGAGTGAGGGGTGGAGGGCGTGAAGGCCCAGCCGCGGATCCGGCTGTGGTCGGCCTCGTCGATGAAGCCCTGCAGCGATACGGGATCATGCCCTCCCGGCGATGCGGGCGTGCCGCGAGCCGGTGCAGATCCGGTCTGTGTCACCGCACCCATCGACAAGGCGCCGCGGGCGAAACCGCTTCGTCCTTCGGCAAGACCGTTCTGCAGAAAGTGGAGCAGCGGATTCTGTTCCGCGACAGCAACGTCCGGGTTCGCGGCCAGATAGCCTGTCGTGCTGAAACCTGGGCTCGGGTCACGCCCTTCCTTCCAGCCATGTTCGAGGAAGTGTTTCAGCGGATCCAGGCCGGCTTCGCGAACATCGGGGTTGCGATCAAGGTAGTAGGCCGGGTCGAAGCCGGGGAGCGGGTTGCCGAACAGGGGGCGGCGCTGATTGGATGAGAGGGGCAATCGGAACTTCATGGGCCATCCGAGCACGTCAGGGCTCGTGCTCGGTCTACCATTGCGGGTGAGGCCGCAAGTCCGGCGAACCGATTTCGAGGTGGCACGAAAGTCTCAGCGTCAGATGTGTCGCTGGCTCGCGGCGCGAGATCGATCTTGGGCCCCGCAGCTTCCGCGGGCTTCCGCGCTACGTCGATAGCTTCGCGTGTCGGTGGCTCGCTCGAGCCGCGAGCGTTGACCGTTCGCGGAGGACTGGATCCGATCCTCGCTATGCGCGATGGAGTGGAGGCGCGGTATTGCGAAGCGTCCGCCGCAGCCCATCGCGCATCGAGGCTGGTGGGTGCCGAGCCATCACCGGATCGAGACGTGATCTACGTGCCTGTCCGCGGTGCGTTTTCCGGTTGACGTCTGGCTACGATATGGAAGCCGAGTTCCGGATTGGCGTGTGCGTCCCAGTCGCAGGCGCGGGGATTGCCCGAACCACGCGGATAGTCGCGAAGCTGGAACGGGCTCTGGACCGGGTCAAGTCCTGACGCCGCGAAGGCGGTCTCCCACCAAGTGCGATCGCGGATCGTCGCGTGAAACTCGTGACCCGCCGCGTCGCAATCCGCGAAGGTCGCGATGGAGGCCACCACGACCCCACCCGGTCTCAGGTGCTGGTGGATCGAATGCAGCAGTGTGGGCAGGTCCGTTTCCGGTATGTGCTCGAACAATTCCCAGGCCGTCACCAGATCGAATTGCTGGACCGCGCCGGCGCCGTCCTCGACGCGAAACGGGAAACGTACGTCGGCAGTGAACAGCCGGTCCGGAATGGTGCGCCACTCGGCGCGCTGCTCCTTCCGCGACCAGTCCGAGCCCTCGATCCCGATCGAGAAATGTCCGCGCCGTGTGAAATCCCAGACGAGCCCTCCGCCGGCCGAACCGATATCGAGGTGACGCAAGGGGAAACCGAAATGGGTTTCGCACGCCGCGACGAAGCGGGGCGAGCGCGTGTTGTCAGCGGCTGTGCCTCGCGGAAACAGATGGTCGGGCGTGTCGCCGGCAAGCGGGTTCGCTGTCGCGACACGCAAGTCGACTGGTTCGACCGCGCTTCCTCTGATCAAGGTCTCCAAGACATCTCGCTGCCGATCCTCGCATTCGAGGACGAATCGATCGAATCGAGCCTTAAAGTTATTCCAATTGATCGAGTCATAGTAGCAGTGTGTCTGCAGCGCCGAGATGCGTCCCAAGAGATCGTCGAGCTTGGCGTCGATGGCCGCGACCCGATCGGAGAGTGGGAGGTCGGGCTGCTCGATAGTCGTCGCGCGAGCCGCGTCGCTGTTGTCCACCAACCCACTCCGTTAACGCGCACGAGCCCAACAGAACGACAGGCGTGATCGCGCATCTCCACTGTTCAGAGATATCCTAAGCCAAGCGGAGAGAGAAATACATTCATGTGAGGATTTCGTCGGAGCCGCCTGTGGACGAATCGCTGTATAATTGGGAAATTTCGCGCAGAAGTTAGTGTTTCAGATCGGACTCTTATATTATGAGGCTGCTGACAACAACTTCGAGTTGATTTATGTCCGGGTTTGGCGGGGATGCTGTCATTGTGATTGGGCGCGCCGGATGGCCGACGGCATGGGACATCGGCGACCTATCCATTACCGGCCCGGGCGAAGGCGCCGCTGAGATCCGATAGGCTTTCGATCAGACTGCGCGGTGCGTGGCGCGCGAGGTCCCGTCAGTCGACACGTGCAGGCTCACGAGATTGTGCCTCTCCGCGTGCGCCAGATCTCGCGATCCGAGCGCTCGACCGCGTTCCGATCGCTGGATGAACCATCGACCAGCTACCGCGCGAGACGGATTTCGGCGCCCTGTGTTCGCTCTTCACGCGGGATACTCGATCCGTCGGTCGCTCGAGTAGCGTTAATTTCAGCCTGTCCCGTCGAACGCGCACCGATTGTCAGGACGTTCTTGCGGACCGGAGTTTTGCCGTATACCCCACATCGGAGAGCCAACGCGCGATCGAGGGCCGGGGGGATGCCGCTGGTTGTCATCTTAGCCGCCCTGTGCGGCGGATTGCCTGTGCTTGCCTTTGGCTGGCAAACGTTCGGCTTCTACACGATAATACTCGCGTCCTGTGTCGCCAGTGCAGCCGCCGTACTGGTGGGTGGCGGACTCGCGCTCCTGAAGGTCGCGAGGTCCCGGACTTCGCGGGATCCGGCGAAGATCTTCGACATCGACAGGCTCACGAGCGGCGACCGCAGCGACTTTCGGCTCGTTCCGCGGCGCCTCTACTTCGACATCGAGCACGGTCGCGAGATCATCAAGGACGAGATCGGCATCGAGGCCACGAGCATCGACCAGGCGCTCGACGACGCCCGCAGCGTGATCCGGGACATGGTCCAGGAGCTCGCCGACGAGGGCTACGCGGAGGACTGGGTGCTGGTGGTGCGCGATGCCAGAGGGGCTTCGGTCGCGCGCCTGCCCATCGAGCGGACGCCCGCACAGACACGGCCCGACCGCCGCTCCGCCTGATCGATCGGGGGCGGCGTTCGCGTCCCCGCGATTGCTGGCTCGCGACCATGGCCCAGCATCCTGCGCTGGCCACCGGAGTCGCGCGTGTGTCAGCGCTCGCCCAGCTCGTGAAGCAGGCGGTCGCGGGCGCGGCTGACCCGGCTCTTCACCGTGCCCGCCGGGCACCCGATCACGGAGGCCGCGGCCTCATACGGTAGACCGTCGACGGCCACGAGGATCAGCGCCTCGCGATAGGCCGGGTCGAGCCGGTCGATCGCGGCCCGGACCTCCTTCAGACCCATGCTGTGCTCCTGGGCGGCCGGTTCGGAGAGGGTGACGGCGTGCGCGCCGTCGGGATCGGGGACCTCGAAGCGTCGCTTGCGTCGTCCGTTGATGAAGCCGTTGCGCAAGATCGTGAACAGCCAGGCCACCAGGCTCGTGCCGGGCTGGAAGCGCTGCCGGTGCTCCCACGCCTTGAGCAGCGTGAACTGCACGAGATCGTCGGCCTCGACACCGTCGAACGTCAGCGACAGGGCGTAGCGGCGCAGGCCTGGCACCAGGGCGATCAGATCGTCCTTGAACGCACCGGGAACCTGCCGTTCGGACTCGGCGGCATCCAGGGCCGCGGACAGGCGGCCCAGCACGCCGGCCAGCCGTGAGCTCATCTCGATCGGTGCAACTTCTGAATAGTATTGGCGCAGCCGATGACCGAGTTGCGCCTGGATATACGAGATGACGCGATCGGACGCGCCGGCCGGATCGCGCTCTTCGACAGCGGGCTTCACGGTGAAGCTCTGGGCTCGATGGGGTGGAGACAGCGTCGCGACGGGCACGACATCTCGCGGGAGGGCTGCGGACTTATCTCTGGTTGATCTCGACGACGTCAATGATGCAGGTATACCAGTGAAAATCGCGGATCGGGCGGAACCTGCTTGCGCGCAACCCGTTTGTGCCCCGCTGCGAGGGGCGCGGCGTCGAGGCGGCGGGGACCGGACGGATCGTGACGGCGGGTGTCGACAGGCATGAGCTCCGGCAGATCATCGCCGGCCTGAGCGAGGGCGTGATCCTGGTCGAGCTCGACCAGACCATCGCCTACGCCAACGCGGCCGCCCTGGCGATGCACGGTGCCGAGAGCCTCGACGAGCTCGGCTCCACCGTCGACGCCTATCGCGACCG